>JALQUR010000636.1 GCA_023260695.1 Planctomycetaceae bacterium
TAAGCGATTGCCTCGGGTCTGCTGCATTTCGGAAAGCTCAGCAGACTGCTGTTGCTGGTCGGGACCCCATTCCCGCTGAGTGGATTCACTGAGCTGCTGTGTGTGAGTCAGGTCCTGTTCCAGTTCCCGCAGAATCTCTCGCAGCGACTGCAGCAGCTGCTGATTTGCCTCCGCCAGGGCATTCTGTCCGATTGCGGCGGCCGTTTCTGAGATTCGCAGTTGCCACGGTCCAAGGTGCACAATCTGCGGACCTGGCTGCGGGCGCCGGTCCGCTGCTGTGCCGATGACTTCCAGCACGTCTCCGCTGCTGAGGGACAACTGGCCAAGATCGATCAGAAGCTCTCCGCTCAGATTCCGTTCGCCGGCAGCAGGAGGGTTGGCGGGAAAAACCAGCGGTTCATCTTCATTTCGGCGGATGGTGAATTCCACCAGCCCCAGTCCGAAGTCGTCGCGGGCAGAATATCTGAGTGCCAGACTGTCGTTCGGTCGTACTTCCAGCCCATCGCTGATTCCGGTGACTTCCAGTGTCGGGGGGCTGTCGGTTGTCAGCTGCAGTCTGCGGAACGGTTCCGTCGGATTTGGCAGTCCAGCAGTTCCGGCAAGAGAAAATTCAAAGCGGCCACTTCCTGTTGCGGTGAAGTGAATGACTGCGGATCTGCCGTCTTCGGCAAGAACTGACTGCAGGTCAGCGGGTGCGGTTACCTGAGCGCGCTGCTCGGTGGCCATTTCTGCCTCGGCTGCCAGTGCAGCAATCTCTTCCGGAAGCAGGCCTTCTTCCTGTGTTCGCAGCGGGCTGTCGGAATCGGCCGAGGAAACCGAATTGAGCGGCGTCCAGTCGATCCAGCGGATCAGGCAGGTTTCGACCGGCTGACTGAACTGCAGCTGAATCCGGACATCACTTCGTTCAAAGACGGAGATTTCTCCTACGACGCCATCGTATTCCAGAATTCCGCGACCACTGTAGGCTGGTGATGTTTCGATGAGTACGGCGGAGTCGATCTGCGGCGGTTCTGCTGTGAGCAGCTGGTACCACTGTGAAACGGCAGCACCACTGCGAATTCGGTAACGCAGATCATCACGAACATCCTGCAGAGCTGTTTCGAAGCGTTCCTGAGCAGGATTCCAGTACAGCGGTTGCGGCTGAAAATCCGCAGTATCGGTTGCTGCTTCCAGAGAGACTTCTTCCGGCAACGGCCCTGGTTGCGCTGAACGCCAGCGCGGTATTGCAGCGATGGTGACGCGAGAACCTGCAGCAACAAGGCGATTCCCGTCCGGCACCTCAAAATACAGACTGGTTGCTGATTCCAGATTGGCGAATGGTGTGACCAGGCGGTTGAGCAGCAGCAGTGAGCGATCCGGCCAGAACAACAGCAGGCAGGCCAGAATCGATGTGCCACCGGCTGTGAACCGGAGGATCTTCTGAGCCGTTTCAAATCCGATCACCCGATCCGGACGCACACTTTCGAGTTGTCGTGTCACGGATTGCTGCAGACCCTTGAGAAGAACATCGGATCGAACATCAGCGGACCTGCTGGTGACCAGCGTGGAGACAGCTTCCTGAAGGCCAGGGTACTGCAGATCAATGGCTGCTCCGAGTTCTTCTGCAGGCAGTTCTGTCCGCATGGGTCGGATCAGTCGCAGCCAGAACACGCCCCAGCTGGCAATGGTGAGAATGATCAGCAGGAACAGTCTGAGTACAGAGGGGAGCACGAGCAACCAGTCGGCGAAGCAGGCTGCGGCGATACTGAACAGAATGACGGCAAGTGTTTCGGCTCCACCGCGAAGTGCCTGCTGGTAACGAACCCGCTGGCGGCATTCACTCAGCAGACGCTCAAGTTCTGGCAGAAAATGTGCAGAACCAGCCGACATTCATTGATCTCGCGTTCTGAGTTTACAGTGAGAACAGCAGGAAAACCGGGTGGCCGAATTCAGGCAGGGTGATCGCCCATACGTGTAAGCAGCATGGCGGGGCTGCTGCGGAGAGTGTAATCAGAATTCCGTGGAAAGCGGTGCCCGGGTTTCTGAAAACGTGGGTGTGAGCAGGAAAACCGAGCAATCCCTGAGAATTCGTTGCCTGGTCGAAAACAACCCGCAGCGAGGCTAAGCTACCTGCTGATCTGGAGAACTCTGCGGAGTTGCCAGTACCGTGCCTGTGTTCCGAGAGTGGATCGAGTGAACAGACGACTCCGACTGAAGCAGTTGCTCATCCTGATCGCGCTGACGGTCGGTCTGCTGGCGGCATGGTGGATTCGCAGCAGCCCGGTGGATTCGGAACAGCAGAATCGGCAGCAGGAACTTGTTCAGCATGCGGAAGAATCACTGCGTGCGGGGCGTACGGTTGCAGCGGAAACACGGCTGCGACAGGTGCTGGCTGAGAATCCTGACAATGTGCGGGCCCTGCTGCTGCTGGTTCTGATTGCTCAGGATCGCGGTGACCTGCAGCAGGCACAGGAGCTTGCTGCTCGGCTGGAGGTCGCATCCGGTGACGAACTTGCAGAAGCCCGGTTCGCGCAGGGGATGGTGGCACTGCAGTCAGGAGATGCTGTCCGTGCGGAACAGCGGTTTCAGGAAGCCAGGGATGCCGATCCGAAGTATCTGCCGCCATTGCGGGAACTGATTTCCCTGTATGCACTGCAGCAGCGTCGCGGTGACCTGCTGCAGGCAACAGCGGATGCTTCAGCACTGCGAACGCTGGAACCTGCAGAACTGGCCATGCGACTGCTTGCGGGCCGCCCGGTTCAGGAGAACCGTCAGGCAAGGATGAGTCTGCAGAAGTTTGTAGACACAAACCCTGCGGACAGAAGCAGCCGCATCGCGCTGCTGAGGACCCTGTTGCAGAGTGGGGCTGCCGGCGACGCAATATCGCCGCTGCGGCGGGAGTCGAATGGGGAGAGCGACACCGATAATGGCACCAGCGGACTGCAGCTGGTGCTGGCTGTACGCAGCGGCAGGAATCCAGCGGACATCGGGGTCAGCATGCCCTACACGCTGCAGGCTGCAGATCCGGATGAGGTGTGGCAGCTGGCTGCGGAACTGGCTACGGCAGAGCAGGACTGGACACAGCTGCTGCAGATAGCGGAGTACCGCAGGGCTTGCGATCCATGGTCGCCGGCAGCAAGTCATCAGCTGGCTCTGGCGCTGGAGCAGACTGGACAGTCGGTCCGTTCAGCGCAGCTGCGGGAACTTACTGCGGAACTGGATCAGCTGGAGATTCTGGCTTATCGCATGCTGCGACCGCAGGCGGCGATCCCTGAAATGGGAGAACCTGTCATGCGAGAAATTCGCACGCGTCTGCAGCGGAGTGGTCAGGCGGGGGAGGCGCAACTCTGGGACGCGTTACTGGGTGAGCAGCAGGTGCAGGCAGTTGGCGTCGACGCCGAAGTCGAGCGACTGGTACCAGTTGTTCTGCTTGAGGCGGAAGAATTACTGTCGGTGACCGTGCCGGCTCGCGCTGCCGCAGCTGGCGGCACATTTCGTGACGTTGCCGAGCAGCTGCAGCTGCAGTTCAGCTATCACAACGGAGCAAGTGCTCAGAAGCTGATTACGGAAACAGTCGGTGGCGGTGCGGCGGTACTGGACATGGATGGCGACAGCTGGCCGGATCTGTATTTCCCGCAGGGGCAGGTGAGCGAGGCTGACACAGCAGATGCCGGGTCGCTTCTGAACGATGCCTTCATTCGGAATGTCCGCGGCGCGGCGTTCGTTGACTGTACGTCTGAAGCGGGCGTGCAGGAGTTGTCTCACAGTATGGCGGCGGCAGTGGGAGACTTTGACAACGACGGATTTGCCGATGTGCTGATTGCCAATGTGGGACATTGTCGGCTGCTGCAGAATCAGGGCGACGGCACATTCAGGGACGTGACGCCCGACAGTCTGCGGCATGGGATTCACTGCAGCAGCGGTGCCTGTTTTTCGGATCTGAACGCTGATGGTTTCCCGGAACTGTTTGTGATCAATTATGTGGAAGACTGGAAGCGCGTCTGTGTGAACAGTGCGGGGCAGCCGGCAACGTGTGATCCTCGGGAGCTCAGCCCTGCGTTCAACCAGCTGTTTCTGAATCAGGGCAATGGTGAGTTTACGGATGTGAGTCAGCAGAGCGGCCTGAGCGAATTTCCCGGTCGGGCGCTGGGGATCGTGGCCGCGGATCTGAACTGCGATGCCCGGACCGATCTGTTCATTGCCAATGACGGCATGCCCAATCTGCTGCTCACGAACCTCCGGTCAGATCAGTCCGGATCAGTGCCCTCATTCACAGACGCCGCTGCTGTAAGCGGTGTCGCGGTTCCGGAATCAGGCAGGACGCATGCGGGGATGGGTGTGGCTCTGGCAGATTTCGACTGGAACGGTCATGCGGACCTGTTCGTAACGAACTTCTATCGCGAAGAGAACACACTGTACTCCGGTCAGTCGTGTGGGTTGTTTCTGGATCGGACACGGTTGCATGGTGCCGGGGAGAGTGGATTCAATCTGCTCGGCTTTGGGGTGCAGGCAGCCGACTTTGATGCAGATGGATGGTCAGATGTGCTGATTTCCAACGGAGACATCGATGACTATTCCGCGTCGGGACGACCGTGGAAAATGCCGCTGCTGTTGCTGCTGAATGACGCGACAGGACGACTGCAGCCGGCAGCAGCAGATACGGAATCTGCTCTGCAGACTGCTCAGCTGGGGCGTGGTCTGAGTCTGCTGGATGCTGACGGTGACGACCGCGTTGATGTTGTCGTCGTCAGGCACGATGGACCGGTGCGACTGCTTCGCAATGAATTTCGGCAGCAGCAGCAAATGGTTGCTCTGCGAATCGTTGACAGCGTCGGTTGCCGGGACGGCAGCGGAGCTGCGCTGGTTGGTTCAGCTGCGGATGGGGCCGTGCGAATACGGCAGCGATCTTCGGGTGATGGATTTGCTGCTGCGAACGAGTCTGTCGTGCGCATTCCGCGGGCGGAACTTCGGACGTGTCAGTGGCAGGTGCGCTGGTCTGGCGATGATTTTTCCGACATGAGCCTGCCGGAAATCCCTGCAGAGGCGACTCGCCTGATACTGCTCCGCAGAAGTGGTCGCAGTGCACATCAGATTCTGCAGATTCCGCGATGAAATCCCTGAGGAGCACGTTGCAGGCTTCCGGGGGTGATTTTTTGTGCGATTTATGGACGGCTGCCGCGGCTGTTTCTGCTGGTCCTTGTTGATTATCGGACAGCAGCAGTTCTTTTTCTCGCGGGAGGTTTTCCGTCGTTCCGATTCTCGGTGAAATAGCATCGGCCTGGCCGAACGCGCGTGCCTTCGCACTGCTGAAATGACAGCTGAATCAGCTTTGTCGGCCGGTTTTGTTCAGTCGTGTTTGTGAACAGCAACCAGCAGAACTACCCCTGTTTCTGTCAGCGACCGGACTTTCTCGTCCGATACTGAAACGCCTGCATACAGTTTTTCCTGTTCTTAACTGACTCTGTCTGGAGGTTTTGAGGTATGCGAGAACGCGGAATTCGACGTGGGGCGAGAGGCTTCACGCTGATTGAGTTGCTGGTTGTCATCGCGATCATCGCGATTCTTGTGGCGTTGTTGCTGCCAGCTGTGCAGCAGGCGCGTGAAGCGGCCCGGCGGACGCAGTGCAAGAACAATCTCCATCAGCTGGGGATTGCCATGCACAACTACCATGACGTCTTCAAGCAGTTTCCGATGACGGTGTTTCCGACTACCGGGCTCAACAACTGGTCCAATGGCAGTCGCGGTTCCTACCTTGTCCGACTGTTGCCGTTCATTGAGCAGGACAACCTGTACAACGCTCTCGATTTCACACTTGCTGGCCCCGCCTGGGGACTCACCAATTTTGAAGGTCAGGTAGACGCAAATGGAAAGCTCTACCGTCACTATGCAATTCCGGCTAACATGTGCCCATCGGACCCGCAGCCGAAACTTGACGGCCACAGTACGAAGTCAAACTACGCACTGAGCATGGGTAAT
>JALQUR010000311.1 GCA_023260695.1 Planctomycetaceae bacterium
CACCGCTGACGGAATGGAATTCGAAGTCGTCGATACCCAGAAGGACGGCGAACTCTGGATTCACGCCGGCCGCCTGCGTTCCGGAAGCCTGTCCCGGGGCATGACCGTTCGCACCATTGTTGATGCAGATCGTCGAGCTGCCATCCGGCGTGCGCATTCCACCACGCATATTCTGCATCACGCCCTGCACACCGTAGTCGGCAAGGGGGCAACTCAGCGCGGCTCCCGAGTTCAGGGCGATGAACTGCGATTCGACTTTGCTCACCAGCAGGCGCTCACCGCCGACGAAGTTCGTCAGGTGGAAGACATCATCAACTCCTGTATCGCCGGTGGTGCAGCGGTCACCACCGAACTGCTGCCGATCGAAGCAGCCCGGCAGCGGGGGGCGATGGCACTGTTCGGTGAGAAGTACCCGGACCTCGTCCGCGTGGTCACGATGGGTGATTTCAGCGTGGAACTTTGCGGAGGCACCCATCTCAGCAACACCGGACAGGCCGGCCTGTGCCGGATTGTCTCGGAAGAACCCGTGGCCCGCGGTGTTCGCCGCATCACTGCCGTCACAGGACCGAAGGCATTGCAGAAGGGACGCGAAGCGGACGAACTGCTGGCGGAACTGCAGCGGCTGACAAAGGCTCCGCGAGCGGCCGATCTGCCCGCCCGCGTGCACGCATTGCAGGAAGAGGTCCGTCAGCTCACAAAGAAACTGGCCGAACTGAACACGGCATCGGTTGGGCAGGCGCTGAGTGGCCTTGTGGAAGGTGCCCCGGAAGTCAATGGCGTGAAACTGGTGGCCCGCAGACTGGACGGCGCCACTCGCGAATCGCTGCGTGATTACGCCGACCAGCTGCGCGAACAGTTCAGCCCGATTGCCCTGGTTCTGGGTGCCGAAGTGGACGGCAAGGTGGCGTTGATCGCAGCTGCATCCAGACCACTGGTCAAGGAAAAGAACCTGCACGCCGGCAAGGCGATCAAGGCCGCAGCGACCATTGCCGGTGGTGGCGGCGGCGGACGACCGGATCTGGCGGAAGCTGGAGCACGTCTGGTAGACAAACTGGACGAAGCCATCGCCGCCGGAGCCGCCGAACTGGAATCCCAGCTCAACGCCTGACCTCGTGCCCGGCTGCACACACCTGGTCATCACTGCACTTCTTTGTGGTCCGGAATCCATTCCTCCCGCTCAATTCGCCCAACGAGGCGAATTGGGCGGCAGGCACCGCCGACTGCGTCTCATTGGACGAAGTGGCAGCCCGGTATCGGCCGAGGTGCGCCAGCACACGGTTCAGGCACCTGCCTGACATGATCCTCAAATGGTCTTCTCCTCAGTTCCACCGCCCCGTGCTCTACGCGCTGGCGGGAACACAAAGAAATCGCCGCCAACTGTCATTCAGGTTCTCTCTGCCCGGCTCAACATTCCAGCTGCAGCAGGTAAACTCATGCGGCTGACGACCAGACGCAGCCGCGCTGACATCGTGGATTGCATTCGCTACACCCCGAACAAGATGATCCACCACGTGAATATCCCGGAGGCAGACACAGCTGCGGCACCGCCCTCAATCTCGCTGCTGTGGGACATCCTGATTCCTGCCGGGATTGTGCTGATCCCCACCGGTATCT
>JALQUR010000248.1 GCA_023260695.1 Planctomycetaceae bacterium
AATCTGCAAGTAAGAAGATAACCAAGTCCATTCACGGAGGGGCGCACAACACGGACATTGCGGCTCGGGGTATCGACATTGACGAACTCACGCACGTCATCAATTTTGAAATTCCAAACATCCCCGAAACCTACGTTCACCGCATTGGACGAACGGGCCGTGCAAGCAGGGGCGATTCCGCGAGAACCTGCTCGGTAAACGCGTTGATTATTCTGCCAGAAGTGTGATTGTGGTGGGGCCCGAGTTGCGACTGCATCAGTGTGGCCTTCCCAAGAAGATTGCGCTGGAGTTGTTCCAGCCATTTGTCATTCGTCGGCTCAAGGACCTTGGGCACGCTGATACGATCAAGAGTGCCAAGCGGATGCTTGAGCGACGTGACGAGGATGTGTGGGACATTCTTGATGAGGTGATCCGCGACCATCCCGTTCTGCTCAACCGAGCTCCGACGCTGCACCGCATCGGCATCCAGGCATTCGAGCCGGTTCTGGTGGAGGGTAACGCCATTCGTCTGCATCCGCTCGTCTGCAAGGGGTTCAATGCAGACTTCGACGGTGACCAGATGGCTGTGCACCTGCCGCTTTCCATGGAAGCTCAGGTGGAAGCAACCACGCTGATGATGTCGACGCACAACATCTTCAGCCCTGCGAACGGCTCGCCAATTATCAGCGCCTCGCAGGACATTGTGATGGGGTGTTACTACCAGACGCTGCAGAAGCCTGATCACGTCGGTGACGGCATGGTGTTTGCGTCTACGGATGAAGTTTTCATGGCGTTCCAGCAGGGCAAGGTCAGCCGGCATGCGACAGTGCGAGTGCGACTGCCTCGCAAAAAGCGCGTGAAGGGTGACGGGGCGGAAAAGTTTCGTTCGGGCGGCCTGATTGAAACATCTCCTGGTCGAGTGTTTTTCAACGATATCCTGCCCGAGAAGATGGCTTACTACAATATCACGATGGGCAGTAAGGATCTGGCCCGTGTGATTTCCGACTGTTACCTGGAACTTGGGCGTCGTGAAACGATCGAATTGCTTGATCGCATGAAGAGTCTTGGTTTCCGTACTTCGACGGAGAGTGGCCTTTCGTTCGGCGTGAGTGACCTGTGTACTGCACCGAACAAGGACCAGCAGATTGCGGATTCCGAGAAGGCCGTTCTGCGACTCATGAAGCTGTTCGATCGCGGGGTGATTACCGACAAGGAACGCTACAACAAGGTGCTCGAAACCTGGACTCACGCTCGCGAAGCCATCATGAAGTCGATGATGGAGCAGCTTAAGGGTGACGAGCGAGATGAAGGCCGATATGTCAATCCGATCTACCTGATGGCTCAGTCTGGTGCTCGAGGCGGTGTCGGTCAGATTCAGCAGTTGTCGGGTATGCGTGGTCTCATGGCCAAGCCAAGTGGCGAGATCATTGAGACACCGATCAAGTCAAACTTCCGCGAGGGACTGTCTGTACTGGAGTACTTCAGTTCGACTCACGGGGCTCGCAAGGGTCTGGCTGACACGGCACTGAAGACTGCTGACAGTGGTTATCTGACGCGTAAGCTTGCTGATATCTGTCAGAACATGGTGGTGACCTGTGAAGATTGCGGGACCACCAAGGGGCTTACTCGTGGAGTCGTCTATCGCGGTGAGAAGGTTGAAGTGAGTCTGGCAGATGCGATCCGCGGTCGCGTCAGCCGTACAAACATTGTAAACCTGATCACGGAAGAGACGATTGTGCGCGAGGGTGAGATGATCACCGTCGAGAAGGCTCGCCAGATTGAGGAAATGGGACTGGAACGTATCCAGGTTCGCAGCCCGATGACATGCGAAGCACCACTTGGGATATGCCAGCGTTGTTACGGCATGGACCTCAGTACCGGTGACCTCGTTGAAATGGGTCTGGCTGTCGGCATTATCGCGGCTCAGAGTATTGGTGAGCCGGGAACGCAGTTGACGATGCGTACATTCCACATGGGTGGCGTTGGTACGACGGCTGTGGAAGAAAGTGAGATGATTGCAAAACGCGAAGGGCGCGTGCGATTTACTCGTATCCGCAGCGTAATCAACTCCGAGGGTCGTCAGGTTGTGCTCGGGCGCAACGGAGAACTGGCAATTGTTGACGATCGTGGTCGCGAAGTAGACGCGCAGCGTGTTCCCAACGGAGCGGTGTTGCAGGTTTCAGAGGATCAGGCGGTCAGGCCGGGCGATGTGCTCTGCAACTGGGATCCTCACGCCATCCCGATTATTGCTCAGGTTGGCGGTCGCGTGCGGCTTGAGGACTGCGTTGAATCGCAGTCGATCCGCGTCGAAAAAGAGGGATCCGGCACACTTCGTCGGACTGTGATTGAGCACAAGGGCGGGCTGCATCCGCAGGTTGTTGTAGAGGATGGCAGCGGCAAGATTCTGGACTTCTACTACCTGCCTGAAGGGGCGAGTATTGAAGTGGAAGATGGCGGTTCAGTGAATGCCGGTGCGGTCGTCGCCAAGACGCCTCGAGAATCTTCAGGTACTCAGGACATCACCGGGGGTCTGCCACGTGTGACCGAGCTGTTCGAAGCTCGCAAGCCCAAGGATCCCGCGGTTGTTGCTGAAATTGACGGCGAAGTCGAATTGCCGGCTGAGAAGAAGCGTGGCAAGCGACTGGTCGTCGTCAAGGCTGCTGACGGAACCGAAGTGGAACACGTGATTCCGCACGGCAAGGACCTTCAGGTTCACTCCGGTGACCTTGTCAAGGCCGGCGATGCACTTGTTCGCGGACCGCTCGTACCGCAGGACATTCTGCGAGTAAGCGGACCAGAAGAAGTGCAACAGTATCTGCTGCATGAAATTCAGAACGTGTACCGTGCTCAGCGAGTGGAGATTGATGACAAGCACATCGAGATTGTCGTCTCCCAGATGCTTCGCAAGGTGCGGATTGACAGTGTTGGTGACACTGACCTGCTTCCCGGTGTTCTCATTGACAAGTTTGAACTCAAGCGAGTCAACGACGCCGTGGAGTCGATGGGACGGATCACGGATCCGGGCAGTTCTGAGTATCAGGGGCCCGATCCGGTGCAGGGGCTGGAAGGTGACAAGGTGGCGATCTCCGAGATTGAAGAGGTGAATGCGGAGCTGGATCGTCCCATTAAGTATGCTCCGCTTCGCAAGGCCAAGGCCAGTGCTCAGCTGCTCGGCATCACAAAGGCGGCAGTTTCCAGTGAGAGTTTTATTTCGGCCGCCAGTTTCCAGGAGACCACCAAGGTGCTCACCGAGGCTGCTCTGGGCGGTCGAATGGACCAGCTTGTGGGTCTGAAGGAAAACGTAATTCTGGGGCACTTGATTCCGGCTGGAACCGGGTTCCATTTGCACCAGGATGCTCAGGTACGAATTCACGACTCTGCATTGAGAGAGCAGGAAGAAGCGCGAGCAAGAATGGCTCTGGCCCGCCAGGATCTCATGGGAGCTGCTGACTTTGCATCCAGGCCGATTGACCCAGATCGGCCCGCCGCACCGTCTCTGGCTGACCTCAGCCCGGACGCACTTGACCTGTAATACGGTCCGGCATTTCCCACTCGTGATAACCAGACTCCGCTCCGAGGAGTTCGAATCGCGAATTTGGGTCAATACGATGAACGAGTTGCAAGGAGGTTGACGATCATTGACAGCAGGGGTAGGATGCCCCGCTTGTCTTTCGCGGATCGTCTCCGCATTGCATTTTCTATTTCTGTGTTTCG
>JALQUR010000262.1 GCA_023260695.1 Planctomycetaceae bacterium
GAGCAGTTGCAGGTTTCCTTGTGATCTGTGCAGGTCACGATTCACATGCGGAGTCAACTGTTCAGAGTTCCGGTGCAGAATAGATTGCGGTGCAGAATAGATTGCGGTGCAGAATAGATTGCGTCGGGGTGTCATTCCTGACGGCAGCGTCCATGTCTGCACTGGACAAGATTCATCTCAGTGATCCGGGGCACTGTACGGATTGGCGTTTCTGATCCGGTAGTGCCAGTTCCCTCATGGGGCTTCATTACCTTCCGTCTCTGTCACCTTTCGTCTCTGTCACCTTCCGTCTCTGTCACCTTTCGTCTCCGTCACCTTTCGTCTCAGTAACGCTGGGTGGTTGCGGGTAAGGGACGGGAGGCCGGATGTTGCAACTCCTGGTGTGATTCTATTTTCTGTCTGTCAGTTTTCCGGACTGAGGTTTCGGAATGACTGCAGCCTGACTCTGGTCCGGTGGATTTTATGCAGGCCAGAGTGATCTGACGTATGTCTTCGTTTCGGGACAGACTTCGCGTCGGTCTGGTGTGAATCGCAGTGACTTTTTTCGAGTCTATCTGTGATGTGTCCGGGGCACCTGGTCCTGGCCAGTTGAAGTGCGTGGTTGCGATTTGCAGCGGAGTATCCGGGTTCCCGGTACCTGAGCAGAAGAGTTTTGAGCAGAAGAGTTTTGAGTAACAGTTTAATGCCGATCAGTCGTTCCAAATCCGAAGAGCCCAGCGTCAGCCGGCGTCGTTCTTCATCCCGGTCAACATCAACACGTCCTCGATCGACTGCTCGCGGTCGGCAGGACAAAGAAGTGGAAGCAGCAGTGTCAGACGAAGAATCTGATGATTTTGGTTCAGGTGTGGACAGTGGCGAAGAAGTCCGCAGCGAAAAGCCCCGTCGTGCTCCTCGAGTTCGCCGTACTCGTACGCGGGACAGCGAAACTGAAAGGGAGCCGGAAGCAGTTGAACCCGAGGGCTCCTCCGAGCCAGCTCCGCGTCGTGGCCGAACGCCGCGACGGGGACGTCGTCGCTCCGAAGAGGGAAGTGATGACACTGCGGCAGACGAATCACGGACATCCAGCCGGCAGGAACGTCAGTTCGCGGAGGAGAAGCCGGATACATCATTATCCTACTTCAGCTCCGATGAGCTTGATTTTGGCGACGACGAAGATGCTCGCCCGCGTGGTCGAGGCCGTCGGCGCAACGCTGCGGCTCGTGATACCATGGATGATGCCGGCGGAAGCGACTGGGATAGTGCTGGTCCAGATGACCACGATGATGATCTCGAACGTTATGGAGATGAGCTTTTCGGGGGCAGATCTTCTGAGGACGGTCGCGAGGGATCAGACGGAGAGGGTGGCGACGATGATCGTCGTCCTCGTCGCCGTCGTCGTCGCCGTCGCCGTGGTGGTCCGGACCGTATCGGAGACAGCCGTGACAGCCGAGCAGGAGACAGCCGCGACAGCCGAGCAGGAGACAGCCGCGACAGCCGAGCAGGAGACAGCCGCGACAGCCGAGCAGGAGACAGCCGCGACAGCCGCGACAGCCGTGACAGCCGTGACAGCCGTGACAGTCGTGACAGCCGTGATGGATTTCGCGGTGACGGAGGTCGTGGAGGCCGCGGTGGTATTCGTGGCGGCCGTGACGGTGGCCGTGACGGTGGCCGTGATGGGGGCCGTGATGGGGGCCGTGATGGCGGTGTTCGTGGTGACGGCCGAGGGCGTTCGCGTGGAGGGCGTGGTGGCCGTGGACGCGGTGGTCGTTCTGAAGAAATGGGCCGTGGTCGCGGCCGCGAGCGAGCTGCATCACCGCGGCGTACTCGCAGTGTCGCTCATTCTACCGAGGTCATTGAGGGAACATTTGAGGGGATACTGGAACTGCATAATCGCGGGTATGGATTCCTGCGTGATCCGCGACGAAACTACGCCGCAGAGGACTCCAATCCGTTTGTCTCCAGTTCTCTGATCGAGAAGTATCGGCTGCGTGAAGGTGTGCTGATTCGTGGCGAAGTGGGGCAGGGTATTCGGAATCAGGGGCCGCGTCTGCAGGAAGTGGAAGCCATCGACGGATTCACTCCTGAAGAATACGCAGATGTTGCTCAGTTCGATCAGTTGACTCCGATCAATCCGTATGAGCAGATCCAGCTGGAAACCGGTCCGCGTCCGCTCACCATGCGGGTCATGGACCTGCTGTGTCCGATCGGCAAGGGACAACGTGCACTGCTGGTCGCTCCGCCGCGAACCGGCAAGACGATGCTGCTGCAGGATATCGCCAATTCGGTGAGTGAGAATCATCCTGAGATCCATCTCATGGTTCTGCTCATTGATGAGCGACCTGAAGAAGTGACAGAGATGAAGCGTCTGGTACAGGGGGAAGTCATTTCTTCCACCCTGGACAGCGATTCTGAAAGTCATATCCGCATCAGTCAGCTGATCATTGAGCGTGCCAAGCGACTTGCTGAAGAGGGACGGGATGTACTGATCCTGCTGGACAGCATCACGCGTCTTGCCCGAGCATTCAACAAGTGGAGCAACACGGGGCGAACAGCCACCGGTGGGCTCGATATCCGTGCTCTTGATATTCCCAAGAAGCTGTTTGGGCAGGCCCGTCGGTTTGATGAGGGTGGGTCGCTGACAGTGTGTGGCACGGCGTTGATTGATACCGGCAGCCGAATGGATGAGGCGATCTTTCAGGAGTTCAAGGGGACGGGCAACATGGAAATGGTGCTCAGCCGGGAACTTGCGGATCGTCGGATCTGGCCGTCGATTGATATCACTCGCTCTGGAACTCGCCGGGAAGAGAAGATTCTGGATCCGGAGACTCTGGACGGAATCACCATGCTGCGTCGCAGCCTGATCAGTCTCAGCCCGGTTGAAGCAATGGAGCAGTTAACGAAGACGATGGAGAAATTCCCCAACAACCGGGAGTTTCTGGCCAAGATCAGAGCCATCCTGTGATTCACAGCTGAACTGCTCGAGTCTCAGACCCACTCACTGTTGCAGCGGCGAGTGGGTTTTTTATGCGCGGTGTGCAGCGGAGGGGGCTCGGTGAGACCCTGTCAGAAAATGCAGGGAGGAGGCCCGAGGCAATGCCAGCGTTGACAGCAATCAGCGTGGGCCAGAATCACCGCCATACCTGCGGTCTGTACTTCTCCCGCAGGAATTGGAGGCGATGGATCAGTTCAAGAGCCCGGCCTGCGGATACAAAAAAAGGCACAGGGATGATCCCTGTGCCTTTTTTTGCGAGAGGGGCGAGCGGGAGTCGAACCCGCGCGTGACGGATTTGCAATCCGTTGCCTTAGCCACTTGGCTACCGCCCCATATGTACTGTTGGTGATGTGATGTTGGTGCCCTGTGAGCTGCATTCTGAACCGATTTGAACTGCAGGCCTGTTTCAGGAATTCCTGTTTCAGGCCTGACAGTCGTCGTCACAGCTGTGGTCACAGCTGTGCACTCGAAATCAGTTCCGATGAACACGGGCCTGCCAAACACGGGCCTTATAAACACGGCTCACAACACTTCCATCGCCAGCCACTGAAGTGGCTGTGGAGAGCCGGGGGAGATGGGCGAACTGGCCCGCTCACACCGGCTGAGGTCGTTATAGCGGATGTATCGACAGAACTTCCAGTGTGCTGCAGCCAATTCCAATGAAATTCCGTATCGGGAATCTTGTCTGCCATGGGCCGCAGGTGTTGCACAGATGTGTGAGTCTCAGCAGGCTTGAGGTCTGTTCTGCGATTTGTTGAACGGTGAGGCCTGCGGAGTTTCTGGAAACCCAAAACCTCGATGACAGAGGCGGCTCCCGGTGGAACGTCACTCATTTCCACCGTAGCATGGGGCGTTCGCGACGGAGCAGAGGGTCTGCCGAACGTTTCGCGAGAACGGAAGTTGTTGCAAGCGGCTGCAGCAGAGCCCGGCGACACAGTCCCGACTTGATCCGGTCGGGGATCAGGGAGCGAAGGAGAATACTCATGGCGGAAACAGAAGAACAGTTGATCCAGGCGGCTCGTGATGCGGTCAGTCAGTGCAACTGGGTGGTTGGTGAATGTTCCAGCAAGTGGGTCAAGCGGTACTCCCGCGGTCGCACGGACGCTGATTTCGGGCAGATGGTAGGATTGAGCGGTGATCAGATTTACCAGCGCCGCAGGGTCTGGGAGCGTTTCGGCAGTGTTTACACAAAGTACGAAACACTGAAGTGGTCATTTTTCTACATTGCTCTCAACTGGGATGATGCGGAAGAGTGTTTTGCCTGGGCTCAGGACGCGGCGGCAACCGTGGCAGAAATGCGTGCGTGGCGGCGGGCTCAGAATGGCGAAGATCTGCTTGCGGATTCTGGCCAGGAATTGTCCGAATGGGCTGCACCTCCCATGTCGGTCAATACAAGTGATCTGCCGTTATCGGCCGTGATGGACCCGGCTGGGTTTGTGCCAGCGGGCGAGGGTGATCGTGCGGGATTGCCCGGATCGGGGCATCCCGCAGCAGAAACGATGGGGATGGTCGCACGCGACTCGGGTGACTCCGCATATGCCCCATTCCGCCAGGGTGCGGCAGCTCTTCCGGGCGGGACTGCCGACCATGACATGACGCACCGCAAGGAGCCAATGTCGCCGGAACAGTTCTGGAAGCGTGCTGCCGGTGCACTGCATCGCATCAACAACGGTCTTTCTGAGATGTACCTGGAAGCGTTGTCAGAGCAGCCGGAGTCTGTCCGTGAAAAGCTACTCACCGCGGTCAATGAACTGAGCGAGCGGTTGCAGAAGGAACTTGTCTGAAGTCCCGCAGCAGAGCTGAGTTGTGTGTTTTCCCCGATACGCTGGATCGACGAATTCTGTGCCGATTGCCGAGCCCCGTGAGTCTGCTCAATCTGCCGGAAATCACAGCCGATATGTTAAGTCGGAGGGTTTGGGGCGACGATAGTGCGTTCGGCGGCGGGTTTCAGGGAAGATGCGTTGAGGAAACTCGCGTTGACCGATTTTCGTGAATGGATACAATCGGCGGTGTCGATGGTTGGCGAAGGCAGGGGAAACCCTGATAGCCCTTGAGAATTGACGACTCTCTTCTGGCTCTTTGTCGCATGCTGAGTGTTCTCAATAGTCGTCGTCATCTCCGCGAACAGCTCTGCTTTCAGTGAGGCGACGGTGTTGGACGCTGGTCGGCTTTATTGGCCGATCGAGATTGTTCGGTGGACAGGTTCATCGGGCAGGTAGTGTTCCAGCCGTTCCGGCTGGCATCTGCCTGTTGTGGTTCTGATCACGGCAAGCTGCATGAGGACTGTCAAATTCTCCGAGATGTTGAACGGAATGAGCCGTTCGCTCCGGGGTAATCAAAGAAGCGTCACGGACGGCGTCCAGTTTCGGCTGGATGATGGTTGCTGCGTCTGCAGCTCATCGCTTATTTCGTAACGGATTATGTTCATGAAGACAGTGTTTACGACGGGCGAAGCAGCCAAGATCTGCAAGGTCAGTCAGCAGACGATCATT
>JALQUR010000285.1 GCA_023260695.1 Planctomycetaceae bacterium
GATCACCCAATGAAAGACATGCAACTGAGTCGTCACTGGGCTGAAGCGCGGCTGAGAGCAATGCGTCTGCTCCCGATTGTGATCATGCTCACCTGTTGCACGAACCTCAGGAGTGCAACTGACGAGCATCTTTCACCGGGAATCCAGAAGGTGCTTCAGAGCACTGTGCGAATTCGCTGCGGAAGTGATTTCAGCTCCGGAGTACTGGTTTCTCCTGCCGGGCATGTGCTCACAGTAGCGCATGGCCTGCACGCAGAGACGGCGGCAATCGCGGTTGTACTGCATGATGGCAGTCAGCATACAGCGATCCGCAAAGTCGTTGACAGGGAGCGGGATCTTGCAATTGTGCAGCTTACGGACGATGGCGAAACGCGGCAGCCGTACATAGCGATTTCCCCAGCCGCACTGGAAACTGCAGTGGGCGACCGGGTCCTTGCCAGTGGATGGCCCGCTGGCGGAGGAGTCCAGGAATCAGCTCAATTGCGACTCGGCACGATTCAGAGCATTCGGCCTGAAAGCACCCGGACAGACTGTCTGTTGAGTACGGGTGATTCAGGCGGTCCGCTTCTGAATGCAGCCGGGCAGTTGATTGGTGTGCATCGCCGGATTGGAGCTGGTAATGACGCCAACTACCACATTTCGCTGACCTCGATCCAGCGCTGGTTCAGGGAGCAGAAACTGCTGGAGCCGTTGTTGCAGGAGATGATTCCGGAACGTTCGTTGCTGGTTCCCGTTGCACCTCTGAGTGAGGAATCCCTCGACCGCATTCGCGTTCGACTTGTCCGACTGCGGAGCGAACAGCAGCAACCGGCTGGCGTCGGTTTCCTGCACAACCGATCAAGGCTGCTGACCCCTGCTGGACAAACCGCGTCAGCTGCCATGATCGGAGCGGGATCGAAATTGAGTCTCCGGGTGACGGCTGAGCAAACTCTGCGAGACCAGAACCTGCAATGGTATACCGTCAACAGTACAGTCGATGACCTGCCGCAGATTCCTTCAGCGACAGCCTGCCGAGGACAGATTGTGTATGCCGTTTCACTGAGTAGCGGCAGCGATGGGATAGCGGTTCGCGGGCCGGGGATCATCTCCGCTGTGAATCATGCCGAACCATCAGCGCGGGTGTTCCTCGGATTGCGGGTGAGCAGAGAATCATCGGGCGTCGTCGTGACCGAGGTCATACCGAACGGTCCGGCACAGGCAGCTGGTCTTCAGGTTTCCGATCAGTTGCAGACAATCGGGCTCAGTGAGATTGAAGATCTGGATGCGATGCGTGTGGCGCTGGAAGAGTCTGAACCGGGTGATGCAATCAGGCTGACCGTACACCGCGGTGGGCAGGTTAAGCAACTGACCATACAGGCAGATCATGATCCTGCGGACCTGTTTGATCGGAGAATCCACTTGGATGGCCGCGCCGGACCGCTCAGTCAGCGGAGGACGGGGCTGACCGGAATGATCTGCCACGACATCCCGGTATTGCCGGAGGAATGCGGCGGGGTGCTGGTGACACCGTCCGGGGAGATTCTGGGGCTGAATATCTCCCGTGTCGCGCGGCAGTGTACTCTGGCTGCACCTTTACCCTGACTGGAGAGTTGCCGGCGTCCTGCGCGAATGCGGTCGGTCATTCAGCTGCGTGCTGCAGGCAGTGCTCAAGTCCGCTGCGAATGTCCTCGAACTGGAACCTCAGCGGTAACGCCGAACGAACACTGCTGGTGACTCGTCGGTTGCCGGACGGCTGGCGTCCTGCAGATGACTCAGCCGCCACTGCGAATACCGGAGGCGGAGATCCGGTCAGGTCAGCAAGTGTGCTGTAGTACTCGCGGCGAGTAGGTGTTTCCGTGCCTGCCACGTTGATCAACTCAGGTGGCTGGTCGCAGAAGGCAAGCACATGCATGAGTCGCACAATGTCATCGACGTGCACCAGGTTCAGCCATGCATCCGGATCGGCAGGAATGGGGCGATTCTGCTGCAGATCTTCCAGTCGTCGCAGCAGGCGACCAGGACCGTAGATTCCGCTTAGTCTCAGAATCACGGCCGTATCGGAAGTGGCAGCAGCGAACTTCCGCAGCAGTTCTTCGGCGTCGAGACAGACCTGCCCGGCATCGGACTGCGGCGAGGGCTTTACCGATTCATCCAGATCTTTGCCGTGATGGTCACCGTAGACACTGGTGGAGGAGGTCAGCAGCAGCCGTCGTGGCTGCTGTCGACGAGGGAGGGAATCAAGCAGTCGCTGCAGGCCATCAATCCAGACCGCCTGACGACTGCTGCCGGACGTCCGATCGAATCCGACGCTCCAGACAACGACATCCGGGTCGCCCGGATCCGGGAGCGGAGCTGACTCCGCGAGGTCGGCGATGAGCGGCTGAATCCCGGCTGCACGAAACTCCGCAGCATGCTGTTCAGAGCGAGTAAAGGCAGATACCTGATGCTGTGCAGCGACCCAGTGATCGGCCAGCCGTTTCCCGGTGTATCCGCAGCCAGCGATCAGAATCTGTCGCGGCGGCGATACGGCGGCGGGGCTGGAAAGATCATTTGAGTTCATAAGCAACTTTCACAGGGCGGGACGGCGGCAGCAACATCGCACCAGCTGAGCGTCGCTGTCTGCGGATGAGTTGTGCAGCAAAACGCTGGCAGCCATCAACTGGACAGATTCTAGACCGGAGTACATCGTGACGTGACGACCATTGGCCGCAAAGCGGGAATCCCCGTGAACTGGAATTCAGCCCACTGGCAGGTACACTGCTGCCAAAGTAGTTTTCTGCGGGCCGGTCAGTGACCGGTTCTGCCATCAGTTTTTTGCATATCCAGCGGGAGAATTCCCTGATGAGTGGTTTGTATTCACGTCGAGCAATGCTTGGTACTTCAGCAGCGTTTGCAGCTGGCAGCCTGCTTGCACCTTCTGTCCATGCTGCAACCTCCAGGGCATCGTTTGAGATTTCTCTGGCAGAGTGGTCACTGCATAAGACTCTGTTTGGCGGCAAGCTGGACAATCTGGACTTTGCAGCGACAGCGAAAAAGGAATTCGGCATCGCTGGTGTGGAATATGTGAATCAGTTCTTCAAGGATAAGGCGAAGGATGCTGCTTACCTTGCAGAAATGAAGAAGCGTGCCGCAGATGTGGGTGTAAAGAGCCTGCTGATCATGATTGACGGCGAAGGAAATCTGGGAGATCCGAATCCGGACAAGCGTAAGCAGGCCGTCGAGAATCACTACAAGTGGGTGGAGGCCGCAGTGGCACTGGGATGCCACTCGATCCGCGTAAATGCTCGCAGTGACGGCAGCTACGAAGACCAGCAGAAACTGGCGGCCGAAGGTCTGCGGAGTCTGTCAGAGTTTGCCGCGAAGCACGGCCAGAACGTCATCGTCGAAAATCACGGCGGCCTGTCCTCAAACGGTGCGTGGCTGGCGGGCGTGATGAAGATGGTGAATCTGCCGAATTGCGGAACACTGCCTGACTTCGGCAACTTCCGCATTGGTGGCGACGAATGGTACGATCGCTACAAGGGTGTTGATGAACTGATGCCGTTCGCGAAGGCGGTCAGCGCGAAGACGCACGACTTCGACGACAATGGCAATGAGACGAAGACCGACTACCTGAAGATGATGAAGATTGTGCTGGGGCACGGTTATTCCGGGTTTGTCGGGATTGAATACGAAGGCAGCAAGCTGGACGAATTTGCCGGCATTCGTGCGACAAAAGCACTGCTGGAACGCGTTCGCGACCAGCTTGCCTGAGTTGTCCCGGCGAGGACTCAGAGCATCCGGACCTGTCGGGGCGATCGTCCTGGCAGGTCCTTTTTGATTTCGATGCCGCTGACTGGCGTCTTCCGTTGACGGGACGGTTGTGTCGGGAGCGGCCTGATTTGTGCGGAACCAGATCCGGGGGAACTTGTGATGCAGCTTGGTTTTGTAAGTGCAATTCTGCCGGAGCTGAGTTTTGAGCAGCTGTTCGAAACAGCGGCAGCCGAAGGGTTTGACTGTGTGGAAGTGTGTTGCTGGCCGCCGGGAAAGGCAGAACGGCGTTATGCCGGTGTCAGCCACATCAACACCGTGGACCTGACGGAAGCCGCAGCGGAGGAGATTGCTGCGATTGTGGAGCGAACGGGTGTAACCATCAGTGGTCTGGGCTATTACCCGAATCCGCTCAGCCCGGTTCCTGAGGAAGCTCAGGCTGCGGTGGCACATTTAAGGACAGTCATTGAAGCCGCGCCGATGCTTGGTCTGACTCAGGTGAATACCTTCGTCGGTCGTGACTGGACAAAATCGCTGGATGAGCAGTGGCCGCGGTTTCTGGAGACCTGGAGACCGCTCATCGCACTGGCAGAAGAAAACTCTGTGCGGGTGGGAATTGAAAACTGCCCAATGCTGTTTACGGCGGATGAATGGCCGGGCGGAAAGAATCTTGCGGTGTCACCGGCAGTCTGGAGCCGAATGTTCAATGATATCGATTCCGAGAGCTTTGGACTCAACTACGACCCGTCTCAC
>JALQUR010000303.1 GCA_023260695.1 Planctomycetaceae bacterium
GAATCCGAAGCGACCCCGGCACGCATCCGGGATGTGATTCTGTGCAATGTGTCTGCACTCGTGTTATTGTGAAGGATTCAGAAGCCATGCTTCGGTTGTTCTGCCTTTCTGCGCTGTTGCTGTGCCCTTTCGTTTCGGCCCGTGCTGAATTCATTAACGGCTCGATTGTGTTCAACATCAGTACTCGGGCTATGGAAGGGTCCCTGACCGACGCAATTGACTTTGCGGATCTCACCAGCATCTCCGGCTCCGATGGATTCGCGAACTTTCCGACCGGGATCTCATGGGGAGATTTTCGCATTGAAGCGCGAGATGCCTCCGGTGACAAGCTCTGCATCACCAACGCTGAATTTGGTACGTTCATCGGCGATATTACCAGTGATACGTACGTGCAGATTCCTGGTACGACCAACAGTGCCTTTCGTGGCATTTATGCTTCGGGAACGTTTACTCCGGGCACGAATTCCTTCTTTGATGGAATGCTCACTTCTTATGACGCTGAGCTGACGCTTCCGCTGTCCTACACGAACGGCAGTCTGGCAGGGACTTCGCTGGCATTCAGTGTCTATCAGGCAGTACCGGAACCATCCAGTGTGGTGATGCTGTCCGTACTGGCGACTGTGCTGGGGATTGGTAAGCTGCGCAGAGGCCGAAAACAAGCCACTGTCGCAGCAGATGCCACGTGATTGCGGCAGCAGCGTGCCGCCGGCTCGGCGACTAATCAAGGAACTGTGCCAGTCCGCGGACTGCGACCGCTTCACGATTAATCAGCGGTTCACCATAGGCCCTGCCGATCGACCAGCCCCAGTAGCGAGCGCGGTCTCGGATGTCGTCAATGACCGTCGGAAAGATCTGGTCGCGCCCGGTCACCAGCTGGCTTTGATAGGCTGAGACGGCCTGCATCTTGCTGTCGATGGTGTCTGAGATATCCACGACGAATGAGGCTTCCGGCTGGATTCTGAGATGAATGCTGAGGTAGTGCAGCATCACGGGCGGCCACCACGGATCTCCGGAAAAGTCTGATCGCGACAGCTTGGACCAGAAGCGGGCATCGTTGCAGAGCGAACTGGCGGCGACATGATCGGGATGTGCATCCTGCCAGTACGGGGCGAGGATAATTCGCGGTCGTGTCTCTCTGAAGACCTCAGCCAGTGCGCGACGATTGTCCAGCGATGCTTCCAGTGAGCGGTTGGGAAGTCCCAGATTCCGTCGCCATGTCAGGCCCAGAGCCTGAGAAGCAGCGAGGGTTTCCTGCTTTCGGATCTGCAGGGTTCCATGCGGTGTCGGCTCTCCACTGGTCAGATCGAGCACGCCAACGCGCAGATTCTGCCGCAATGAGAGGGCGATAGTACCTCCCATGCTGATTTCCGCGTCATCCGGGTGCGTTGCGACTACGAGAATATCAAGAGCCGACATTGGTGTGCCCCTATTGTCTGTACCGGCAGTTACAGTCCGTCGGGCATTCATGCCGTCAGGTATTCGTGTCCGATCCGATTGCCCCGTCCGTGTCCGGAAGCAGGTGCGTTCAGTAGTCGGATACCGCTGGATTCAGAGTTTACACGGCAGGGAGAGATTCGCATGCGATGGTCTGCAATTCCGCTGACATTTCTGTTGCTGAGTTTGATGACTGCCGGCTGTGCCCTGGTGGAGGCACCAGGTGCTGCGGCCCGCCGAATGACGCGAATGTTCACTCCCAATCCGACTGACTGGACCGATGACGGAGCAGAAGACAACGGAGAGTGGGACTTCGTTGGTGATGAGGGGCGAGCCGGTTACACGCGTGAGCAGGATCCGGATCCGTGGTTCGGTCGCTACCTGATGTCTGAGAAGGCGCGAGCAATCGAACGCAACTTCGGCGTTGATTACTGATCCGACTTCGCCTGCTTCTTTTTTCCGGTGATCCAGACAATAGCGTGCAGCGACTTCCTGGCTGCTGTTCAAGGATTGTCGTTGTCTCGTGTCAGTTCTGTCATCAGTCTTGCGCCAATGAACTCACCCTGCGGTCTGCTTTCTCTGAACAAGCCCGCCGGAATGACCTCGCGGGATCTGGTCAACCGTGTGCAGCGGATATTTCGACCGGCGAAAGCCGGGCATGCCGTCCGACATCAATCAGAACACAGACGCGGGCAAGACTTACGCGACGGTGAGCTGGACCGCCCCGAGCTACAGCGACAACGTAGGTGTGACTTCGTCGGGCTGTGATGCGACCAGCGGAGGAACCTTCCCGATCGGCGAGACGACGGTGACCTGCTCCGCCAGCGACGCGGCCAGCTTCTCGCGCTCCGACGTTGC
>JALQUR010000342.1 GCA_023260695.1 Planctomycetaceae bacterium
GGCTGTGGATGAGGGCGCGAGCCCATACTTGAGCGTCCGCGGCATGTGGAAGTGCAGATGATCGCGGACAGTCACGGTAATGTGGTGCACCTGTGGGAACGTGACTGTTCGATGCAGCGTCGGCATCAGAAGCTGATTGAAGAAAGTCCGGCACCGAAACTTCCGGATGCAGTTCGTAACAGCATGTGTGAATCTGCGGTGCGGCTGGCACGAGAAGCCGGTTATACGAATGCGGGCACGGTGGAGTTCATCGTTGACAAGGACTTCAACTACTACTTCATCGAAGTCAATGCTCGAATACAGGTGGAGCATCCGGTGACCGAACTGGTTACAGGGGTGGATCTGATCCAGGAGCAGATTCGGGTGGCTGCCGGTGAACCGCTGTCACTGACACAGGATCAGATTCCGCAGCACGGCTGCGCGATTGAACTGCGGGTCAACGCAGAAGATCCGGATAACAATTTCCGCGGCAGTCCGGGCGTGATCACCAAATTGCGTGTGCCGGGCGGTCCCGGCGTCCGCTTTGATTCTCACGTATACGAAGGCTATACAATCAGCCCGTATTACGACTCAATGATTGGAAAGCTGATCGTCTGGAAGCCGACTCGAGATGAGGCGATCCGCTGCATGCGTCGCTGCATCCGTGAGTTTGAAATTGAGGGAATCAGTACAACACTGCCGCTGGCTCGTCGAATGTTCAACCACGCGGACTTCGTTGATTTCAACATCGATACAACGTTCGTGGAACGAACTTTCTGATCTGTCGTTCAGCGCAGACGACGGTCGGGGCAGTGTTCTGCTGACTGAACAGGCAACGTGCTGGTGCCTCGGGCGTAATCTCGGATCCGTCCGCTGGTAATCCCGCTGGTAATCCCGCTTGTAATCCCGCTTGTAATCCCGCAGCAGATTCGTGAATGTCCCTGGTCGCGTCGCGAGGTACGCATTCGCTGTTTCGTTTTTCCCTAACTGTCTGAGAGAAGGCTCTGAGATGTCTCAAGAGATCAAGCGAGTTGCCATTTTATTTGCCGGCGGACCGGCACCAGCTGCGAATTCCGTGATTTCTGCCTGTGCGATTTCCTTTATTCGCGCCGGGATCGAAGTGGTTGGCATTCGCTATGGTTACTCCAATCTGATTGATTACTCCCCGGACCAGCCACTCAGGGAAGGCGTACATTACCGGGTGCTGACCGAACCGGATCTGCGTCGTACGCGCAGCAAGGAAGGCATCATGATCGGGACCGCACGTGCGAACCCCGGCAAGTTGGTGAAGTCTCCGGCGGATCTTGAGGATCCCGAGAAGTCAGCTCCGCTGCGGCGAGCCTATGACGCGCTGCGATCGATCAACGTGGATGCGCTGGTGTCCATTGGAGGTGACGACACGCTGAAAACTGCCAACAAGATGGCAATGTTCCAGGATCGTCTGCCCGAGGGCCTGCAGCGGATGCCCGTGGTTCACGTTCCCAAGACGATTGATAACGACTATTCGGGAATTGACTTCACCTTCGGCTTCTTCACTGCAGTCGAAACGCTTGGTACAGAGATTCGCAATCTGCATGCTGATGCTGAAGCGGCTCGCGCCTACTTTGTTGTTGAGTGTATGGGACGCAGTGCCGGCTGGCTGGCGTATGGAGCTGCTGTTTCCGGCGAGGCCAACATGGTGCTCAGCGTCGAAGACATGACCGCAGAATATCTGCTTCCGGAATCCACTCCGGAACGCAAGGTCATGGACCTCGACAAGGTGGTCGGGCGGATAGTGACCATGATGCGAAATCGCTATGAGAAGCAGGGCAAGGAATACGGAGTTGTTGTGCTCGCCGAGGGGCTGGTTGAGTATCTTTCCGACGCCGTTCTGAAGGATGTACCTCGTGACGATCACGGCCACATTTCGGTTGCCAACGTCAACCTGGGCAAGATGATGTCCAAACTGATTGCAGCCGAATTCACTCGACAGACCGGGCTGAACCGCAAAGTCACCGGGCTGCAGCTGGGGTATGAATCCCGCTGTGCTCGCCCGCATGCATTCGATGTTCTGCTCGGATGTCAGCTGGGAATTGGTGCCTACCGAGCACTGATTGAGGAGTCACGTCGCAGTGTCATGATCTCCTGCTCCGGACAACTCGATCTGCACTATGTTCCATTCGAGCAGCTGGTTGATCCGGAAACTCTGGTCACAGTGGTTCGCTTCATCAATCAGGACAGTGACTTTCAGCGTCTGGCTCGATTCATGTCCAGCGAGGGCATCTGACGTCAGGTTTGAAGTGCCGCAGTTCGTTTAAGGAACTGGCGCCGCGCTGAAACCGGATCCGCAGAAACGGAAGGCGATCAGCCTTCCGTTTTTCCTGCGCTCGACGAGCGCGGCAGTACGCATTTCGTCTGAGCTGCATCAGGAAGGGTTGCGGAACGAAAACTTCCTCCGCCTGGATGAGTGCTTCGCAATCAGGTGCAGTTCAGCAGTGTTGACTGTCAGGTGGTTCCGAAGAGTCGATCTCCTGCATCGCCCAGTCCGGGGCAGATATAGCAGTTTTCATCAAGCCGTTCGTCGAGTGCTGCGGTAACGACGTGCACCTGTGGCGCATTGACAGCCATGGCCCGCAGTCCTTCGGGGGCCGCAATGATGGCCGCCATGCGGATCTCACGGACACCCCATTCCTGCAGCATGCGGATTGCGCAGATAGCGGACCCGGCGGTGGCCAGCATGGGGTCCAGGACGATGGCGATATCCGGAGGGCTCTGATCCTGACGCAGATCGTAGTAGGGAATGGGTGCCGCCGTTGCTTCATCGCGGCGAATGCCAATGTGGTGTACCGCAGCAAATGGCAGCAGTTCCCGGAAGCCCTGCACCATTCCCAGTCCGGCACGCAGAATCGGTACCAGTCCAATTCGATGGGCGATTCGTTGTACAGTCATCGACTGCATTGGCGTTTCAATGGATGCGGGTGTGGTGGGCAGATCTCTGCTGCATTCAGCCGCGAGCAGCAGTGACAGGGCGTGCAGATCGGTTTGAAAGGCAGCGGAGTCCGTTTCCTTTGCTCGCAGTCTGGCAAGGTGATGCTCGGCCAGAGCGTGTTGCAGCACAACGTGAGGAGCATGTTCCGTCATTTGCGGTGGTTCCCGGGGGCGGAGGATGAAGAACATTCTGCAGGGATGATAGCGGCTTCGCCGTTCATGTTCCTGTCTGCGACTGCTGGCGGCGGGTGGATTCAGTGCCGCAGAAGCCGATGCAGCAGCGGATGGTGGGCTGATGTCGCCGCAAACGCACCGTGCGCCGGCAGGATCTGCCGAAGTCGAGGGATTCTGGCGGAATGGAGTTCCGACAGGTATGCCGCAGGATGCAGAGGCGGAACCGGCGACGCAGCAGATTGGTCTGTGCCACCGGAATTTTTCTTTTCCACTCCGTTTTCTGAGCAGCTGCGGACGATGAATAGCTCGGTTGTCAGCGGGCGGAGGCTGCGTTCTGCAGGAGCGAACGCAGGCCTGGGGGATAGTCTTCGTGCCGAAATCGGCAGTGCTCTCAGAGCATGGGGGCTCCGCAACGCCGACGGCAGCAGGAACACGACAGGAGTTTTGCGATGAGTGAGTCACCCGAAATGCTGAACAGTGATGAATATGAGGAGATCTGCAGCGAAGAGGTGGATCGTGTTGTGGAAACTCTCGATCGACTGATCGAGGGAGTACAGAGCGAAAACGTCAAGCACCTGCTGGAAGAGGCAGCGAGCAGCATTTATTTCCTTGTGTATGAGGAAGAGGAAGTCAGTGCTGAAGGGGCGGCAGACGATGAATCAGACGATTCCATGGATATCGCCGCCTGATCCGACCGGTACAACTACAGGCTTCTGTTGTGATCAGTCAGCCCACCCATTCGCGGGTGGGTTTTTTCATTGCCGCTGCTCAATGTTCGTTCTTCGCGCCGTTTGCCAGGCTGTGCGTCTGAACAGGCTGGCATCCTTGTGGTAACTCCCCGCGTCTGGGATAGTGTTCCGCTGGACGCAGTTGCATGCTGATCCACAGCATTCCGGTGACACAGCCTTGTCCCGGAAACAGGTGACCGCTGACTGCTCGGTCCATACTGGTCCATACTCTGGCACTCCTTACGTGTCAGTGACTGCAACTCCTTATCAGATGGGGAAACAAACATGCTGAACGGTTCTGCTTCTCGTCGTTCGTTTCTTGGTTCAGGAATGGCTCTGGCTGCTACAGGAGTACTGCCTGTGCCGGCTGCTGGATTGTCCGTTGCGCCGCTTGCAGCAGCAGACGAAGTGAAGCTGAAGGGGCGATTGTGGAAGACTCTGAAGATCGGCATGGTCCGCGTTGACGGTTCGTTGACCGAAAAGTTTGCGGCAGCGAAGGAGGCGGGGTTTGCCGGCATTGAAATGAACGCTCCAGCCATGAACGTGGAGGAAACGAAGGCCGCGATTCTGGCAACAGGACTGCCAGTGGACGGTACAGTGAACTCTTCACACTGGCAGGTTCGTCACACCGATCCCAGTGCGGAAGTACGCCAGCAGGCGCTTGATTCACTGACTCAGGCAATCCGTGATACGCATGCCGTTGGTGGTCATTCGGTGCTGCTGGTGATTGGGCATGGCAACGATGGTGCGTTCGAGGAAATCCGCGAGAGATCTCTTGAGAACATTTCCAAAGCGGTTCCCGTTGCGGCGCAGTATGGCGTGCAGATCGTGATTGAGAATGTCTGGAATCATTTCCTGTATGACCATGAAGGGGATCATACGCAGACCGCCGATCAGTACGTGAGTTATGTGGATGAACTGAATTCTCCGTGGGTCGGGATGCAGTTTGATATTGGAAATCACTGGAAATATGGCAGCATGGGTGACTGGATCCGTCAGCTTGGTCGCCGGATCATGAAGCTGGACATCAAGGGATTCTCTCGTGCTGAAAGCAAGTTCACCCGCATCTCAGAGGGTGATATCGACTATGCCGATGTACGTCGGGCGTTGCTGGAGATTGGGTTCTATGGTTGGGTTGCTGCAGAAGTAGGCGGTGGTCCGCTGGAAGAACTGAAGCGAATTTCGAGTGAACTTGACGATGCTTTCCAGCTGGTCTGAGATGACTTTCCGTGACCTGAGGGTCGCAATGTGCCGCCCCGTCAGGTTGCAGGGTATTCTTCATGAGCAGTGATCTGTTTGAATCGGCTGATTTGCGTGCCGCTGCTGAAATCCACGGGATTCTTCTGAGCGATCCTGAGGCGAATGCGTGCCGCAGCTACTGTGCGGCATTGTGGGAGTGGAACACACGCATCAATCTGACGCGACACACAACGCTCGACAGCTTCGTGAATCGCGATCTGCTGGACAGTGTTCGACTCATTGAGCAGCTGGCCTCAGGCTGCAGGGTTGTGGATGTGGGCTCCGGCGGCGGCGTGCCTGGTATTCTGGCTGCGATTCTTCGGCCTGATCTTTCGGTTGCGCTCTGTGAGAGTGTCGGAAAGAAGGCAACGGCCCTGCAGGATATCTGTGTTCAGCTGCAGTTGCCGGTCTCTGTGCATGCTCAGCGGGTGCAGGAGCTGCTGGAAACGCATGCGTGGGACATCGCTGTGGTGCGTGCTGTTGCTGCCACAGGCAGACTTATCCCGTGGTTTGCTCGACACTGGGATCGAGGCGGGCAACTGCTGCTTATCAAGGGCCCGCGGTGGCAGGAGGAGCTGCAGGCTGCGGAACAGTCCGGCGTGATGCACAATCGTCGCGCGGAGCTGATATCCGAGTGGGAAAGTCCCGGCCGGGACGGTGCCAGCGTGCTGCTGAGAATCAGCTAGTCTGCGGATCTGCAGCAGTCACTGCAAGCAGCCACTCGATTGCCGTTGAGATGCTGCGGTGCCCGGGGTGAAGCAGCTGCAGATCGCTGGCGTTCCAGCTGCAGTTCAGCAGGGGAATCTCCGGCATCCAGTGAATCAGCTGTGCGGCGTTGAGTGGCGTGGACGGATCATCCGGATGTGCATTGGTGTCTGGTTCAGTTGCCTGATTGAGAATGACGCCGGCGACAGGTATTCCATGCTGCTGCAGCGTGCTGACCGTCAGTCGCGTATGACTGATGACTCCGAGTCGATTTGCGGCGACGATTACAGCTGGTACGGGGGCCGGCTGCTGCAGTTTTACCAGCAGATCCAGCACGGTGGTCTGATCGGAAAGAGGGCAGAACAGTCCGCCGGCTCCTTCGATGACCAGATGGCTGCAGTGGTGCTCCCAGGCGTTGATTGCGGACCTGAGCAGTTCGTCGTTGACGTTTCGGTTTTCCAGTCTGGCGGCTTCATTGGGAGCCAGCGGCGCGGTGAATGTCTGTGGACAGATGCGCTCTGCCGGAGTCTCGGGCGGGCAGGCAGCAGCGAGTGCCTGCAGATCTTCCCAGAGCAGTTCTCCTGCGGGATCGCTGACAGCGCCGCTGCAGGCCGGCTTATAGGCTCCGGGCTGCAGTCCCAGTCTGGTCAGTGAGCGGAGCAGCAGGCAGCTGATCCACGTCTTGCCGACGTTGGTGTCAGTTCCTGTGACGAAGAGCGAATGGAAGCTGGGCATAGGGTTCTGCGGCGATGACTGACGCAGCCGAAGTCATTTTTCATAGCGAGCGATGCTGGGTTCCGGAACTTCCCGGATCAGCTGTCGAACCAGTTCATCAGAGTCCATGCCTTCTGCCTGAGCCTGGAAATTTGCTGAGATGCGATGACGCAGCACGGGGACTGCAACCTGACGTACATCATCGATGGTTACCGCGGCTCGACCATCCATGGCAGCGGTTGCTCGAGCACCGGCGATCAGATACTGGCCGGCTCGGGGACCGGCCCCCCAGTCCAGGAAACGACGGACAAATTCGGGTGATGCGGAATCTCCCGGGCGTGTTGCTCGCACCAGTCTGGCCACGTACTGGATGACGAGTGGTGATGCGGCGATCTGTCCGATTTGTTTCTGCAGGTAAAGGATTGAGCGTGCAGAAAGGACTTTGCGGACTTCTGGTTTTTCGCCGGAGGTGGTAGTTTCGAGGATTTGTTCTTCTTCCTCCAGAGTTGGGTAGTCCACTTTCACATTGAACATGAAGCGGTCCAGCTGGGCTTCGGGCAGTGGGTAGGTGCCTTCCTGTTCAATCGGGTTCTGCGTTGCGATGACAAAGAATGGTTCCGGGAGCTGGTAGGTTGTCTGTCCGACGGTGACTTCCTTTTCCTGCATTGCCTGCAGCAGAGCGGATTGTGTTTTGGGCGGCGTGCGGTTGATTTCGTCGGCCAGCAGGATGTTGGTGAAGATTGGCCCTTCGACGAAGCGGAATTCACGGCGGCCGGACTCGTTTTCCTCCAGCACATTGGTGCCGGTGATATCTGATGGCATCAGGTCCGGGGTGAACTGTACGCGGCGAAATTCCACATCCAGCAGTCGGGCGATTGTGCTCACAACAAGCGTTTTTGCCAGTCCCGGCACACCGACCAGCAGACAGTGGCCGCCGGTAAAGACAGCAGCCAGAATCTGATCGATGACGCTTTCCTGCCCAATGATCACCTTGTGCAGTTCCTCAACCATTACCTGGTGATGGCGACGAAACTTTTCCAGAAACTCATCGAAGTCTTTTTTGTCAGCCAAGGTCCTGATCCTGTATTTCTGCGGAGTCTTCCGGAAGCGGACAACTGTGGGGGGAGAATAATGAAAAGCGGCCGCGATTTCCTCCACCGGATCAGATTCGATCAGACAGAGTACTCGGAATTCCGGTGGGGGAGAGTATTCCTGGTGGAGATTTTGGGGGTCTGTGAGAGCAGTTGTCCTGTTGCAGCGATGGCAAGTCCGGTAATTCGCACGTCTGCGCAGGGGAGCAGTTGCATCGCTGCTGCAGAAGCTTAATCTGGTCGCTCACCACGACGGGTTCAGGTACAGATCCCGGAGCGTGCGGGAGGTATTCAGAGTTTCCCGGCAGCGTTTTGCCATAGAAATCATCCATTCGTTTTTTGCAGTCAGGGTTGATGCCGATGCAGGCCAGGTTTGTGTTGCTTCCAGGGGACGGGATTGGTCCGGAAATTACTGCTCAGGCTCGTCGAGTGCTGGACGCAGTCGGAACTCAGTTTGGCCATCAGTTTGAGATGAGCGAACATCTGATTGGCGGATGTGCGATTGACAGCTGCGGCGATCCGCTTCCGCAGGAAACCATCGCTGCCTGCAAGGAATCCACGGCTGTTCTCCTCGGTGCTGTCGGTGGTCCGAAGTGGGATGATCCGCGCGCGAAGACTCGACCGGAAGCCGGGCTGCTGCGGATTCGTCGGGAACTGGGACTGTTCGCCAACCTGCGACCGACAAAAACGTGGGATGAACTGATTGACGCATCACCGCTGAAGAAAGAAATCGTGCAGGGCACAGACATCCTGTTTGTTCGCGAACTGACCGGCGGGATTTACTTCGGGGATTCCGGGCGTCGGGAGCACGCCAGCGGTGAAGAGGCGTGGAATATCATGAATTATTCCACCGGCGAAATTGAGCGCGTTGTACGTCTGGCGGCGGAAGCTGCCCGAGGTCGTCGTGGCAGGCTTACGATGGTGGACAAGGCCAACGTTCTGGAAGCGTCGCGACTCTGGCGTGAAGTTTCCGGGCGAGTAATGCAGGAGGAGTTTCCGGATGTGGAATACAACGTGGTGCTGGTTGACGCGATGGCCATGCATCTGATTTCCCGTCCGCGTGATTTTGACGTGGTGGTGACAGAGAATCTGTTTGGCGACATTCTCACAGACGAAGCATCGATGCTGCCCGGTTCCCTGGGCCTGCTGCCCTCAGCTTCAATTGGTTCCGGTGGTCCGGGACTGTTCGAGCCGATTCACGGATCTGCCCCTGATATTGCCGGTCGGGGAATCGCCAATCCTCTGGCAACGATTCTGGCTGCCGCAATGATGCTGCGATATTCGGCCGATCTGACAGCAGAGGCGGAAGCCGTGGAGACTGCTGTGGCGAAGGTCCTGAAGGCCGGGCATCGGACTGCCGACATCGGTGGTGGCGACAGTTCAGTCGGCACGGAGGCAATGGGAAGCCTTGTACTCGAGTCTCTGACGGCGTGATTGACCACGGTCGCGGTAGTTGAGCATTTCTGCTGCGGCTGTTAGTCTCAGCCAGAATCAGAACAGGTGTGCAGTGTTACCAGGGTGGTAGTTCTCTGTGACCTGATGTTCAGGCGAAGGGGTTGGACAGATGCTGGGTTCAGGATTCCACCGCTGTGGCACGGTGATTGTATTCTCCGGAATCATTGCGTTTTTTTCTGCTGAACTGGTCGCCCGAGAGCCATCTGCTGCGGACAGCCAGCGTCTGCCGAACATTGTTCTGATTCTTGCGGATGACCTTGGTTATCGAGAACTGGGCTGCTTTGGACAGCAGAAAATTCGCACGCCGCATCTGGACCAGCTTGCATCACGCGGCATGAAGCTGACGCAGCACTACGCCGGGAATGCCGTTTGTGCTCCGTCACGCTGCGTACTGATGACGGGCATGCATCCGGGGAATGCGTGGGTCCGCAACAACAGTGAAGCGCAGCCGGAGGGGCAGAAACCAATTCCGGACCGTACCTGGACAATGGCAGAACTGCTCCGGAAACGTGGCTATGTCACGGGTGCTTTTGGCAAGTGGGGCCTTGGTGGTCCCGGAACTGAAGGGGATCCAGTCCACCAGGGTTTTGATCGTTTCTTTGGTTACAACTGTCAGCGACATGCTCACAGTTTCTATCCGTCGTATCTGTGGAGCAATCTGGAACGTGTTCCACTGCAGAATGATCCACCGGTACCGGGGCATGCAAAGCTGCGTGTCGGGGCTGACCCGACTGATTCGAAAAGCTACGAGGAGTTTCAGGGACAGGATTACGCGCCGGATCACATTCGGCGTGAGGCGATCAGTTTTATTGAGGAGAATCGGGAGTATCCATTCTTCCTTTACTTCCCATCAACACTGCCTCATGTGGCCCTGCATGTGCCTCAGCATGATCTGGAACCGTATCTGGCACTCGGGTGGAATGATCCTCCGTTTACCGCAGATCGCGGCGGATATACTCCGCACTTTACGCCTCGTGCAGCCTATGCAGCGATGATCAGTCGGCTTGACGCGGATGTTGGTGCACTGCTGCAGGAACTGGATCGCCATGGTCTGACCGACAACACGCTGATCGTGTTCAGCTCTGACAACGGCACCACTCATCTGGACCGGGAAGTGGATGCTGAATTCTTTGCCAGTGTGGGCGAGTTGCGTGGGCTTAAGGGTTCGCTATACGAGGGTGGAGTGCGAGTTCCCACAATTGTCAGTATGCCCGGTGTTGTGCCTGCAGGTACATCCAGTGATTACGTAAGTGGTTTCGAAGACTGGATGCCCACGTTTGCGGAACTGACCGGCGGCTGGGAAGCGGGAGAGGCAGCGGTGGACGGCATCAGTCTGATGCCGTTGTTGCAGGGCGAGCAGCAGCCTGCTCGTGATTTTCTCTACCGGGAGTTTCCGGGTTACGGCGGCCAGCTGAGTCTGCGTGAGGGAGACTGGAAACTGGTCCGCCAGAATCTTGGCAAGGGGGAGACTCGAGTGGAACTGTACAACCTTGGCAGTGACCCCGGTGAATCCACCGACCTTGCCGGGGAGCATCCGGATCGTGTTCGTGCGATGGAACAGCGGGTACAGAAGATTCGAACACCATCGGAGCTGTTTCCGTTGAAACAGTACGACGGAAACTAGCTGTTTCGGTTCGGGTGAGAAACGATGCTTTGTCGCGGAAGCTGATGGCAGCTGGCGGGCGACAGGTCCGGTCACGCAGACTGGGGGACCCGGATTGTCTGGCGAGCAAGGTGGAGTGATTCTGGCAGGTCCGTTCGGAAAAACTGTTCGGGCGCTGGACATTCGGGAGCCAGGAAACCAGAGTGTACGGATGATCTTCTGCCGGCACGGCGAGATTCAAATGTTAAAGTCTGATGCAGAGACCGGCGTGGAGTGTCTCTGGAGCTTGCAATCACATTGAGTACACGGGAGAAAATTCATGAAGTTGTTTCAGGGATCACTGGCAGCAGCACTGCTGAGTATGGTCGTTCTGGGTTGTGGTGGTGGGGAAGCACCGGCACCTGTTGGCGGCGATCCTGCAGCAACTGCAGACGCAGCGGCCCACGACGCAATGATGACACGCGATAGCGGGGCCGGATCTGGCCATGACGCAGACGCGACTGAAGCACCAGCTGAAGGCGAAGGCGAAGCACCAGCTGAAGGTGAAGGCGAAGCACCAGCTGAAGGTGAAGGTGCAGCACCGGCTGAAGGCGAAGGTGCAGCACCAGCTGAAGGCGAAGCACCGGCTGAAGAATCGGCCGAATGATTGTTCAGAGCAAGCTCTCCGAGACTGAGTGTGGTTGGTACACGATGACGTGAACTGCACTGCTGAACTGCACTGCTGGACTGCACTGCTGAACTGCAGTGACGCTGTGTATCGAATCGGAGGCTGATGTAATCTGGCCCTTTCCGTCGTTTGACGGGAAGGGCTTTTTTTGTAGACGTTGCACTGTGTGGCAAAGCTCAGGACATCCGGACCAGCGGTATCTGCCGGAAAGGTGTCCGATTGCAGGTGATTCGCTCCGTCAATTGAATTGTTTGCAATGGCATCAGTTTTGCGTGGTGGTTCAGGCAGTGTTGAACAACTGATGCATTCCAGGCCATCAGATCAGTGGGAGCAACTCAGATGATACTGTTTGCAGCACGGGCAAATCCGTTTGCCGCACTGGAGTCTGCACTGGAGTGGCTTCCGCTCACAGTTGCAGCTCTGGGTGTGCTGTTGCTGATTGGTGTCATACTGTCGCTGGTTGGCAGGTATCGAGAGAGTGACGATCCTGCAGAAACTGATCGTGAAATGTTGGGAGCAATTGAAGAATTGCGAAAACAGGGTGAATTGACAGACGCGGAATTTCGGTTGATTAAGGGACGCCTCTCTGAGCGGCTCAGCACTGCTGTTTCCGGTTCCGATCCCGCTTCAGAATCGGCAGGAAATGCCAGCCGGAGAGTGTCTCTGGCGGATGTCGCAGAGGTGGGCAGTCAGTCCGAATGTTGGACCGAACAGCCGCTGCAGTCGGCTCAGCTACGTCGCCCGAGGTCGCACGCTGCTCGCGAGCGCCTCCGGCAGCCTGACCGTCCTCGAGCCTGAAGGAGAGCTCTCGAGGGTGGAGCTGGCGTGGGACGATCCCG
>JALQUR010000359.1 GCA_023260695.1 Planctomycetaceae bacterium
CCAAGATGCGACCCTATATTTATGGTCGCCGTAACCAGATTCACATCATCGACATCAAGGAAACCATCCGCGGACTCATCCGCGCCCGCAAGTACCTGCTCAAGGTTGCGGCTCAGGGTGGTCTGATCTTGTTTGTCGGTACCAAGCGACAGGCTGGCGCTTCCATTCAGGAACTCGCCACCGACTGTCAGATGCCCTACTGTACGGAACGCTGGCTGGGAGGAACTCTCACCAACTTCCGCACAATTCGCACGCGACTCAAGCGGCTGGAAGAACTGGAGCGTCTGCGTGAGACCAATGAGATCCGCAACTACTCCAAGAAGATGCAGTCTTCACTGAATCGTGAGTACAGCAAGATCTATCGCAACCTGAATGGTATCCGGGACATGAGCCGCCTGCCGGAGTGTCTGGTTGTGGTGGATCCGTCACGTGAAAAGAACGCAGTACACGAAGCGCGTTCTCTGGGAATCAAGATTGTTGCTCTGATCGATACGGATTCCGATCCGGATCAAGTGGACCTTCCGATTCCCGGCAATGATGACAGTCTGCGTTCCATCCGCCTGATTACTCAGCATCTGTGCGATGCAGTCAAACAGGGTCGCAGCATGCGACCGGATGAAGGTCAGAAGAAGACCGAGAGTGCCAGCGACGAATATCGTGCTGTGCCGTCGATTCGCGACTGATCCTGCGGTGCCACGGCTCCGGATGCGGCAGAGGCCGGGTCCGGAGCGAACCGCTCGACAGTTTCCAGTTGTCTGCATTCTTCAGGCTGCATTCTTCAGGCTGTGTTCCGTAGCCCGGTTACGCACAGGTGAGTGTTCTGTCGCACTGTGATACGTTCTGTGCACTGTGTAGGGAGTGCAGCAACTGGTTGTGATGCTGCTTCTGCACCGCGAGATGTCACTCTCCCTGACGTCGGCTGTTTCCAGGTGTCGGCAATCTGAACGCAGTTTTTACAGGATTGCGCAACTGCATTCTCTGGATTTCGATGCAGTCAGGTCTGCTGGCCGCGAGGGGATTTGGTCTGAGAATCGGCGTCAGGAAACTGGCGGTGCTGTCGGTCGGGGTTGACCCGTACCGGAATAAGTGAAGACTTCTGGGTATGGCGGGCATTCGCCGCGGGTGCAGCAGGGCTGGTGAGTTCTCTGGAGTGCCCTCTCCGGATTAAGCTCTCTGAATTAACAGGTGTCGTGCTGGTGCTGCATCAGCAGCAGGCATAATGGCGGCAGGCACGATGAGGGTCGGACTGGCTTCGAGCTTCGGTCAGCAGCAGTGCAGCAGGCTGAACACCGGAATCAGTCTGAAACAACTTCAATGTGAGATTGCGCTGGCGGCGTGCATGTTCTGCTGTCGCTGGCAATGAGGATCAACCGGGATCAACCGGGATTAGCCGGGCTCGTCGAATTCAGATCATGTAATACCTGCTGCCCCCCGGGGTGGGGCGGTGGAATTTGAAACAGTGGGAGAAAGCAAATGGCCGAAGTGACAGCCGCAGCAGTGAAGGCACTGCGAGACAAGACCGACCTGCCAATG
>JALQUR010000389.1 GCA_023260695.1 Planctomycetaceae bacterium
CCGCGAATTTCTCCGTAGATCCTGGCACCGCGGGCTTTGGCATGTTCCAGTTCCTCCAGAATCAGCATGCCCGCTCCTTCACCCAGCACAAAACCGTCTCGATTCAGATCGAATGGACGGGATGCCGTCTGCGGTGAATCATTTCGCTCCGACAGGGCAGTGAGCAGATTGAAGCCGGAAACTCCGAACGGATGAATCATGCTGTGAGCGCCGCCGGAGAGCATCACGTCTGCGTCACCGCGACGAATGATCTCAGTTGCCTCGCCAATCGCCTGACTGGAGGCAGCACACGCAGTCAGACAGTTCAGGTTTGGTCCCTGAGCATTGAAGACGCTGGACAGGTGAGCCGCCGGCATGTTCGGTTCCAGCTCAAACTCGTACTGAGGATTCATGCGACAGATGAAACTCTCAGTGAAATTACGAACGTCTACTTCGCCGCTGCGGCTGGCCTCAGCCACGAGTGACATGAACTGCAGAAAATGCTGCTGGCCCTCGCCAGCCCCCAGGTAAACGCCAAATCGAGCCGGGTTGAAGTCCGGGCTGTCCTGAAATCCAGAATCCGTCACGGCTTCCATGGCCGCACCAAGAGCAAATCGGGAATTGCGTCCGGCATTGACGAAACGATCGGCATCGGGAATCCGAGCCGCAAAGTCATAGTCCCGAACTTCCGCTGCAAACTTTGTCGGAAATTCTGAAGCGTCAAAGTGAGTGATCGGACCAACACCGTTCCGACAGGCCAGCTGGGATTCCCACACCGTCTTCACGTCATTGCCAATTGGCGTCACCGCACCAACACCTGTTACCACCACTCGCCGCTTCATGTCCTGCTCCACTTCATCCTGAACCTATGTCCGATCGCGAACAACAGCACTGCAACAGCCTGTGTCACTCACTCCGTTGCAGATTCGTCTGCACCATCTCCCGCTTTGCCCACTGTCAGAATATCCAGCAGGTTCATGCGGAACACAAAGTTCTTCTGATCAATCCGGCTGAACTGCGGATCTTCTGTATCCAGATGAGCAAATACGATCTCTGCAGAAGCGACAGCCCGATCCCCGATCCTCGCTTCAACACTGACACTTCCGCCTTCTTCGCGAGCATCCTCGAGGGTGGCTTCGTAATGCAGCTGGTCCCCGGGACAGGCCCAGCTGTGAAACGTCACCTTCGGAACCTTCGCCAGAACAACGTTGTATCTGAAGTCAAAGTGCTCACCGAGCAGAATGCCGCCCGTCTGAGCCATCCCTTCAATCATCAGCGACGCAGGCATCACCGGAAACCCGGGAAAGTGGTCGTGCAAATGCTCTTCGGCCAATGAGACGTTCTTCACGGACACAGCCCGCCTGCCCGACTCAAATTCCACAAACCGATCAACCCAGTACCAGCGCATCCGTCAGATTCCCGCTTCCTGTACCTGCCTCAGAAATCAGATCCCTCTCAGAATCACAGTCCGCCGAGCAGACCTGAACGAAGCAGACTTGTCTCATGCAAATTTCGGTTCTCACAACAACGCTGAGCAAAGACAGCATTGCAATTATTATTCCAGGGCCAGCTTCAGTCGTCGACTTCAGGCAACGATTTTCATGTCAGCAGGGAAAGCAATCAGCGAGAATGAATCAGCGACACAGCAACTATCAGCATCGCCAACACACGGACTTACTCACGAAGCTGACCCGGTTCAGGACCAGCATCAACGGCAGGCTCCGCCGCCAGCAGCCTCCCGCATAGCCAACTGGAATGCTCTGTCGACTTAGAAAGCAAAGCAGGTGCACCAGTTACTGCTGCACCAGTCATCGGGGAAGCCAGCAAGCCGATAACACAATTGGCAGCAGCACCGAAACCAGCCGCCACACAGGCCCGCTGCTGAACAAAAGGCCAATGCAGGCAATCCGTTTGTTGCAAACGACCGGCTTGCAGTTCGTTGCAAACGGACGGCTCCGGACTTCCAGGCAGACTGGAGGATCGTGTTGCTGCTCCTGACGGTGCCACACAGACGGTGCCACACAGACGGTGCCACGCAGACGGTGCCAAAAAAGACGGTTCTTCGTCTGCGGTCAGGCCTCTCCCCGGAAGCCCGGCCACAAACGAAAACCAGCATTCACCGCAGATCTGCGATTACCTGCAGATCAACCGATTCGTGCTTCCACGAACTTGCAGATCATTCCGACTGTGAACAGATCAGACAGTCGCGATACAGCCGGATCAGCGGCAAATGCATCAATATCCGCATGAGGCATTCGGGTCCGCAGTTCATCCAGTCCGGAAGCAGTAACCTGACCATCCACAACGAAACCGGAGTCAGCGTTGGCGAGATTCTCGGGGAACAGGTCACCGCGAGGAATCTTGATGTCGAAGGCTTTTTCAAGTCGGAAACTGATGTCGAGGAAGTCGATGGACTCAGCCCCCAGATCACCAATCAGCGTTGCCTCCGGCGTGACTTCATCGTCGTCCACACCGAGTGCATCAACCAGCGTTTCGCGTACTTTTTCGAGGACGTCTTCTGACATTATGTTGTTTCTCCTGAGTCGGCACCTGCAACGGTACCAGACTTTGTCACCGTAATTCTGAGCCGATCGAATGCGGTGACTGCATTCGTCCGGCTACCCATTTTTGACCGACAACCAAGGCGGCCAGGAACAATTCTGAGTTTTCAGCTGCAACCGCAATTCAAAGCCGGACAGGCTTCTTTACGCCACAGCAGACAACTCAGGAACATCGATGCGGCAAAACACGGTTTCCCCAAACCGGTCCAGCCACACCAGATTGTTGTCTGATTTCACGCGAACTTCCAGAGACTCACGCCCCGGGATTCCCCCCGGATCAAAAAGTCCCTGAAACTCAAAATTTGACTGAAACACGAAATTCCGCTGATTCCCTCCTGCGGCGACATCGCGATGCTGTCACAGGCGGCACTGAGCAGGCTTCACAGCCCCCCCAGCGTCAGACCTCCGTCCACCTTCAGCACCTGCCCGGTGACGTAGGAAGACTCATCTGCTGCGAAGTACATCACCGCCCCCGCGATGTCGTCCGGCCGTCCCAGCCGTCGTGCAGGAATTTTCTTCTTGATTTCATTTCCGGCCGCATTCACGACGGCAACGGTCATATCCGTTTCAATGAAGCCCGGAGCCACAGCGTTGGCAGTGATCCCCCGTCGAGCCAGTTCTGTGGCGATGCAGCGAGTAAATCCTTCCACGCCCCCTTTGCTGGCCGCGTAGTTGGCCTGCCCCGGATTGGAAACGTCAGCAGCAACACTGCTCATGTTGATGATCCGCCCGTATCGCTGAGACATCATCGGGCGAGTCACCGCCTGACAGAAGTTGAAGACACTGGTCAGGTTGGTGTCAATGACATCCTGCCATTGCTGGACATCCATTGTTGCCAGCAGGCCATCACGAATGATTCCCGCATTGTTCACCAGAATGTCAATCCGCTCCCACTTCTCCAGAACCTGGCTGACCACATTGTCGGCAGCTTCCTTGGAACGAACATCCGCCTGGATCGCCCAGCATTCATGGCCCTCAGCCTGCAGCGCCGCCACAACCTCCTCGGCCGCAGCAGAATTGGAAGCATAGACAAATGCGACCTTCGCACCGCCTCGAGCAAGCGACTCCACCACACCACGTCCAATGCCACGACTTCCGCCAGTGACCAGCGCGATTCGACCTTCAACTGTCATGAATTCATTCCTTCTCTGATTTTCCGGAGCATCTTCCCCGGTTTGATTCTTCGCGTGCCATGATTCTTTCGTGCCACGTGCCTCGCCTGACCCCAGATTCGTAACTGCAACGGTGGACAGCAAGTAAACCTGTCACACGGCCATCTCTGCTGCTGTTCACGGCAGCAAAACCACTTCCGGAGAACGTCGCTGCCTCCCTGACGAATTCAGGTCCTGCCAGGTCAGATTCACGACAGCCGCACAGCCGCACAGCCGTCAGCCGCACAGCCGTCAGCCGTCAGCCGTCAGCCGTCCAGGCCGCTGGATAGCTGCGCCCAGAGCTCCTTCATCGCTGCCAGAACTCGCTCATCATTGCCTTTCATCTGCGGGTTGCGGTCCGCAAGGTTCTGGCGAGACAGCGTCAGTCGAGCACTGACGGCAGATTCCCCCGCCTTTGTGCCGGATACCATGAACTGTGTCTCAGATTCCGATGTGGACTTGATTCGAGCCTCTACCTCAAGCACCTCCCCGGGTTTCAGAAAACTGTTGAACCGCACGGCTCTGGCCTGTTTGAGCAGAATTGTGCTGAACTGGAAATCATCGGTGATGCGGGACAGCCATGCACAGGACTGCACCATGCACTCCACCATCAACACCCCCGGCAGCACTGCAAAGCCCGGGAAATGGTCCTGCAGGTATTCCTCAGCCAATGACACCTGCTTCACCGTCCTGATGGACTCTCCAGGCGTCACAGAAAGGACTCGGTCAACAAGACAAAACTTCATTGTTCATTCCAACGTAGCATTTTGCCCGAAATACCGCAGGGCGGCAGGCACAGCATACAATCCCACCAGCGGGCCACAGATTGTAGGGTGGTCACCGGCGGATCCGAAACCCTCGCCCGTCTCGATTCCGGTTTTGCCCAAATTGGCGAATTCGCAGATCAGGTCGGGAATTCCTTTCGTACGCAACACGAACAGACGCAGCCGCGAAGGCAGTTTCAGCAATTCCTGCCGATCAAGCCGCTGTTGCCACTTAACGGCTATCCGCCCCGCAGCCCGGTATCAGAAGCCCCAAAGAATCCTGCTTTCCCAGCACCCGAAATCCGCCAACAGCAACCCTTCAACGCAAAATACAAAAAACACCCATTCGCCCCATTCGATTCCTTTTTCCCGAAATACCACGACGCCGCATTCACCCCTGATCTAGACTTGTATATCCTCACACGAATGCACTTCTGCCTCGTCGGCAAACGACTGAATCAGGATGCATCGTCAGAAATCGTCGTCGGGCAGGTTCTGGGACCTGGCCACCCGTCAGCGTGTTCGCCACTCGTCAGCGTGTTCGAATTACAAAAAACTCTCTCTTGTCTGCATGGCTGCCTTCTCAACAGCCTGAACTTTTTACGTCGAGCGGGGCTTGCCCCGGCAGTCGTCATGCATCGCTGGCGGACGTCCTCAAGGAAGGATGTTCGCCAGTACAGATAGCGGAAACTCAGTCTGGAGGTTGATTGAAAATGCGTTGTATCCTTGGTTTAGCCGCAGTACTCCTGTTCAGCAGTACATCAGAGGCGGGAATCTTCTTTGGTCGCCACATGCGTGGATGCTGCACTGCTCCGTGCAGTGTCGCTGCGGCCTGCGCTCCGCAGGCAGACTGCTGCGCTCCGGCAGGACATTGGGCGACGGTTCAGAAGACCGTCTGTGTCCCTCAGATGGTGACCGAAAGACGCGTAGTTCAGGTTTGCGTTCCGGTGACAGAAGAACGCGTAGGTTCTCGCACCGTGCACAAGTGCGTCTCAGAGGAAGTGGAAGAGCAGTACACCGTCATGGTGCCGGTTCACGAAGAGCGTCAGGGAACCAGAACTGTCTGCAAACCCGTGATCGAAGAGCGTGAAGAAAAGTACACAGTCATGGTGCCAGTGCAGGAAGAACGCCAGGGCACGAAACTTGTCTGTGAGGAAGTCGTTGAAGAACGCGAAGAAAAATACACGGTCATGGTTCCGCATCAGGAAGTGCGAACACGGACCAAAACCGTGTATCACAATGTGGTCGAAGAACGTGAAGAAACCTATACGGTCATGGTTCGCACTCCTGAGCAGCGTCTGCACAAGCGAACGGTGTACGATTCCGTCCCGGTGAAGAAGACTCGCACAGTCTGCTGTGACGAGGGGCACTGGGAAGATCGCCGCATCTGCCGCGTCTGGGTTCCCAACGTTGTCCGCAAGGAAGTTGAATACACGGCACACGAATGCGTAGCTCGTGAAGAGGAATACGTCTGCGAAGTCATGGTCTGCAAACCTGAAACTCGCACCCGTACCCTCAAGTGCGTCAAGTGTGTTCCGGAAGAAGTGACTGAAGAGTACACAGTAACCGTCTGTAAGGCCGAAGAACGCGTGCGTACGGTCAGGTGTGTCAGGAATGTTGTCAAGGAAGTTCCCTGCACCTGGACAGTCACTGTCTGCAAGCCGGAAGAACGTGTCCGTACTGTACAGTGCACGAAGCAGGTTGCTGAAGAAGTTCCGTACACTTACACCGTGGAAGTCTGCAAGCCGGAAGTACGGTCACGAATCGTCTGCCGCAGCAAGATCGTCCCGGTTGAAGAAGAGTACACCTATCACGTCTGCACAACCCGGACTGAAGAACGCGAAATCGACGTTCAGGTCTGCCGGATGACCGAACAGGTCGTCGAGTGCCGCGTCTGGTGTCCAGCAAAGCCTGCGACCTGCTGCAATCCAGCACCGCAGCCGTGCTGCAACTGATATCACTGCAGCACTGAACGCTCTGAATCGAAACCTGCTTCCCCCCGTTGGAAGCAGGTTTTTTTCGTACTGTCGACATGCTTTCAGGCATGATTGACGCCAGCAGATCAGTATCTGCACTCGCACTTGTCGCAGCAGCCGGCAGACAGCCCTCCCATCACCTCAGCGGGAGCGAACTGATCAGCCTTCACGCAGGAATTGCCGGTAAACCCGGCTTGTGAGCATTACTCAGCTGTTCCGGCTTGCTGCTCGGGAGCCGCCGCCAGCCCGGTGCCCTCGCCGTGCAACAACTTCCGCACGCCACAACTCCATCAATAACCTGTAGCTGCGCAGCAACAACGCCTGGACCGGGTGCAACCCGGTAAATTGCGCTGAAGCATCTTATCCCCCACGACCGATACCAATGGAACAGAAGACTCCGCTCCCACTATGCGCACCGGCAGGTTCTGCCAGTGCTACTGGCCGGTTGCGGGAGTCTGCTCGGGACGGGTCACGTTTCGCGGGTTACCGACACATGGAACGGGTTATGAAAACCTTCTCACAATCAGCCAACCTCGCGGTGAAAACAGCAGTCCTGTTACTGCTGTTCTGCCAGTGCACCATCATTGCCGCTGACGAATCTGACATCCTCATCACGCGCAATTCCCGCTTTGAAATTCCCTACGAACTCGATGCCGAACCAGGGGAAGAGGTGGAAGGCTTTGCGGTGCTGTACGGGTCACAGGACGATGGAGAAACGTGGTCGAGACTGCAGAGCGTCCCCGCATCCAAAGGTTCATTCATTTTCACTGCTCCGAAGGACGGGCGATACAGTTTTGCAATTCGCATGACTGACAAACGGGGAACAATGATTGGTGAAATCGAAGGCAGTGAACCCGAATTGCAGATCGAAGTAGATACCAAAGTCCCCGAAATCGCGGTCAAAGTCTCCGAACCAATGCCCGGGAAAGCCCGCGTTGTCTGGGCCTGCAATGACCCAGGAGTCGTTGCGGAATCCATGACAATGGAAGTCATCGATGGAACGACAGGAACACGACGCTCAGTACAGGTTGAGCCACTGGCTGAAGGCAGTACTGTTCTGCCCATTCCAGCCGGTGGTATGATGCAGGTACGTGTCTCCTTTGAAGATCTCGCTGGAAATCGCGGAGAATCCCGCGTCGACTTTGAAAGTGAGAACAGCCTGCTCATCAGACCGGAAATGCAGTCTCCCGATGCTCCTGTAAATCCGCCGCAGCCGGGGACACCCATCAAGCCGATCGGCCCCACTCCGTTCCCGAATGTCGAACCGGCGAAACCAGAACCGCTGCCGGAACCGGAACCGGAGCCGATGCCAAAGCCGGAACCCATACCCGAACCGGCCCCGGAGCCGACTCCAGTGCCGCAACCGCCTCCACTTCCTCAGGAACGTCCGGTTCCCATGCCGGTACCACAACCGGACCCAGTCCCGACACCTGTCGAGCGTCCTGTGATCCCGGATCTGCCGCCGACTCTCCCCATACCACAGCCAATGCCCCCGGAACCGGAACCGGCAGAGCCAACACCGTCAACTGAAGACCAGGGATTGCACTACGTCAGTAATCGCATGTTCTCTCTGGAATATGCGGTGGATGATGTTGGTCCTTCTGGTGTCTCGTCTGTCGACCTGTTCGTCACCGAGAATGGTGGTAAACAGTGGTTCCGCTACGGCAGCGATGCCGATCGCAAAAGCCCATTCCAGATCGATACGATGGGAGAAGGAACCTTTGGCTTCGCGATACGCATCAGGAATGGTGTCGGAGTTGCAGATATTCCTCCGCAGCCCGGTGAACAGCCAGAAATCGTAATCACGGTCGACCAGACTCCACCAGCAATTGAGATGTCTCAGCCCGTGGTCCGCAAGGGCCGAGCGAACTCTGTGCAATTCACATGGAGGATTCGTGAAATCAATCCGGCCACGGAATCCGTTCGTCTCGAAATGTCCGCAACTGAAGGTGGAAAGTGGATGCCCGTCTTTGACTGGCAGTCCGATCGCGGTGGATTTGAAATGCCGATCCCGGAAGGATTGCCCCCTGCTGTTCATTTTCGACTGACGGCCAGAGATGCTGCCGGCAACCTGACATCAGCTCAGACCGTGCGCCCCGTTGTTGTCGACATGCACAAACCGTCCGGACGGCTGCTGCGAATCACCCCCGGCACGATCAAGTGACCGCGGATGCTGGCCGGGCCACGCCTCACCAGCACAGGGGAAACTATCGCCCCTGGCGAGATCTCGCCGCTGCCGGCTGTGACATCGGAGCAAACCGGAGCAGCGAGCAGCCACCGGTTGATGTTCCATCTGCTCCGGCCGCGATCTGCTGACGACCAGTGCCTGGAAGCACTCGCGTTACGCCAACGATCCACTCGTCCCCGGAACGAACAGGCTGCGGACTGAGTGCAGTCAGCGGAACTGCGACCTCAATCCGCCATGCTGCGGTGTCGCTCTCCACTGCAACAAACCACTCCGGATTCCAGCGCTGCAGAGATCCACAACGGTCCGAAGTCCGTCCGGATTCATCAATGGTGAATTCAAAGGCGCTGCGGTAATCCCGATCCGTGTCGAACAGAAATGTCACACGATCCCGCGACTCATGATCTTCATCCCATGTTCGCGACTGCACCTGCCGAATCACCCCGCGCTCTGAATTTCTCTCCAGCACGGCGCTCAGATACAGATGTTCGTGATCCCACGCCAGCATACAGAAACTGCTGACTGCATTCGCTGCGGAATCTTCTCCGGACAGACGCAACTCTGCAGCGTCGACCCACACCGACTCCACCAGTCTCCCATCCAGAATCGGTCTTGCCTGAACAGCTGGAATCTGAATGACCGGCAGAATCTCCTGCGGCAGCCCCTGCATGATGTTCATTTCCGCCTGAGCCAGCTGGCCGAATCGATCGCTGCGGGAACTCAGCGAAGCCAGCAGATTCAGGCATGCCCCCATTTCACCACGACGTCTCTGCATTGCCGCTCGAGCCAGCACCAGCGACGGAAATCTGCGCGCAACTTGTGTCCCGGTCGACACCCCTGTTGTCAGTACTTCCCAGGCGCGATCGCACTGGTCATTCCACGAGTCTTCGAGCACATCCGACTGAGCAGTGCGCGGCCCGCCGAATGCCGAGGCCGCTGCCGATTCCGTCCGTGGCTGCAGGCTGCCGAGGCCCTGCGGAACCACGGGCTGCAGCGGTGCCGGAGTCCGAGCAGTCCATTGTGTTCGTACATACCTCAATTCTGCACTGCCGTAATAATCAGCCAGCTCAGCCGCAGCCGACCTCGCCGCTGCAGTCGCTGGAAATCGACGGATGATCTCGCGATCCGCGGCCACCAGCCCCTCTACGTTATTGCGTGCCCGACACAGCTCAGCCAGTTCACTGAGCTGCAGCAGTGCCAGTGGCGGGGGCAATGTCACAGCGGTGTCCTGCAGATGCCCGACAAATGACTCCGCTGATGATGCAGGCATTGCTGTCCCGCTGAGCGCAATCAGTTCAGCTCGTTTCCGATTGAGCAGCTCAACAGACTGCCGACGCTGCTCTGCAGAGATTGCAGTGACCGCCCGGCGGACATCCTTTCCGGGGTCTGATTTGAGTCCATGCAGCAGATTCACCAGCGGTTGCTGGTCTGCTCCTTCCCGCAGACTGCGGTATGAAGACGTGGCGAACCGGTCGGCAGACAGACTCTGGCTGATCGCATCTCGTTCCTGCCCGGCCGTCCGGCAGGCAAGGCCAATCGTCGTCCCCAGACTGCTCATGAACTGCATGTCATTGAAGGAAAGTGCACTGCGCTGAGCTGCTTCCTCACGCCACACAACACGCTGGACGCTCCACGGCCTCAGGCCGCAGGCGATCAGTGCAGGATGCGTGGCTTCCTCAGCCAGTTTCAGTGCCGGGACGATGGCCTCTGCAATCAGCTGCGAGACGGCGTTCCCCGCTGCCGGTCTTTCAATCACGACGACCAGCGGCCGCACACTGCAGATGCTGCGAGCCAGTCGCAACGGCAGGATCTGTCCCGCCTCACCGTCCGTTCTGCGCATCCAGTCCGACAGCACACCACTCCGCGTCGTCTCCGACAGACGCTCATGCAGTGGCAGAGTCCAGTCGCTGCTGTACTCGTTGCAGGTCAGGCGATTCAGAGCAGCTGCATGCTGCAGCAGTCTGAGTTCTCGATCGGCCGTGCGACTGTCGGTCATCGCGACCACCGGCTGATGCACAACAGTACGGTAGCCATCGTCAGCAGCAACCGCAGCCAGCAGTCGATCGGCCGCAGCGTCGGCAGCCGGATTCAGCACCAGAACTGCAGCATGCAGCTCCGAATTCCGAACACACCGCCATTCGCCGCTCACTCCGGAAGAAATCAGAATCTTCCCGAAGCTTCCGACCGCAACGAACCCCGCTTGTGCAGCAGCCACATTGCGGATCAGCCCTCCGCCAGGAACCGGTATCACCTCCCAGTTTCGCCCCCCGTCAAGGGACTGAATCAGGCAGCTGCCAGGGTTGCCGACAAGCACCACGACATCGCCACGATGAGCCACGGCCTGGATATCAAAAAGTTCAGCAGCGGCGGTCGGAAGCCGCATGGACGGAGGTCTCCACGTGATACCGCCATCCGTCGTCTGCAGCAGCAACGAACCATCGCCACCAGCCCAGCCTGCACCATTGCTGTCCAGAGAAAGAGCTTTGATCGAACGCAGGGAACGCCGCGGGCTCTGCAGCACCACGGCTTCTCCGGAAACAACAGTTCCCAGTACCTGATCTGCACCGCCCGTTATTCCTTCCTCCGAATTCATGAATGCGGCAGCCGACCAGAATACGTCCGGCTGATCCGCAATAATCGGCTCCCATGACTGTCCACCGTCATGAGTGCGATACAACGTGTGCCCGCCAACAGCTGCATCAGCCTGTGTCACAGCAATGTGGTCCAGCAGACCGAAGCTGTGCAGCTGTCGAATCCCCGGCAGCTCAGCGAGTCTGATACCGCCGGACACGGCCGCAGCTCCCGTGGACGAATCAACTTCGCTCCACGTACCACCACCGTCACGCGTCGACAGCAGCAAGGCACGATTGCAGCCGCCCGCAGCAGCATCTCCATAACGCCAGCCGGCAACCCAGCCATGCTGACCAGTCAGGAACACCACCGACGTCAGGCAGCAGTCAAAAGGCAGGGCGGTGACAACCCACGTCTGCCCACCATCAGTGGAGTGGCAGATCTGCCCCCGATCGCCGGCGGCCCAGACCTGCGAACCCACGCTGCACACATCATTAAGACCTGCGTCATGCAGAACTGCAGCACTCCGCACAAATGGATCTGCAGCAAACAAATCCGGGGGCGGATCCGTCTGAATAACAGCAATCGCCCCGAATTCGCTCTGCGATGACTCGACAACCTGAGCAGCTGCGCTGTCTGCCAGGCCGAAGCTGGCACACAGGTACAGAAACAGAATCATCAATCGTCGACAAAGAAGGGCCATCCATGACACCTCGGCAATATTTCCACAGCGGCGGTCGGTAATCGAATGTCACCGTTCACCTCAGGTAGCCTGCGGGTTTTTGCATCATCACGCAAGATCAGATCTGCAGCCCACCGCCGGGCCGGTCCAGGTGCGTCGCGAAAACAGCACCCGTCAGGATTCTGCCCCTGCTGACTGACCGCTCGCTGCCAGTTCGGGCTCCTGCTCGATCGCATTTTTCTGCAGCAGATAGGGGGCAGCACTCTGACTGTGGTCGTGACCGTTATAGACTCCGAAATCATTGAACAGGAATCGCTTGGCAAGGCGATAGTACAGATTCTGCTCCGGTATCTCATGGCCGGGGTGATACTGAGATGTTCGCGGAATCATGGACTTCAGCTCCGCCATCGCGGTGCCGCGGGCTGTGGCATCCTTTGCAGAGTGCTTTTCCACAAGCTGCGCGAGCAGATCCGGGCGTTCCAGCACGATACAACCGCGAGTTGTCTGCTGGGACAATGTCCGAAAGTCAGACAGAAACTCGGACTCCGTGAACTTCTGAACCAGCGGGCGATCATCTGCACCAGGATGAATCGACTCGGTGGAAAACTGCACGATCGGACACGGCTCAATATCGCCCCACGGATTGATATGGTGACTGATCCCATTGGCAGCAGGGCAGAGCGCCTTACCTTCTCCGTCGTAGTAGGCGTCGATGATGATGATTGGCTTGCGTGCTCGCATCTCAACCACGAACTGTCTGGCACGCCGCTGCTGCTCCGGTGTCAGACACAGTTCAGTCGTCGCATCGGGCCCCATCGGGCGATAGACGTGAAACCACGTGTAGAGCACTCCCATCTCAATCAGACGATCCACCCACTGCTCCGTCAGCAGATCGTCGATATTTGATTTGGCAAGACTGGTGCAGACACCTGTCATCACGTGATTTCGCAGACAGTTCTCAATGCCAGCCAGCGTCTTGTTGTAGACACCATCACGACCGCGACGCTGATCGCTGATGATCTCGGTTCCCTCCACACTGATCAGCGGTGTCACATTGCCGAGCTCGAACATCCTCCGCGCCACTTCGTCTGTGATGAAATGGCCGTTGGTGAAGATCTGAAAGTAACAGTCAGGAAAGGCTGCAACGATCTCCAGAATCTCCGGATGCATGAAGGGTTCTCCTCCCACCAGCCCGAAGAACGAGTTTCCTGCAGCACGCGCCTCTGTGATGAGCCGCTTCATCGCCTCCAGATCAATCGTCTGCTGCTTGTGCGCAACATCAACCCAGCAGCCCTGACAACGCAGATTGCAGCTGTTGATGATCGATACGTACAGAAACGGAGGGAAAAACTTCCCCTGCTTCATGCGGCGACGATGCCGCAGCACGGACAGTCCTCCCCGAATGCCCAGATTCCAGATCAGCTTCCAGAGCAGACGTTTGTTGGTTTCAAAAAGAACTCGCCGCGCCATGCGGAGTGTGTACATGACCTGGGTGTCTCCTGCGTCAGACCTGCCACTGCAGATGATTCCTGAAAAGCAGCCAGCAATGCATCCGTGCCGGACCTGCAGCTGACCTGCAGCTGACCTGAAGCTGACCTGAAGCTGACCTGAAGCTGACCTGAAGCAATGGCCCCGGAGACTCAGGCGGACCTGCTTATATAAATTTCGAAGGGCAACTATTTATCATTGGTGTTAGTTCATGGCAGAACGCGGAGCCGACTGAATGGGAAGAGGCTAGATATGGAG
>JALQUR010000326.1 GCA_023260695.1 Planctomycetaceae bacterium
AACAGGGAAAAATCCCTTTTCTGATCGTCCCGACATTCTGTTTTTGCGTCAATGCCGGCCGTGTTCAACCGAGAGGTATATCCTTTATTGCGCACGTTTTTGATACGCAGCGGTCAAGCACTGTCCGTTTATTGACACGATACGGACTGCATCGGATGCAATCACGTCAACTCTGCGGATCTCTGCGTTAGGTTTCCGGCTGCTGTGAATCCCCCTGCACGTGTCGTCTGCTGTGGTGGGACAAGTGCGAGCAGTCAGTTGAGCATCCTTGCAGCTCAGAGAACCTTGCTTTCGTCTGTTGCTTGCTGCGTATGATCCTCCTCCGGATTTCTGCGTTGCCCACAGAGAGAGTCGTTTGCCGCTGCTCCGATCATCATGCAGGAACGCGTCAGACTGCCGGCCGTGTTCTGAGTGCAGGCACGGACTCTCTTCAGAAGCAGTCCCGTCAACTCTGCAAATTCAGACTGCTGTTGTGATCTCCCTGCGGATGAATTGACGTCGTCCCGCCAGGCCCCCGCTGGAAAACACCTGACAATGCGTCCGTGAACGCGTCAGGCCAGCAGCTTCTGACGGGATCATCTGTTCATGCGTCATCACGGTTGAATCAATCGCATGTGGTTCCTCCTTGTCGCCCGCTGCAGCCGGGTCTGAGATTACTCTGTTACAAGGCCCGCACTTTCTTCTCCGAGTTCCGGTATGCGGAGAGACACTGCGAAATTCCTGTAATGGTCCCGATCAGCAGCGGGAGACTGATGCCAGGTTCGGGAGCCTCGGGTTTCGCAGTGCGACAAAGCCTGCAGAGGGCTCTGCAGAGGGGCTGCAGGTATGTGACTTGTGTCTGTCATCACAGCAGCAGCAGCAGAGAGTCCGAGAGGCTTGCACATTCTTCATGGCATTACTTGAGCGGGTCCATGATCTGCATCTGAGCTTTTCGAGTGTGACGGCAATGCGGCAGATCACTAAGCGGAGCAGCCTTGTCGAATCAGGCAGATGAATCACAGGATGCATAATGTGCTTCAGTGCACCGCTGCGGACAAAATAATGCCTGCAACTCCGATGCTGCTGGCTCCGATCAGACTGATCGTCGCAGACCGACTGCCCGCTCGCTGCAGTCCTGTGTCACCGCGGCTCAGAAATTGCCTCCCTGGCGTTTTTCCGCGGTGCGGCGACTGGTCGCCTTCTGCAATCAGTGATTGCGGCACTCACATTCTGCCCGTATCGGAATTCTTCCTGCTGCAGCGTCACTCAGATTGTGCGGGGAAGATTCAGAGGAACGAATCGACGCCTGGATGCATTTGCACACACGAGCCGATTTCAGCGAAGACCCTTGCTGCGGGGCAGGCGTCCGTCGCTGCAGTGCCGCTGGAATCTCGCTCTCCTGCCGCAACACGCCCCTCACGCGCGAATTGTGAATCGCAGAACACTGCTGCGCTCAGACTGCAAGGAGTTGCAGTGCCGCCTGATACAGATCTGCGGAGGATCGCTCTGCCACAGTTGCTTCCGAGTAGCAGCACACTACGCATCATGTGCAAAAAAAATGCCGGGAAGGTTTTCCCGGCACCCGTTCACAACCACAAAAGCCTGTTGAGATCAGAGCTCGATATTGATCTCATTTGAACCCGCTGCAACGGATTTCTTCAGCGAACCATCTGCTGCGGCTGCAGGCAGCGGCTGACTGGATTCGTACAGTGCGCGTTCCTCTGCAGACATTTCAGATGGATCATCCGGAAGATCGTCCAGCTCCGTCGTGGTGATTCTGGTGACCGTGACCACGTGATCTCCCACCACAGCTCCTGGTGCATCTTCGTTGTAGAACAACTCGTACTCGCCTTCAGCATCCGTTTCTGCAGAGGACGGTCGTCCCGGCTGCACAGGGCTGAAGCTGACAATGGCGCCAGCAAGCGGCTGGCCACCAATACTCACCCTGCCGGTGACATATCCCAGTTCGGGCAGATCGCCGCCACCACAACCGGCAAGAATCAGCACCAGACATCCCAGCAACACAACTCTCTTCATTTCGAACTCCATGGTATGCAGAAACGCGGCAACACACATCGGCATCGGGGCCGTGAGATCAACGGTATGCTGACCGGTTTCGGCTCAGAACTCTCCCACAACCAGTCCGTCGTCCTTCATCCCGAGCTTCTGGTAGAGTCCGACAAGTCCAGCATTGGCCACATCGGCCGGCCAGTTGATTCCCTGGTCATTGCGTTCCGGAGCCCCCTGCAGATCAAAGTGGATATTATCACTGATGAAATGCACGGATCCGTCAGCAAACAGGAACTGGCCGCCCCCCGTGTG
>JALQUR010000433.1 GCA_023260695.1 Planctomycetaceae bacterium
TTGGCCCAGACCAGAAACGTATCGCCCGCTTCCTCATCAATCCGCTGCTGCCCCAGCGCCAGCAGCCAGACCTTCCCCTTCAGCTGACTTCCCAGTTCAGAAGCAAATGCTCGCAGCTTGTCCACGCGCTGCTCGTGTGAAAGCACATACTGCGAGACTTCGTCCACAACCATGAACAGCGTGCCGCCGGGCTTCCGCATCTGAATCATGTCTCGGATCGTCGCAACAGCCTCCGTGGGCGAATCGCTCACCGTGGTTCCCGAGCGACTGTCGATCCAGCTCATGGGATCTGTATAGCGATCACTGTTATAGTGATGCAGGATCTCAGAGAAGACTTCGTCCGCAAACGGGTCATCCTTTTTTTCGTCCCATGGCTGCCCAATTTCGCGAGATACGGCCAGAAAGCGGTCCCATTCGCCAGCCTTTTCCATGCGCAGTTCGAAATTGGCGACAAGCTCTTTTTCACAGTAGCCAAGGCGAGTCTGTACCTGCCGCACACAGGCGGTGTGAATCTGTTCGTTGTCCCGAGCAAATCCGCCAATGTCGAAGACCACTGCAAATGGATCCGCAATCACCTGCCGCAGCCGATCCCACGCGTCGCGAAATTCCTGAGCCCGATCTGAAAGGTCGCGGGCCAGCAGCATTTCTGCCAGCGACTGCCCTTCCGGAAGTTCAAGGCCGTCCAGAGACAGGCCGAGCAACTTGGCGAAACTGGATTTACCAGATCCATAAAAACCGGAAATCCATGCCGTGGGCAGCGATGGCCCGCCGGACTTCTGCATCTCGTCCGAGATTGCACTTAACAGTCGCACGTACTGCTCGTGAATCCCATCCGGGACACGTTTGTAGTTGGGGTGATCTTTCTTCCAGCCGCCGGTAATGATGTACTCAGAAACCTCATCCCGCACCTTCGCCGGGCTCTGCTCATGAAAATACACCACCGGCGGAATGTCTCGCGTGACATCCTGGCGGAAGAGTTCGCGGATAAGTCTGGGGCTGCTCATGAAACACTCAATGACAGAAAACGGTACGGATTTGCAGTGGGAAGCTCTGACAACAATGACCAGGTTACGCGACCACGTTACGCCGAAGCCTGACGGCCTGACCACAGCTCCATAAATGACAACGGACAACGATGAAACAAGACAGGTCTAGTAAATGCGGGGACGGTAGTCGCTGTCGGGCTCCACGACACCCATAAATGACAGCCCCTTTTCTCCGCAGCGTTCACCCGGATACAGCAGTACCACGGGAACGTTGCAAGTTCGCCCATCCAGATGTCTTAACAACGCGGAGGAACGAAAGAACGGATACAATGCGCCGGCACGGCCAATAATGGCCACCGTGCGGTCGACAGTCTCCGGATGCTGTTCGGCATAGTCGCTGATGATGCGACTGCAGTCCGCTGCAATTCCCTCCGGGCCTTCAATCAATGGGCCCAGCCTGCTTTGAAGATCACGAAGACCACGATCAATGGATTTGCCCGCGGTTCGCCTTTCACGTTCAATCAGACGAGACACAAAGTCATCGCCCTGCGCTCTGACTCGATCCAGCAGAAGTTTCTGCAGATTAATGCTCAGTACCATCCAGCCATTCGAGACCAGATCACTGTGCAGCCGACGCACTTCCTGACGCAGGCGAAACTCATCTCGTGGCTCGTACTGCAGGATCGCAAATCGATAATTGCGCATCGTACTGATGCGAGGGCCATCTTCCTGAATCAGATCTGAACGCAGAGCATGCATTGCCTGCTGCAGGGGTGAGCCGGTATTTGCATTTGTGTTCATGCAATCTCCCTGACTGGTGTGAACACACCGGGCAGATTGTGAGCCGCCCAGTCTGACAAACTCTGATAACGCCAGACGAACTCAAACAGGTCCCCCTGTTGACGCAGCTCGCAATGAGGAAATGACTGCAGACGCCGTTGCAGGTCCTGGCCCACCAGCCCCACCGATGCCAGATAGGGGTTCTCAATCAACGAGCCGTGGAAGACTGACTTTCGTAACAGGTGCAGAATATATCCCAGTGCCTCATCGTCTACTCGGGGAGCTTGCCAGCCCCGCGGATCACGCCGCCCACGCAGCAGGCCAGCCTCAGTGGCGGAATACAACAGTTTGCGGCCCAGCTGGATACGACTGGAGGTTGACCAACGTCCGGGCGCCGCGTTTTCCAGCCAGCGGACGACAACGTCCCGCGTGACCTCGCCACGGCCCGCCTGCACTCGATCCCAGAGAAACTGGCCCGTGAATTCCCGATACAGTCGATCAGTCAGCTGCAGATGCCAGTGACAAATCAATTTGCGAGTGATCACGCCCATGTCCGTCCAGCGCTGCAGGACAGCCAGTGCTTCCGGGAAGCGGTCGAATCGTTCCCGAAAATTCGCAAGCAGCTGCTGCACACGTGCCGCACTGCGGGCTCCAAACCAATACTCCGAAAACGCTGCCTGCGCGACATCGGCCACGCCGGTGCACCCGCTCCGCTGCCAATACGCACGACAATGCTCCACCTGCAGAGAACAGTCCGCCAGCCGAGCGTGAAATTCGGTTACCTCCGCAGCCGACATGCTCACATCGTCCCCTGGAAATGCGGCAGCGGGTAAGATTCTGCCAGTGGCTGAAATGCCGCCAGCAGACTTCTGATGGCGGTGTCCAATGACACAGGAGGCTTTCCCTTCAGCCGCCGGCCGATCGGAACCGTTGTGAAATCCCCCTTCCCAAATCCGGACAGCCAATTCCGAAACTCACTGGCGTTCCACTCCGTTGCGATTACGTTCTGCAGCAACGGCAATGCCTGCAGCGGGTCAGAGAAGTCACGCTTGAGTTCAGTGATGCGGTCTTCAATACGTTCATCGATTTCGAAGCCGAGCGAGAACAGCGAGATCACCCCATCGGCATCGTGCCCCTCGGACCGCCGCTGGTGGTCAATCCGTCGGGCTACTTCTCGGAGGCTTTGAAATACGGCCCATCGCCATGTCGCAGGCAGCAACCGCTGGTACAGGTCCTCGCCCCCAAATTCACTGCTGAGATCGGTCTTCCACCAGCCCAGTCGCGGATCTTCGCCATTTTCACCAGCCCATGCGATGGCGAACTGCGCAGAAATTGCCAGGTCCAGGTCAGCAACAACAATGCGAAGATGCTCTGCACGCTGAGAATCACTGAGTGACAATTCATCGGTGTCCATGCCAGACCTGCTCAATCGGAACCAAAAGAAATTCTCTGCGGCGCGACTG
>JALQUR010000341.1 GCA_023260695.1 Planctomycetaceae bacterium
CGGTCAGACCCAGGTTTATCTCAGTGATTGCTCAGAACTCATCAGACCGCGACGGTTCGGATCTCTGCATCAACTGGGGGATTCCGTATACCCTGATTCTCCAGTACAGGAATCCAGCTTCAGAATTGGTGAACTGAGGGACAATGTATCGCCGGATCGCGTAGCTCTGCTGGAAAAAATCCCTGATCTGGTGGCCCGGTGCACCACTGACGCAGATCTGTCCGGCGGGATTGCCGAATTGCTGCTGGAGTCGATCCCGGCCGCCTCGGCGGTTGCAGCATTGCTCAGCGTGCATGAATCGATCACCGATGACCCGGAGGCTCTGAAGTTTCATCACAGCTCAAGAGTGGCCTGCTCGCCCCGGCTGCAGGAGAGGCTTAATCCAAGCAGAAGACTTATCCATCAGGCAATCAGGAGTACCAATGCAGTGGTGCATCACTGGGATGAAGCAACGTCCAGCATCGCGACCATCAGTGGTCGGCTGAACTGGGCATTCTGCGTCCCGCTGATTACGCCTGGTGCCGCATGGGTCCTGTATGTCGCTGGCGAGTCTCTTCCGAGGGGATTCAGTCAGTCGACTCTCAAGGCAGATCTGCGTTTCACTCAGGTGCTGGGAAGGTTTCTAAACTCAATCCAGAACATCAGACGACTGCAGGAACAGACGACGCGACTGAGCTCCTTCTTCTCTCCCAACGTCATTCGTGGCATCACTGCAACTCAAGGCGTGGACCTGCAAGAACAGGTCGTCACTGAAGTCGCAGTGCTGTTCTGTGACCTGCGTGGGTTCAGCAAGCGCTCCGAGCAGATGAGTGACGATCTGACCGGGCTGCTGCAGTGTGTTCGCGAAGCACTCAACCTGATGACACGGGGAATACTGGACCACGATGGATCCATCGCAGATTTCCAGGGAGACGCTGCCCTTGGATTCTGGGGCTGGCCCGTGGCGCTGTGTGAGGGCTCGCTGCCTGCCGTGAAGGCTGCCCTGCAGATTGTGGCCGAGTTCAAGGGTGCAGTGCGCAGAAATCCGATGCTGCAGGGAATCTCTGCGGGGATTGGAATCGCGACAGGCACCGCTGTTGCGGGACATATTGGTACTGAGCATCTCGCAAAGATCGGTGTTTTTGGCCCGGTGGTGAATCAGTGCTCGCGTCTTGAGGGGCTTACGCGTGCATTCGGTGTTGAGATTATCGTCGATGACGCCACTGCAGTTATGATGCAGCAGACATTTACAGAGGAGCATGCGACGCTGCGAAGACTCGGCCTTGTACAGCCCGCGGGGATGTCTGCTGTCATGAATATCTGGGAGGTTGTACCTGACAGTGAAATGAACGCTCAGGTGCAGAATGTGCACAATACGTACAGCTCAGCACTCGACTTGTTTACAGATGGACAATGGGACATGGCGGACAGAATGCTCGCCGCGCACAGCGACGACGGACCGTCGGCATTCCTCAGACAGTACATGCAGCAGCTCGGAATGACTCCGCCTGCAGGCTGGCGTGGTGTGATGCAGGTCCGGTCCAAATAGGCTGTCAACCCTGTACCGCGGAATCAGCCTGTGCACCAGGACAGGCAGTCCCGTCCATCAGGGTGTAAGCTCTCGAGCGAACATCGAAAACGCAACCTGTCCGTTCCAGCGGTGTCCACCTTCAAAGCGATCGTACACTAAGTGCTCTGCAGCGCCGGCTGCTACGTACGCACGCTGCAGCCGATCCCGAAAACGATCTTCCCAGCCCGGGACGATCAGAGAGTCGCTTGAGCCAGTCTCCCAGACGCACGGGCGAGGCGCAATCAGGCTTCCGATTTCTGCGTAGTCTCCGTAGCTCAGCAGCCCGGGGATCATCTGCGAACCACAACTGTGTCGGCCCGCAAATCGCTCCTGCATCAGATTCATCGCACCACTGACGGCAGCAATCCTGATCCGGGTATCAACAGCCGAAACGAGCATCGACATCCGCCCCCCGTAAGACAGGCCCACGCAGCCGATCCTCGATGCATCAACCTCGGGTCGCTGCTCCAGCAGGCTCAAACACCATCTGAGGTCTCGCAGGTTGGAGGTAATGGAGAGGATTCCAAGTGCCTGCATTCGCACAAAGGTAACGGCGCAGGGGTCATTTCCGCCGTATTTGGCACGATCGACCCGTGGACCAAAAGGAATCATGTGAGGTGCCACGACGACGTAGCCCCTGCGAACAAACTGAAGCCCGTAGTCGTAGTTGGCCGAAGCGATCGACTTCTCAATCCCTGCGCGATCCGTCCTCCCAATTACTGCATCTGCTCCGAACTCACCATGTCCATGAATTGCCAGAACTGCCGGACGCCGGTCGGAAAATCCATTACCTGTCGGGAGCAGCAGATACAGCGGAAGACTGAACACTCCGTCTGCATGCAGCACGAGCTCAAGGCGAATATGATCGCTGAATGTCTCTCGTGAAACCTCCTCGACACGCCAGGCAGATGGGGGGGCGGAGTCGCCGAGCAGTTCATGCAGCTGCTCTGAGAACGACTTCTGCCAGACGCTGAACTCAGCGGATGTGCTGCCGGTGAACAGCATCTGCAGCGGAGCTGACTCCATCGCTGAGCGAATTTCAGAATGCACTGTCAGGGCAGCAGATGTGGTGCTGAGTTCATCAGGAAATACCGCGCTCTGAAATATCAGACAGAATGCCGGGATCAGAGATGCGTGGCTGAAACTGTTCATGGGAGACCTTTCAGATCTGACCAGCTGGCGGTTGTGACTCTGGACCGGGAATCATCCATAAATCGGCGGCTGCAGGGAATCTCTGAGACTCTGCCACTACCGAGTGGTTGAAAAAAAAAGCGAACAGAACGGAGTCCTGCTCGCTTTGCGGAAACAATTCTCCTGAATGCTGTGCTACCTGGCGGAGATGTTGTAGCACAGCAGCAGGCCCTGGTCACGAATGTAGAGACGTCCATTGGCGACAACCGGGTGGGCCCATGCGGGCGACCTCGTGCGATCCGGCTGCTCAAACTGACCCTTCAGCTGCAGACCCTCGCGGGATGGCTCAATCAGCATCATTGTTCCCGATTCTGAACGCAGGTACAGACGGCCGTCAGCCATCATCAAAGCACCTTTGGGGGCGTCACGATCCCGCCAGAGGACATCTCCCGTCTGGAAATCAATGCAGGTGAGAAACCCGCCCTCATTGCCTCCGTTGGCTCCGTACAGTGCACCATCCACAACGATCATGCCCCCATGGTGGTTCTGCATGTTGCGGCTGAAATAAACTTCATCGGCACGGATGCTTCCATCGTCGGCACGACTGAGCCGCACTGCGCCGCCACCATTGCCGTACGCAGACGACGCGAAGATCAGCCCGTCACGGGCAATTGCCGTGGAACAGTTGATTCCCATACCATTCGCGGGAGCGTCGTATTTCCAGAGCATCTCTCCGGTCTTTGCAGACACCCCAAGTAGTGTTTTCGCGGTCATCTGGACGTACTGTCGGCTGCCTTCGAAGTCGATCGCGATAACGGAGGAATACGCTGCGCCACCGCGACTTCTGCCTCCAGAGCGACTCCGCCCGCCGAATCGTCCGCCGCCCGGTGGTGGTTGCTGAACACGGGGCTCTGCAGGCTGGACCTCTGCTGCCGGGGCCTCCTCCGGTACCGATGTCTGCCAGATTGTTTTTCCATCTTCGCGGCTGAGCGCAACAAGGGTCGCCTCATTACTGCCAGGCGTACAGATGATCTGCGTGCCGTCCACGAGTGGAGATTCCCGGAAACTCCAGCGAGGAAGACTTCCCCCGAAATCATCCACAAGGCTCCGCTGCCAGATTACTCGGCCATCCTCGCGATCAATCCGGCAGACGCGACCACCCATCCCAACCACAAACACGGAATCTCCGTCGACAGTCGGTGTACCGCCTGGTCCTTCGCTGGACTGACGAGCCTGTTGCTCGAAGGAGGGGCCAAGATCTGCAATCCAGACTTCCTTACCGTCGGATTCGCGAAGTGCCCAGACGATCTCCTGTCCGTCACGAAAGCTCATTCCGTAAAGATGACCAGCAAAGACGGCAGGAGCACTGTCGCCGCCGCCAAGACCGTCGATGCGCCACGCAACTGCCGGGCCACCTTCTGGCCAGTTCTGCAGCAGACCCGTCTCGCGAGAGATCCCATCACGCGTTGGGCCCTGCCATTGCGGCCAGTCATCCGCAGCAGCGGTACTGAGCAGGAACAGGCTGAGCAACAGTAATAACTGGTGCCTTACCCGAGCGGTTGTCGGGGCAGAAAACATCTTCATATTGCGGTCCTTCAGAGTGCCGGGTGTCAATGGATTCAGAACACACCTCGTGCCGTGCCGTAAAGGAGACTCAACACCGGAGCGTCAGGTCCAGTGCCGCGGAATCAGCCTCAAGCCGGTTTTTGCAGGATTCAGGAAGCTTCGTCGCTCAAGGACCGCCGTAATCCTTCGCCCGGTTGTTGACGCACCACACATGCCTGAGTCTGTCTGGCAAAACCGGGCAACGGAAGCCGTTCGATGTCGCGCCAGCCAATGCACATCGATCAACGGAGAAAGACTGCCGGATCGGGCCAGCGGTCCTCAAAACTTCTCACTCGCTCTTCAACCGGGGGCTTCACGTTGGGCCACGCATGGGAACGAAGCCGCACAATTCTGCCGGGACGGAATCCCTCCAGAATGAGCGGCACTTCGAACTGCACGCGGATTCCACTGTCCCCGATTGGAGGATCCACCGTGTCACGTGAGACGCCTACGATTCGGCCGTCCATTCCGTCGTGATCCTGCCACCAGGTTCGGAGCGTGTCTTCAGCCGCGGCCATTTTGGCACCGCTGTCTTTTTGAAATGCTGCGTACAGCCGCTCGTCCATGCCACCGAACAGTGCCGCAGTCACAACGGCTCGGCCGAATTCCCCGTACTCGACGGATTCAACCCGAGCTGGCAGCCAGCGCGTTCGAATCTGACGCAGATGACGCTGACGCTGTCGCTCTTCCGAGACTTTCAGTGACGCCTCATCCAGCCAGAGATCGCTGAGATGAAACTGTTGATACAGATATCGTGGGTGCCATCCAAGTGTCAGCTGTACCCGTTGAGATTTGAGATCAACACTCCCGTCTGCCCTCCAGATTCCTTCCGCAAGCAGATCAGCGGGGCTGAGTATTTCGCGACCACGCCAGATACTGGTCGACTCGTCAATCGTCAGCTCGACAGGTTCAGCTTTGGTGTCACCAGCGGCGGAATCATCTGCCGCATAGACCGCGGTCAGTTTGCCTTCTCCATTGCTGAACGAAACCTGTTGCAGCTCCCAGTGGTGGTGTGTCCTCAATGCCCGGCTGACCTCATCCTCCAGAAGCAACGCGTGTGTTTCAGCGGGTGCCGTCGCATCAGAGCCGTTGCTCAGTGGTACGGAAGATGTCTCAGGATCCGGCGGTAATGTGAAATGCCCGTACAGCAGCGTGCCGATCGGAATATCCCGCAGTGCGGCCGGAGCCCCGCGATAGCGAATCACACCGGATGGAAGCATGGCGAAGTGATGCAGACGACCTTCCTGAAAATGCTCATCCACATACAGCCGCAGACTTCCTCGCCGATTGACGTGATCGACGAATACCAGCTCGCCGCGAAATTCCTTCGCTCGATTCAGCTGGGGAAACTCCCCCGGCTGAGGTCGATAACCCTGTTCCTGTGCTGTTGCGTAAAGGGAGCAGCACAGGAACAGTGATAACGTCACAGCCCATGAACAACTCGTTGCACACATCTCGACTACCCCAGATTCAGTTCGCCGTTGCTGTCGCCAAATTGCCCCGCATCGACGCCCATCTTCTGCGCGATCG
>JALQUR010000584.1 GCA_023260695.1 Planctomycetaceae bacterium
CCATGCGTTGGGTTGAAGGCCTGGAAGATCTCGAAGTCGTCGGAGATGTGCACCACGCCCATGACGCCGAGGAACAGGATGTCCTCCACGTCGCGGGCTTCCCAGGCGCGCGGCTGACGGATGGACGCGAACGGTTCGTGCTTCAGGCGAGCCCGTCCCAGTAGCACGAACAGCGCGAAGGCCGCGTCGACCGCTACGGCCAGCAGAAAAACGAAGTGCGGGTAATTACCTATTACGGTAGTGACAACCCCGTTGACGATGTCATCCTGAAGGTGCTCATCCGAAAACACAAGAGCATCAAGAGTGATCTGGGCGTCGCCGTTGCTGTGCCCGGTTCCAGTGATCGCATCGCAGAAACGATCTTCGAGGGGGCGTTGTTCCGTAATCTCACCCGCGATGCCAATCAGCAGACGTTCGACTTCGGGACGGACGAAGCGGAGCAGGTAGAGGAATTCCATTCCGAGTGGGAAAACGCTCGCGAAAAGGAAAAGGCCAGTCGTTCGCGGTTCGCCCAGCACTCTCTGGACAAGGACAGCGTCGCTGCCGAATTGAACGCCGTGCGGGATGCGATTGGTCGCGCTGATGATGTGCAGCGCTTCGTCAGACATGTGCTGCAGCTTGCCGGTGTCCCTATTGAATGCCACACCGCCAATCAGACGACGGCCCCAGCAGCGTCAGCAGCAGGCAAAACGCCGCTGGAATCGATGACGGTGCACCTGTCGCCAGGTGTGGCACGCTCCCTGCGGCAGGCCATTGGACGGGATGATTCCTTTACCGGTCGCTTTGAACTGCCTCTGCAGCCACGCGAATTGTATCTCGGAAGAACCAGTCAGATTGTCGAAGGACTGGCAGCATGGACTATTGACCATGCGCTGGATCCACACGCCCGCGATACGGACGTGGTCGCCGCACGCTGCGGAGTCATGTGGAGCAGTCTGGTGGAAATCCGCACCGTGCTCCTGATCACCCGCATCCGCTATCACCTTCGCACATCGTCCTCAGCCGCAGAGACGATCCTTTGTGAAGAAGTGCTTCCGATGGCTGCTCGCGTTTCCTCACAGGAAATCCAGTGGCTGGACGCCGACCAGGCAGAGCAGCTGCTGTTGGCAACACCCGAACGAAATGTGAATGAGACCACCATTCAGCAGCAGGTCGCTGCACTCGAAAAGCAGTTGCCGCAGTTGCAGGCGGCATTAGCCGATGTCGCCGCCGCACGAGCAGTCTGGCAGCTGGAATCGCATCAACGCGTTCGCGAAGCGACGCGGCAGAAGGGACGGGTCTCTGTGGAACCAATCCTGCCTGTCGACATTCTGGGGGCTTATATCCTGTTGCCCGCTTCGTCGTAGGTCGCCACGACGCCCTGCCATCGTCGCCCGGCTCACAAAATGCACTCAACCGGCCAGTCGCCAGCCACACCACCGTGGGAATCAATTCATGAGTCGTCAACAGCATGACTTTCAGACCATTCGATCAGAGGGAGGACTACTGCCCACTGATCTGCTCCGCCGTGTTGCCGATTCTGCAGATCCGCTGCCGGGATCAGCGCTGGCGGATTATCTGCTGCTGGATTCAGCCGTACTCAACGAAGAAATCATGACGGCGTGGACCAGGCTGATCCAACGCTGGAAAGCCTTTCGAGACTTGCAGCTGCAATTCCCGGATGGGGAAGCAGCCACCGGGCTGACCAACGAAAAATGGACCTTGCCACTGCTCAGGGAACTGGGCTTCGGCGGGCTGCCGACTTCACCTGCACCTGTCATCGCCGAGCGAACCTATCCGATCCGCAGGTTTTACGGCAACAGTCCTGTGCATCTGAACGGCTGCGGTCAGGATCTGGATCGCCCGGTCGTTGGAGTGCAGACGCGATCCGGAAACCCGCACGGGATGCTGCAGGATTTTCTGAATCGCAGTGATGATCATCTGTGGGGACTGCTGACCAATGGGCTCAAGCTGCGTGTCCTTCGCGACAACCAGGCACTTTCCCGCCAGTCGTACCTCGAATTCGATCTGGAGACGATGTTCTCTGGTGAGGTCTATTCTGATTTTGTGTATCTCTGGCTGACGGTCCATGCCACACGATTTGTTCCGCAGCAGGAAGGACAGCCGGAAAGCTGCTGGCTGGAGCAATGGACGAAAGTTGCAGCGGAAGACGGGACGCGGGCACTCAGCAAACTTCGAGTAGGCGTGGAGCACGCCCTGCAGATTCTGGGCGAGGGTCTGGTCTCCCACCCCCGCAATACGGCCCTCCGCGAAGCTCTCCGCACCAATGCGTTGGCACCGGCCGAGCTGCACCGACAGTTGCTGCGAATTGTTTACCGGCTGATCTTCCTGTTCGTGGCGGAAGATCGCACACTGGACGGAATCTCTGTGCTGCACCCGCGGTTGGAAAGTGGTTCTGCAGAGTCCGCAGACCATCAGGCGCGGATGGAGCGGTACACAAAGTATTACAGCACGCGTCGCCTGAGAGATCTGGCCCGTGACATCAAGGGCAGCCGGCACGGTGACTTGTGGGAACAGTTCGGCGTTGTCGTGGCGGCGTTATCGGGCAATGCCGCGTCAGCAGCCACACGGTCCCAGCTGGCATTACCCGCGCTGGGCAGCCTGCTCTGGAATCCTGCATCCACACCGCATCTGAATGCCCGCAC
>JALQUR010000665.1 GCA_023260695.1 Planctomycetaceae bacterium
TGAGAACTGTCGGGAGGACAGTTGGCTCTGGCGGTCATGGACGATCAACAAGGGGGTTGAAATGGTACGGATGTCATGGAAGTCAATGTTGTCGAGCTTTGCCTGCTGCGGCTTTCTTGCCGCCAGCAGTGCTGTTGCTCTCGGAGATGATGGATGTGCTTCGGTGGATAAGGTCTTCGCCGATGCAGGAAGCAAACTGACAGACCAGCTTGCTGAACTGAGCAGCTGTGGTGACGCAGCCAGCTGCTGTGCTCCAACTTCTGTCTGCGACGGTACCGCAGGCGATGTCTGCGGAGACCTGCTGGGCGAAGGCTGCAGCGACGGCTGTGGTGACGGCCTGTTCGGTGGCGGTGGAAGCGGCATTTCCATCGGTGGCTGGATTCAGGGTGGATACCACAACAAGAACACACAGTTCTCACAGGTCCGTAATGACGGTCTCGCATTCAATGACCGTCCGAACAGCTTCAACATGCACCAGGTCTGGCTGTATGCTGAAAAGGAAGCTGATGGCTCCAGCGGAACGGACTGGGGATTTCGTGCCGACTTCATGTACGGTACCGACGCCACTTCAACTCAGGCGTTCGGAAACAACCCCGGTCGATGGGACTTCCAGAACGGCTGGGACCGTGGAGACGGGTACGGTTGGGCCTTGCCACAGTTGTATGCTGAAATCGCTTCCGGCGACTGGAGCATCATCGGTGGTCACTTCTATACGCTGGTTGGCTACGAAGTTGTAACCGCACCGGACAACTTCTTCTACAGCCATGCGTTCACAATGTACAATAGTGAGCCGTTTACTCATACGGGCGTACTGGCAACCTATTCAGCTTCTGATGACGTCACCATGTACGGTGGGTGGACCGCTGGCTGGGATACCGGATTCGACCAGCTCGGTGATGGCAGCTCATTCCTTGGCGGGGCTTCCTTCCAGTTGACCGACAACGCTACAGCCACCTACATCACCACTATTGGTAACTTCGGATGGCGTGGAGAAGGCTACAGCCACAGTGTCGTGATCGATACTGACCTTGGTGATGGCGTGAACTGGGTGCTGCAGTCTGACGTTCTGGATTCAGGTCCTGGTGGTCTCGATACTGTCGGGATTAACAACTACCTGTTCTACGATCTGTCCGACAACATGAAAGCCGGTAGCCGCGTGGAATGGTGGAAGGCCAACGGTACTTCGTTCCACGCTGCAACCTTCGGCGTGAACGTTGCACCCGCAGACAATCTGATCATTCGTCCGGAGATTCGGTACAACTGGACACCGGGCGGTGCTGAGCCGAACGTGACCGTCTTCGGTATTGACGCGATCATTACCTTCTGACAGCCTCAGGCGTCTGCCTGTTGATTGATCGAACCGTCCCCGGGCCGCCTGGGGACGGTTTTTTTGTCGTTATGCTCAACCCTCAGGACATCGTGGCTCTCCTGGAAAAGCTCCGCAGCTGCCGCAGGATCAAAATTGAACAGAGTCCGCCCAGTCGGTTTCCACTCTCCATCAGCAAACTGAAAAACCGCTGTGGCTGTCCGTAAGGACGTTACTGCTGCAACATCTTCCATATCTCCACCCGGAATCGCTTCAAACGAAAGCTGGACTCCACTCAGCAGCCACCACGATCGATCTGCGCGTTCCCGCAGGAGCTGTGTTGCTCCCGTCCATTCACAACGCCCCCATATGACCCCTCGAGGACTTCCGGAACTGCTGCCTGCATCATAGTACGCCTGCCGCAGAAGCTTCTGACTCTTCAGATATCCGCCCCATGCCCTGCGTCCGTAATACCAGTCAATCAAAGCACCCAGCATTCCCAAATACCCTTCAAACTACTCTTCAGATGTTCTCTTTTTTCAGCGTGGCTCAGTTTCTCTGACCACGCCGGGGTTCTGTATCTTAGTCTTCATCAACCATTCGACAGCCTTGCCGAATTACAACCTGAATTGCCTTCGACTCACTGAGAATATCCATGATGTCACGTCTGCTGATCACACTGCTGCGAGTCTCTCTCTCACTCTGGGTGGGAGGTGCAATTCTGTATGTGGTCACAAGTGTTGCCGAACAACGTCACTCGGCCTTCGATTCTTCAATCCGTGATCAACTGGCAGCGGTTCGCTTTCCACTGTACTACATCTACTGCTGGATGACTCTGGGAGTAGCCTGTGCCGCAGCTGTGAGCCTGACGCTTGCGCCCGGACCCCGCAGCAAATCACTGCTCCTCGTAACCACAGTATGTTGCCTCTCAATGGCCTTCGCAATCTACGACTACTTTCGTGTCTACCTGCCTCTCCTGCAGCTGATCACCCCACCGGGTAAAGCACGCACCCAGGATTTCGAAAGACTCCACGATCTGTCCAGACAAATCAACGAACTGCACCTGTCTCTTGCCGCAATTGCAGCCGTGGTCGCATCCTTCTGCACTCTGCAGGCATCGCAGCATTCGCGGAGCCTGGAAAACAC
>JALQUR010000666.1 GCA_023260695.1 Planctomycetaceae bacterium
GTCTGCTGATCCAGATCACGGAAGCCGGAAGTGATGCCGGTGACGTCACCCGTCTGCTTCATGCGTTCATCAATGCGATTGAACGCCTCCACCATGATATCGCCGATGGCGATCTTCGCGGACCCGCCCTGATCCTCCACGATCCGAAAGATCTTCCGTTCCGCCGACTGAAGCAATTCCTGGACGTCGTCAGCGGCATCGTAACAGTCGGACAGAATCTCGGTGCAGGCGTAGATCAGACTTCGCTGCATGTACTTTTCACGGACAATGCCGGCGTAGTAGCGAATGTGTGCCGCATGCGGGACCGATTCCAGAATCTCCGCCAGATAGGCCGGGCCGCCAATGTCATCCAGCTCATTCCGCCGGACCAGTTCTTCCGCCAGCGTGACCGCATCGATCCCGCGGACACCCGCTTCATACAGCTTGTGAATCGCTGCGTAGATCTTCTGATGCGCGTCGCCGTAAAACTGGTCTGCCTTGAGCGATTCGCCGACCTCGTCAAACGCCTCATTCATGAGCAGAATGCTGCCGAGCACACAGCGTTCGGCGTCCAGATTCTGCGGAGGCAGGCGGAGCTGATCGGTTTCGGATTTGCGGTCGGAGCGAGAATTGCCGCGTTTGCGGTCACGCGCGCCTGAGGATGAATCTGCTGCCATGTCCCGCCCCCATCCTGCTGTCGGTTGCCTGCAGTTCGCTTGCCGGTGAATGGACAAGCTGCTGATTGCCTCAAACGGTGCCGCCGAGGAGAATCAACATGCGTCCAGAGGAACAAAAATCCTCAGGCACTCGGGCACCTGAGGATCTCTGATAGTCTGTGACTGGTCGGGATGAATCAGCCGCTGGTTGCGGATGGAACCACCCAGATCTTGACGTCGGTCTGTACCTTGTCGTGGAACTTGAGCTTCACGGTGTACATCCCCAGTTCGCGAATTGGTCCATCCAGTTTCACGTGGTCAGCTTCCACCGGATGTCCGGCTGCCTTGAGCACTTCGCTGATATCGCGAGCCACCACGGAACCGTAGAGCTGATTGTCTGCGGTCGCATTGGCTTCGATGGTGGCACTGTACTTGTTGACAGCGTCGGCAACCTTCTGGAGTGCCTTGAGCCGATCGACTTCGAGCGCCGCCAGACGAGCACGGTGCTTTTCCACCATCCGCTTGTTCTGCTCGGTCGCAATCGTCGCCTGACCCTGCGGCAGGAGATAGTTGCGAGCATATCCGGGCTTCACACGGACAATCTCACCGCGCTTCCCCAGTTGCTCGACATCGTTGACAAGCAGGACTTCTACATTGCGTGAACCAGTATTCGTGCCAGCCATTTCAACCCGTTCCTTAGAGTATTGAGCCGATCGCCCAGGTGGGGATCCGCAAGCCACTCGATCTTTGAACTCTCATGTAACGCTGCGGTTCAGACCGCCGCGAGATATTTCTGTTGTGCCGTTGTGCCGTTGAACCGGCCTTTCCAGGCCCGCGGTGCCGGGCCTGCAGTTAACAGGCCCGCTGTTCTGGCCTGATTTGCCAGACCCACTGTTTCACCAGGAAGGACACCTGCTGTCAGCAGTTGCTGTCCCGCACCAT
>JALQUR010000147.1 GCA_023260695.1 Planctomycetaceae bacterium
TCGAACGTTGGAGTCGACCCACATCATCACGGTAACGTCAGCATTCTTGTTGATCTTGTACTTGGTCGGACCAACATTGTTTTCGAAGACAGTCAGCGGTGTGTGCTGAATCTTCTGCTGTTCCTTGACCTGCTTCAGAGCCGCTTCCTGCTGATCCGGATCTTCAGACAGCACGGTTACGAAGGCGGCCATCTTGCTGTCAGCGTTCTTGCCAACAACAGCGTCGATTTCCTTGACCAGCTTTGAAGTGTTTTCGTTCATTTCGCGAACGAAAATACTCACGACCGGACGAGCACCATACTGGCAGCGATAGCACAGCTTCTGAGATGCGTTTGGACCGGTGATGTCGGTGACATAGAACGCACCGGGATACTCATCCACCTGCAGGCCCGACTTCAGATCTGCAGCATCAATGGCCTGCATGCCTGCGGCAATCAGCCCGACCATGCACAGCGAAACGAATTTCCTCATTCTATGTGGCTCCCTGAAACGCTAATGATCAAAACCTGCTCGCCCTGACATACGGGCGAGCCACACCATAGTAAACACCTGGCCTCATCTCGGAAAGCACTGATCTGAGCCGAATCCTGTGCTTTTCGCAGGTTTTTCACAGTAACCCGATCCTCGGGCAAACCCTGGCAACAGACGCCAGTGCCCCCGATTTTTCTGCTTTTCATCCGCAAAGCCGCTCTGAAGCAGCCGCCGCTTACGCCGTTTCCGGAACACTTCGCCCCTCAGGACTGAGGCTGCCCCGCCAGTCGGCGGACGATCCGCAGCACGTTCCCGGCATCCTTTTCGGGCTCTGCTGCCGGGATTCGTGAGACAACTTTTCGTTCACGATCAAAGACGAAGGTCCATCTGCTGGCTGTGACACCACGTTCCAGAGACATTGTCACACCGTTGAGTGTGCGGACGATGGTATTGCCCTTGCGGAGCGGAACACCAAAGAGTCTTGCGATTCTTCCGTCTTCGTCGTGCAGCAGCGGAAATTTCAGATCGTACTTGTCAGCAAACAACTGCTGTCCCGCAGCATGATCACCACTGACACCGACAACCTCGATCTCTGCTTCCGCAAATTCATCGGAAAGATCCCGATAAACACACGCCTGGTCCGTACAACCGCTGGTAAACGCTGCCGGAAAGAAGTAGACCACCAGGAAGCGTTTTCCCGAATGCTCTGTCGACTTCCAGACTTCGCCAAGGTGCGTTTCACATTCAAACGACGGCAGTTGATCGCCACGTTTCAACGGAATCGTGGGCGCAGCAGCTTTCGTTTCGGGTTCAGGATCTGTCGGCCCGCCCTGTGACTCTTCAGCCGCGCACGGCAGCAGCAGTCCGGCAGCCAAAATCATTCCAGCAATCAACCGCATTCCACACTCCGCCAGCAGCTTCACAGGACGACTCTGATGGCTGTTCCGTCAACTCAAACTCCAGTCCGTGGGGAATTCCTGCCGGAAACCGGACCGCAGCGGTTCTCTGACAACGCAAGGTGCAGGAACTGGCAGGCCGGGAGACAACGTCTGCAAATGCCGAAATGGGCATGTTTCTGGTGGGATAGCAGCGTCGCAGGACGCCGGCAGGAATGAATACTGTACGGCGTTCACATCGGAGGGTCAAATATGAAGCGGCGGAATCCTGCGGCCGACAATGCAGCGATATCTCCTCGGAAGAGCATCAATCGCGAGGTATGAACAGCCGTCGAATTGCAGAACAAGAAGCAGCATCGAAAGCTTATCAACTGATGTTGGAGTCTCAATCGTGAGCGAACATCAAATAACACGGTGCGGCACGATTGCGATTGTCGGACGACCTAATGTAGGTAAATCGACACTCCTTAATTATTTGGTGGGGAGCAAAATCAGTATTACTTCCAAAAAAGCACAGACCACACGCTATCAATTGTTAGGTATTCAAACCATTGATGACACCCAATTTCTTTTTATTGATACACCCGGATTCCAATTGAAACATTTAAATCTGATGAATAAAGGTTTAAATAAAACAGTCAATCAAGTTTTAAGTGATGTGGATGTCGTGCTCTTTGTGATCGAGTCTCGCGGCATGACGGAAGAAGATCAGGCGGTGATGAAACTTATTCCAAAAGATCGCCCAACTA
>JALQUR010000165.1 GCA_023260695.1 Planctomycetaceae bacterium
AATGTCTACGAATCAGCTGGCGCCATCATCAAGAAGGAAAAAGACGCTCCTCCGGGCCAGCACAAGCGTCGTCGCAAGCTGACCAACTACGGGGCAGCGCTGATCGAAAAACAGAAGATCAAGTTCTACTATGGTCTCCGCGATCGTCAGCTGTTCCGCTACTTTGACATCGCCAAGCGTACCCGCGGCAACACCGGAACAGCACTGCTGCTGATCTGCGAACGTCGACTGGACAATGTTGTTCGCCGTGCCGGCTTCACGCTCACACGACCTCAGGCTCGCCAGGGAATCGTACATCGTCATTTCCAGTTGAACGGCAAGACCGTCAACAAGCCAGGAATTATGGTCCGCCCCGGCGATGTCATTACCCTGCGTAACCGTCCCAACGTCCGTAAGCTCTACGGCAACATCGAAGGATCATCGGCAGACGCCGAATGGCTGGCTGTTGATCGCGAAAACATGAAGATTGTGATCACTGCTCTGCCGACGATCGACGACGTCAGCCTCAAGGTTGATGTGGGTCCCGTTGTGGTGTTCATGTCGCGCTGACTGTTATCCTGCAGACAGCAAACGGCACACACAGGGCCGACGGCTGCAGTCCGTCGGCCCTTTTCTTGCGCACTGCAGGTGGAATACAGCTTCGCCGGCAGACCTGACGTGCCTGTTGCTGACCACGGGAAAGCACTCCACCGGACTCTTCGGTCTGTCCGGCTGACCAGCCCCGTCGCTATTATCTGCGTGGAACACACTGGTGTCACCGTGGTGTCACATGCAAGGCAGCGTCCGGCGTTTGTCCCAACTTCCGTGTACGGTGCCATCAGTCACAGAACTCAGCTGTCCCGCAGCGCTCCGCTGCAGTCGTACGATAATCAACAGGTCTCCTGCCCGGACTGCCATACCGTTCCTTCAGTTCCTTTCCACCAGTCACCTTCTCCAAAAGCTGCACGATGGATCCCAGGTTCATACGCAACTTCAGCATCATTGCTCACATCGACCACGGGAAGAGCACACTTGCCGATCAGTTACTGCTTAAAAGCGGCACGATCACCCAGCGCGAGTTTCGCCAGCAGATTCTTGATGACCTCGACATCGAACGAGAACGTGGCATCACTGTCAAAGCGCGGTCCGTAACGATCAACTGGAAACACAAGGGTGATGTCTACGAACTGAATCTGATTGACACTCCGGGGCACGTCGACTTTCACTACGAAGTCAACCGCAGCCTCACGGCCTGCGAAGGTGCTCTGCTGCTGGTGGACGCCTTTCAGGGGGTGCAGGCACAGACGGTTGCCAATGCGTACGCAGCGATTGAAGCCGACCTTGAGATTATTCCAGTCGTCAACAAGATCGACCTGCCGGTGACACGAATCGACGAAGTGCTGGAAGAGGTCGAAAATGTGCTCGGCCTTGATGCCACCGATGCGCTCCGAGTCAGTGCCAAGGCAGGCATGAATATTGAATCGGTCTTTGAAGCAATCATCGAACATATGCCGGGGCCTTCCGGACAGCCGGATCAGCCACTCAAGGCTCTCGTCTTCGACAGCAAGTACGACAATTACCGCGGCGTCATCACCTATGTGCGTGTCTTCGACGGCACTCTCCGCAGGGGCGATCGCATCCGGTTCATGCGTGAAGGAATCATCTGCGAAGTGCTGGAACTGGGACAGTTTCGGCCCGGCATGAAAGCCTGCGATCAACTCTCAGCAGGGCAGGTGGGCTACGTCCTCACCGGACTGAAGGAACTCTACAAAGTGACCGTTGGTGATACGGTCACGCATAATGAACGACCGGTCACCGCGCCGCTGCCCGGATATCAGAAGCCAAAGCAGATGGTCTTCTGCGGGATGTACCCGATCGACGCCACAGATTTTGAGAACCTGCGCGACGAACTCTCCAAGCTGGCCATGAACGACTCCAGCTTTTCCTTTCAGCCGGAAACATCCGACGCACTCGGGTTCGGTTTTCGCTGCGGATTCCTGGGAATGCTCCACATGGAGATTATCCAGCAGCGTCTGGAGGGCGAGCAGAATATGGATCTGATCCAGACTGCTCCCAACGTCACCTATGAGATTCTGACTCGCGACGGTAACACCATAGTGATCGACAATCCCCAGGACGTTCCGGATCCCGGGATCATCATGGAGTTTCGTGAACCGCTTGCCAAAGTCACGTATATCGTGCCGGCTCAGCATGTCGGCACCATCATGCAGCTCTGTCAGGACCGTCGCGGTGTCTATCGCAACACCGAATTCCTCGGCACCGCTCGCACACAGCTGACCTACGAACTGCCGCTGAGCGAAATTGTGTACGACATGTACGACAAGCTCAAGAGTGTCACCTCCGGGTACGGCACCATGGACTATGAAATCATCGGATTCCAGGCGGCCGACCTGGTCAAGATGGACATCCTGGTGAAAGGCACCAAAGTGGACGCGCTTTCCACCATTGTGCATCGCTCCAACGCCGACCGTCGGGGCAGGGCGCTCGTCAAGCGGCTCAAGGGTGAGATCTCCAAGCACCAGTTCGAAATTGCTCTGCAGGCTGCGATCGGTACCCGCGTCATTGCTCGCGAAACAATTTCTGCACTCCGCAAGAATGTGACCGCCAAGTGCTACGGCGGTGATATTTCCCGCAAACGCAAGCTGCTGCAGAAACAGAAGGAAGGCAAGAAACGCATGAAGCAGTTTGGTGAAGTTGAGATTCCACAGAAGGCGTTTCTCACCGTGCTGGAATCAAACAAGGAAGACTGACACTCCACCACCCACTTCGCCCTGCCTCAATGAATCTTCCCTCCCATTCAGCCAGCCGATCATCAGCACTGCCGGCAATTGTTACCACCGTGGCACTCGCAGGGCTGCTGCTGTCTGCCCTGCTGATCTGCAGCAATCCAGCCCCGCTGCCCACCTCTGCGGCCGCTGAGTGGATTGATCCGGCCACGACGCCGGCCGCGTATGGCATCGTCCGCTGGGTGAATGTTCCGCAGCTGCCCCGGTCCCTCGCAATCCTCGACAGTGTCTTCTGGGAACCCGCTGACACCAACAGCATGCGGCAGAAAATTGCCACCGATGCCATCGTCCGAGGTGCTCGGGTTCTGGAGATTGGAACAGGATCGGGGCTGCTTTCACTGTGCTGCCTGCAGGCCGGTGCGGCACACGTCATTGCCACCGACCTGAATCCTGCGGCCGTCGCGAATGCTCGTGAAAATGCTCAGCAGCTGGGCTTTGCGGAAAAACTGGAGGCACGTCTGGTGCCACGCCGTGCACCTGCGGCATGGACCGTGCTGGCTCCGGAGGAGACGTTTGACCTGATCCTGAGCAATCCGCCCTGGGAGAATCGTACTCCTGTCAGCGTGCAGGAATTTGCTCTGTATGACCCCGGCTTTGAACTGCTGCACAGCCTGCTCAGCGGTGCTCGCCAGCGACTTCGCCCGGGCGGACGGATCTGGCTGGCCTACGGCTGCGTCACTGCCATCCGCACGATTGAGCAAGTGGCTGCCGAGCAGCAGCTCAACTGCAGACTGCTCGACGAACGGGATCTCGCGGCGCTTCCGGAGCTGTTTCTGCCAGGCATGCTCATCGAAATCACCGTCCCCTGACCGGTTACCGGCCCGTGGTGTTTTCCGGATCTGCACAGCCAATTCCTCCCGCCGACCTCAACCACAGTTTCCCTCATCCCGCCTGCCTGCTAACCTCCGGAGATGGCAATGCTGCGGAACGATGCCGAATCATTATTTCCGACCTGCCAGAACAACTCTGAACGCTGACTCCAACGCCGAAAATGTAGTACGGACGCGACTCGTCCGGCATTGCGATCATGCAGGTTCCCCAGAACAGCCCTGAATTTCTGTCGCTGCTGCAGAAGAGCGGTCTGCTGACGTCCGACCAGATTCGGCACGCGCTGATGCAGCTGCAGCTCCCCGACAGCATCTCAGCTCATGACTGTGCCGCAGCATTTGTTGCCGCCCGCATCATTACTCCGTTTCAGGCCGAACGCATCATTGAGGGGCGCTATCGCGGTCTGGTCATCGGCAGCTGGCGAATTCGCGAAATGCTGGGCTTCGGCGGTATGGGCTGCGTCTATATTGCCGACGCCCCCGGCGCTCCGGAAAAGGTTGCCCTCAAGGTACTGGCTGGTCACCACGCTGTCGACAATGGCATGCTCACCCGACTTCATCTGGAAGCTCGCGCCGGAATGAAGCTGAGACACCCGGGAATCATCCAGACCAGACAGCTGGAATCCACTGGAGCTGTCCACTTCCTGGTGATGCAGCTGGTTCGCGGCATCAGCCTGCACGAACTGGTGGCACTGCAGGGCCCTCAGGCTCCGGATGTTGTCTGTGACTTCGGAATGCAGGTGGCCGAGGCACTGCATTACGCACATCTGGAAGGTGTGATCCACCGGGATATCAAGCCTGCCAATTTTCTGATTGAACCGGACGGTCGCATCTATGTGCTGGACTTTGGTCTGGCCATGTTGCAGGACAATGCGGAAGACGAGTTCACGCTGTCGATGGTGTTCGGCCATGACTGCCTCGGCACTCCCGACTATATCGCCCCGGAACAATCAGTTGACAGCCGCAGTATCGATGCTCGTGCTGACGTGTACAGCCTCGGAGCAACCCTGTTTGTGGCACTCACCGGTCGAGTTCCATTCCCGCAGAAATCAACGAAAGCCAAGCTGGAAGTCCGTCGCACCCAGGCACCGCGTCGAGTCACCGATGTGAACCCTGAGATCCCGCAGGAAATCAGCGATGTCATCTTCAGGGCAATGGCCCGGGATCCGAACGACCGCTACGCCAACGCTCGGGAAATGGCCGATGCGTTGCGACCATTCGCGCGTCGGAAACCAGTCAGCTTCGACTTTCGTCGACTGATCACACTTCGAGCAAAGCAGGCGAAGGCAAAGCTGGAGCAGGCGGAACGTCGCAGCTCCGGGCCGCGGTCTTCAATTACGGGCAATGCCGACTGGCTGCGAAACATCGGGTCTGAAGCGGCCTTCGTTGCACCGTCAACACCCGCCGCTCGATCCTGGTCACCCACAGCGGCAGATGCAGAGAAAGCAGCACAGCGACCGAAATCTTCCCTGAGTCCGGATGACCCCACACCAACACCGGAACAGCTGTCTCGCGTGAAACAGGAAACCGAATCTGTATCGGCAGATGCCGGCGCTGCTGCGGCTGCTGCGGCTGCTCCGGCTGCTCCGGCTGCTCCGGCTGCTCCGCAGAAAAAGCAGACCGACAGGGAAAAGAAAAACAGGGTTACGGTATCGGCTTCAGCAGAAACACCCGATCTGGAACAGACGGACTGGTCGATCGTGGGAACAGACTTCCGGGGGGCACGGGCACTTCATGTCCGCCGTTACACAATTGGCACCAGCCCTGCGGCAGACTTGCGTCTGGAGGGGCAGGGGGTTGATTCCCAGCATGGTTTGCTGACCTGGAAGGATCCATTCTGGGAATATAAGCATCTGTCAGAAAAGTGCGGCACCTGGTATGACAGCAAGCCGGTCAATGGCTCAGTCACCCTGCAGCACGACGGTTTGCTGCAGCTTGGCGAAACAGCCCAGCTGAGCCTGCGTCATCGGCATCCGCAGCAGCTGTATCCTCCTCGCACGATCAACTGGAGCGAAGGGCTGAAGAATCTCGCCTTCGTAGTCGTGCTGGTGACGATGGTGACAGTCACTGCGGCCGCGGCAGTTTCTCTGCTAAGACCTGATCTGTTGCCGGAATCCGTACAGCAGCGACTGCTGCAGAACTCCGGATCACAGAACTGAGGCTTGATTGCGGCAGCGTCTGGCCACCGGACTGATGCGGTCGCAGTCACCCTCAAGGCAGTGGCACAAAACAGTGGTACAAAGCAACGCCTCCGCACTTCACTGCAGCCGGGAAAGTTCCTAGACTTCGCACCGCGTGATGGCCCGGCCGTTTCCCGTGAACGGTCGATTCCGGCACGCACAAGTCCTCGTAGCTCAGCAGGATAGAGCATCGGTTTCCTAAACCGAAGGTCGTTGGTTCGAATCCAACCGGGGACGTTTAGAGCCGCAAGGGTTTACGTCAAAACCCTGCGGCTCTTTTTGCGTACTACAGCAACGACTACAGCAACCAGCCCTCAGACCAGTTCAGCAGAGTGGCGTTGGTGATATTCCGCCAACAGGGAAATCGCATCACAGCGGGCGCCCTGCATCAAATGCCCCGCCCGGTAAGAATATTCTCAGTAGCGAAAGTGCGGTGGAAATCAAGGGCTTTGGGTGATCAGTAGCGAGGGATGGGAAGGATCTGATCAACGGTCTGTGGCTGCGTCAAGCGAGTCGATGCGAGGTTCCGGAGGCGAACAGCGGTCGAGAATCACAGCCGGCGCGGACGGTGAGCGCAGGCTGAGTTCAAAACTTGAACTGAGCAACAGGTGACTTTACGCGGCTCGGCGGGAGTAGGAATGGATGATGCCGCCGAGTTTTGAGATACAGATGATGTCGTTCAGACGAACGGTCGTTGCTTCTTCAGGAGGTGCCGTGAAGTCTGGTGGCAGGTGATCGCGGGAAGAATGCGGTCGTTCCTCGTTGTAATGCCGACTCCAGACTCGGCACACATGGTCAAGATGTTTTTCGGCCACGATCACAAACTTATTCAGGCACTCGAACTTCAGCGTCTGAATGAATCGCTCGACGTGGGCCCGCAGATTTGGTGACAGTGGGGTGTTCCGCTTCACGATGGCCCCACTGGATCTCAGCACTTCATCAAACTGCGCCGAGAACTTTGCGTCGTTGTCTCGCATCACATATTCGGGCGCGAGGCCCATGTCTTCGGCGACCATCAGGAAGTTCCTGGCTTGCAGGCTGACCCATGCGGAGTCCGGCTGAACGGTACTTGGTGAAATCCACACACGGCGGCTGCCAAGATGCAGAAACACCAGAAGGTACACGTCGACTAGGCCTTTTGCTGTCCAAATCGGCTTGGATAGGAAATCACATTGCCAGAGCGTGTCCGTGTGGATCGTTCATCGCTACCGCGGCTCGGCCTGCATCCTCCCTCATCGGTCGGCGGCTGAGCCTTGCTTCCCACGACCCTTTGCCGCGTTGCGGGCCGGAATCGATTCCATGTTCCTTCAAGATCATCTTCACGGTTTGTCGGGAGATACTGTTGATACCCAACTCTCTGAGTTCCCCAGGATTCCGGGTGCAGTCCCAACTGTTTG
>JALQUR010000218.1 GCA_023260695.1 Planctomycetaceae bacterium
ACCCACCCAGACCATCACCGACGTAGAGCACAATTTTGGAGTCATTGCTCTTCTGGAGACGTCGCGTCAGATCATGAATATCTGTCATTTGTGTTTTTGTCCTGATGTTTCAGGGTGTCAGAATTATCCCGGCCCTCAAGCGGACCATACTCAGGCTGTCCCAGCACTCACTCAGCCTGTTTGGCAGCAGAACCACTCCGCTGCACAGCTGACTGCCACTCAGCGTCAGCAAGCTGCTGTGCGGAATCCGCCAGCAGGTGCGGAATCCCGTTTTCGATCTGAAACCGCAGCCGGCATTCCGCAGCAGTGCAGACCAGCTGCTCTGCATTCGTTACCAGCTCACTCCGGCATTCCGGGCAGACCAGTCCTGTAAACTGATCATCTGCATGATCATTCATCGGCACTTTTATCCCGAACGGACTGGCACGTCCGTTTTCTGCTCAGAATCCTCGCAGCTCGCGAATGTCTGCGAACGTTCGCAGATCGTAATCAATTCCGGTGTAGTCCAGCGCCGAACACAGGGAACGGACCGCGACGCCCATGCCATCGGGACCGCTGAATCCGCCAAACGGTCCGCCACCCTTGAGGTGAGGTTCCGTTTCCAGATAAAAGCCCGGCAGACCCAGTGCCTGCAGCCGCTGTTGAATCGCCGGCAGCTGTTCCCGCAGGTCACGGAAGATCATCTCATGTCCGGAGTCCCCGACGTTACAGGGGACGAAGTTCCTGAGTCGCTCTTCATCAACAGCTCCCTCCCAGACCAGATTCGGATCAATTCGATAATCCTTCACGTGCATCCAGCCCAGCCACGGAACCGTCGCCAGATACTCCTCATACACCTGGATTGCGTTCTTGTTCTGAGCAGCAACATTGCCGCCATCAAAGATCAGCAACGCCGACGGATGATCGACACGCTTTGCCAGCTCAGCCAGCAGTGGTCCGGTTTCACCAACAAGATTCGGCTCAATCTCAATCCCGTAGATCAGTCCTTCATCAGCGCAGGCCTGAGTAATTGTGCGGATCTGATCCGCCGCCTGATCCAGGTGCTGCTCAGGAGCAGTTCCCCGCGGGTGATAGAAGGAGAATCCTCGAATCAGTTTTGTGCCGAGTGCCTTTGCTGACTGGATCGTGCGCCGTACCTCGCCGGCCAGATAGTCTTCCATCGGCACGAAGGCGTTATGGGAACCGTCATCGACATCAAGAAGTTTGACCTTGCCCACGCGGCTGCCAATGCTGGTTACGGAAACACCGTACTCCTTGTGCATGGACTGCAGCGTGGCCAGTTTTTCCGCACTCAGCTCCGTTACGTGCTCAACCTTACCCTCGCCGGTCACGTCAATGAATCGCGGGCTGTAGTTGCGGATACCAATCGCTGCCAGAGCTGTCATCTGTTCGAGGGCAGTCCTGCGATTGGCTGCTTCATCCGCGAATGCACTAATGATTACCTTTGGCCCGACCATGTTCTTCCTCTGCTGCTGCGCCCCACATCCAGCGGTGCTTGTTCGCGAATTTCCTGACTGCCCGGCATTGTTCAGACTCCTGCCTTCGGAAACAAGCGTCCCGAGTCATCTGCCGGAATCACCAGATTCCGGAATGCTGCCGTATGGCAGCCGGTGAGCCCAGCGAAAAGCAGTTGCTTTCCGGTCCTCGCCTTCACAGCATACAATGCAGGGGCCCTGCCCCGAACGCAGGCGACTGACACATAAACGCCCCCGGCACTGTTCGCACCGAATCTGCAGCCGATCGCTCGAAGAACAGC
>JALQUR010000324.1 GCA_023260695.1 Planctomycetaceae bacterium
GTCTGCTCCAGCGGCGTGAACCGGCTGTGCGTTACCTGGCCCGTCGCGAGCTGCGCAATCGTGACGCCGGCGACGTTCGGTCAGCACTTCAGAAGTGGGTGTCCGGACTGGATGAACAGGATCCGCGTTACGAACATCATCTGCTGGAAAGCATCTGGGTCTGTCGCAGCATCGGTCTGGCGACAATGGCCGAGTCTGTGGAGCTGCCGCAGCCTGCCGTGGTACAGGAAAGCGATCTGCGGAAGATGCCGGCGGATCTGATTCGTCGACTGCTGAAAAGTGAAAATCATCTGGCCCGGGCCGCAGCAACTCAGCAGCTGCGGTACTGGCACATCTGGATGCAGGACGGGATTGCTCTGCTGCGGCAGTCGGCCAATGACCCGCATGGAATTGTCCGCATGGAAGCAGCGATGGCTGCCTCGTGGATTGGCAGTGAAGGTGCGTACGATGCGATGCTGGATGTGCTGAAGTATCCGCGGAGTGGTCATGTTGCCTACGCGATTCGCTGTGCCCTGGGTTCACGGACGATGCGGCGTTACTGGGAGAATGATCTGACATCACCGGTGCCGCGAATCCTGCAGGCTGCCGCGCGGGAAGACCGAATTCAGGAACCGAAACCGACACGGGAGGAACGTGAATTTGACAAGCAGTCGGAGCTGAAGCAGCTGTGGGTCAGCTGTATTCCTGAACGGATGCTGTTCACAACTCGACAGTTTGTGGTGCAACCGGGACAGCCGGTGAAGCTGGTGTTCTCCAACTCCGATGCGACTGACCACAACCTGGCGATTCTGCTGCCGGGCAGTGAGGAGGAAGTGGGGGCTGCCGCGAACGCCATGGCTCGTGATCCGCGAAACGCGACATCGGATTTTCTGCCGCCGGAGAAAAGTGATCTGATCCTGCAGGCGACATCAATGATCGGGCCGTCACGAGCGGCTCAGATCGATGTGCTGCGTTTCCGGGCACCGGAGACCCCGGGCATCTATCCCTACCTGTGTACGTTTCCGGGACACTGGGTGGTGATGAATGGTCGGATGGTGGTGGCTGAGACGGATGCGGATGCCGAACGCATGCTTCAGGAAAGTCTGCCGAAGATCGTGAAGGAGTGGTCGATCGAGGATTTCCCGGATGTCCCTGCTGAGATTGCTGCGCAGTCGGACGAAGCGATTGCTCGCGGGATGTCCGCGTTCGTGAAGGCGAAGTGCAGTCAGTGTCACATGATTTCCGGGCACGGGGTCAATCTGGGCCCGAAGCTGACAGAGTCGGTGAAGAAACTGAAGGGGCGGGAACTGCTGCGGCATATTCTGGAGCCGTCGCTCACCATTCATGAGGACTTCCGGGCACAGCAGTTTCTGCTGCTGGATGGACGTGTGGTCACCGGAGTGGTGATGCAGGAAGCAGATGGCGTGATGCAGGTGGCCACCAGTCTGCTCACACCAAATCTGCTCACGCAGGTCCGTCGCAGCGATGTGGAGGAACAGCTGCCGCTGCGAACGTCAGCAATGCCGACCGGACTCCTGAATACGCTCACGCAGGATCAGATCATGGACCTGCTGGCCTTTGTGGAACGCGGTGACTATGAGCTGCCGGAGCACCTGCGGAAACTGCATGGTCACGACCACGACCATGGAGCGGCACCGCAGCGGTGAATTTCAGAACCGCGCCTGTCGCTGGGAAAGGTATTCGACAAGCGCGGTGTCAAAGGGCATGCTTGTATCAAGCGGAACATAGTCTGCACCGATCGACTGGCAGGTGGTGCGATACTGAGTCCGCATTTCATCGAGCGCCTGCAGGTAGTCTGCTCGAATGGCACTGGCATCGACGATTTCGTGATCGGAAGATTCGGGTTCGAGCAGATCGACACTGCCCGAGAACGGGAATGTGACTTCGGCTTCATCAAGGATGTGGAACAGGCACGAGGCAGTTTGTTACAGCAAACGACCATGGCACGGCTTTGTGCTGCCCTAGGCATTCCTCACACATGCGTTGAGAAGGTGTGGACGTTTGAAGAGTTTTCGGCTTTAGTACCTGCTGTGTTAGTTGCTCCACCTCCTCCAATTCCTCCTACTGCAGGCCCTCCACCTTGTGGGCCAGGAGAACCAGCATATCCACTTCCACCTCCACCTGCATAATTAACTGGTGAACCTGTAATTGAAC
>JALQUR010000435.1 GCA_023260695.1 Planctomycetaceae bacterium
GCCCTCGGTCGTGTCCGGATCGGAGGGGCAGAGAATTGCCGGCAGTTTTGTGGTGAACGGAGCGAATCCGGTATTCCACGGAACCGGTTGCCCGCCTCCGTCGGCGGCCACTGCAGCCATGATGTTGTTGAACAGGTTTGCCTGTTCGATGTAGGGCAGCAACCCGATGTAAGCGCTGTAGCGACGTGGCCCCTTGACCCCGGCCCCGAAGTTGTAGTCGCTGTGGCTTTCGGCAGAGGGGATCCGGCCGTAGGTGTCGTGGTAGTTGTGGATTGCGATCCCCAACTGCTTCAGATTGTTGCGGCACTGCGTGCGTCGCGCTGCCTCTCGAGCCTGCTGCACAGCAGGCAGCAGCAATGCGACAAGAATTGCAATAATGGCAATCACCACCAGCAATTCAATGAGTGTGAAACCGGATTGCTTCCGCACGGATGTCTTCATGCAAGTGCTCCAAAAAAATGGGACAAGGAGAACCTAAAAACCCGCGGAAGATTAACTCTTTTAATTCCTTGTGAAAACTGTGGTGTGAATAGTGTCCGTTTTTTTACGGGATAATTTGATGTATCTGGTGTGCAAGGATAAAAATCAGTGGCTTACCTGCAGCGGAGTCCGTCCTTCCGGCCATACCCAGAATCCATTATGTAGAATATCGGATATAACAGACCCGGATGGCCATGTAACGCGCAGCCTGATCATGCCGTTGTGCTCGTTGCTGGTTATCATCGGAATAGTGAGCAGTTGCTCGCTGGCGGACTGATAACTGCCTCCTGCCACGAGTGTTTGTGCCGCAGACATCTGATGGCCGTCAGGATCCGAGAGTACCTCAAGCGTCAGGCCCGCAGGAATCCTGCTGGATTCTCTGCCGCAAAAGCGAATCCGGACGGCTGAATTGAGTGCTGGTGACTGATTCAGCAGCACGGTGGCCTGCTGCAACTGAGAAGAAACAACCGCATCGATCTTTCCGTCGCGATTGAAGTCTGCGGCAGCAAGTCCCCGCCCAAGCTGCGGCTCGGAAAACCACTCGCCGGCGTCCGAGGAGACTTCCTCAAAACGCCCCTGACGGTTGGCAAAAACCTGAGCATTCATCCGGAATGGCTGTCCGTCCTGCAGCCAGGTGCGGTCGTCTACATGGCCGTTGGCGGTCATCAGATCGCACCATCCATCGAGGTTGAAGTCGGCAGCAACTGTTCCGAAGCCCAGCTTGTCTCGACTTGGTGGTCCGAGGCCAGATCGTCGCGTGCCATCGCGAAAGAGCAGGTTTCCCGGCTGACTGTGGTTTTCGTAGAGCGTATTTGTGTCTCCGAAGAAATGCGTGAGAAACAGGTCGGTCATGCCATTGCGATCAAAATCGGCTGCGGTGACGCCCATTCCGGCCTGAGCATAGCCGAGTTCATTCAGGGCAAGGTTGGCTGACAAAGCCTGCTCGGTCAGCTTAACTGCGGCAACCTGCTGTTCGATTGTCGGACTGGTCTGGACGCGAAACAGAGTGTTGGCCTGACCATCGTTGGCGACGTAGATTTCTGGCTGATTGTCGCCATCAAGATCGCAGATCACCACTCCCAGCCCCTTTCCGGGGTGCTGGTCAAGTCCGCTGGACCGGCTGGCATCGATGAAACGTCCCTGGCCATCGGAAAGGTAAAGGCAGTCTGCGGCTGCATCAAAAAGCGCGGGTGAGCAGCCGATGTAGCCGTCGGGGCTGGCAGGTTCCGGACACAGCCGTGGAGTTACGTCCGATTCCCTGACGTAGTTGACGATGTACAGATCGGTGTTTCCATCACCATTCAGGTCCGCGAACGCGGCGCTCGATCCCCACGAAGTGTCTGTCAGTCCCATTTCTGCAGCCGATTCGACAAATGTGCCGTCTCCCAGATTCAACCAGATCTGATTGCTGCCGTAGCGCGTGACGCAGAGGTCCTGAAAACCGTCATTGTCGATGTCCGCAACAGCACAGCCAAACCCCAGTCCAGTCTGAATCAGCCCACTGGCTGTAGAGATATTCCGAAAGCTGGTGCCGTCGATGTTGCGGAACAGGCTTCCCGGAGTCCGGCGGTCGTCTGCTGCGATAGGGATGCGACACCCGTTGCTGAAGAAAATATCCGGCAGAGAATCGGCATCAACATCGAGCACGGCAACTCCGCCACCATTTGCTTCCAGCAGCCGATGTTGTCCGGCGAAGTCGTCAAAGCGAACAAAGTCGAGCCCGGACTCGGGGCCGAGAGCCTTGAATCGAATCGGGACAATGGTCTCGACGTTGTCTCTGTCGTCTGCTGCGGCGGGGCCCAGTTCCGGGAATGCCGGAACCTGGTGTGTTCCTGTCGCCGCCGGGAGCGGGGGTGCTGTGTCATCCGACGTGGTGCTGGGATCGGGGCCAGAGCAGCCGAGAGTAATCAGGCAGCAGAGCGACAGCCAGAGAAAGTTGCGGTTCAGCATGGCAGAGGTCTTTGTGGGGGCATTCAGAGCACTTGCTCACTGGGGAGTGTTCATTGCCGCGGCGATCGCCATGAGTGCCGCAGCAGCTTCCGACATTTCCAGTTCCCGGCAGTGGGCAGCCAGAGCAAGTACAGCGTCCGGAGATTCAGCGTTGGCTTCAGACATCTGTACCCGCATCCGAGAGAGCAACAAAGAACGGTTACGCAGTTGTTTCAGCCTTTCCGCTTCCTGCGGTGTCTGCTGAGAATTTTCCAGACAGCGGATCAGGCCCATTGTACTGGCCGGATCGGCGGGATCCTGCTGGAGTACATGCTGAAATCGCAGCGAGGCCGTTTCCCAGTTCTGTTTCCGCAGGTGGTACTCCCCACGAAATCGTGTGAGCAGCCATGGCTCTGTTGCTTCCCACGGCGGCAGTTGCGTGCAGATCTGTTCAAATCCCTCGTCTGCCCCGGCTTCATACAGCAATTCCAGAGATGCCATCAGCACCGTCGGATTCTGCGGGTGTTGTTCCCGCAGCAGCTGCAGCTGAGCACGCGCATCCTGCAGTTCTCCCGCGGCTGTCAGATAACGCGCCTGCGCGATCTGCAGCGACAGATTTCCTGGCGTCTGTGCAATGAATTCCTGCAGTCGTGAACGGCCCAGAGCGGATGCCCAGATGAGCAGTGTCGGGAAAAACCGTTGCTTGGCGTCATAGATGCTGGCCTGATTCAGATCAATCAGTCGCTGCAGATGTGGCACTCGTTCTTCAAAGCGAAGCTGCACGGCCATCAGCCACGTGAGCCATCGCAGCGCGACTGCCTGGTCCGCCTCAGGCAGTGACTGTTCTCTGGCCAGCTGCAGATATTCCTGCAGACTCTGCTCAGCGGCGACAGCATCATTGAGTGTGATCAGGACCTGGCCTTCCTGCAGTCGTGCCGATGCTCCATAGCGTTCATGGTCACTGGGGATTTCCGCAAAGCAGCTGACGGCCAGTTCATGCTGGCGGCGGCGGAGTGCCGTTTCTGCCAGCAGCATTACGACGTCGTGGTACGCTGGTTCGGTGCGAAAAATTCCTCGCCAGTCCTGCACCGCTCGTTCGTAGTCTTCCGCTGAGACGCCCTCCGGCAGCGGCTGAGCTGTGGCATCAGGCCAGGCAATCGCAAGTACGACAATCAGAACGCCGGTGCAGATGGCCAGCAGGCTGATGAACCGTCTCGGCTGCGTTGCAGATTCTGGAGGAGTGTCTGCCAGGGGCATCGTCTTTATTCCGAAGTGGCCTGCTGCATTCTGCGTAGTATGGATTCCAGCTGATCGGCCCGTTGATCCATGTGGTTGACGCGACAGATCTGCACCAGCCAGCTCAGGATTTCCATGCGTGACGGGTCCAGCCGCAGTGCAGTTTCGGCTGCTTTCACGGCATCGTCAACGCGTCCCAGCTGTTGCAGACAGTCGGCGCGAATCGCGTGATACCCGGGATGCCCGGGGTCCAGCCGCAGCAGTGTGTCTGCAAGATCAAGTGATTGCTGCCAGCTGCCTTCGTTGTAGGTGATATCCAGCAGCCCTGCGAGCGCAGATTCGTGAGCCTGCGGATCCTTTGCGGCCCTGGTAAACAGCTGCCTGGCAGATGTAGTCCTGCCATGCTGGAGGGAAAGTGCAGCCAGCGTCGCCAGTGCTACACCGTCATCCTCGTGCTGCTGCAACGCTGGCTGCAGCAGTTCAGCAAGCTGCGGAGGACTGGCCTTTCCCTGCTTCATCAGGACGGCAAACAGGCCGATTCCAAGGGCGCGCTGGTGTTCCCAGTCCGGGAGTGGTTCGCCGGCGTCCGGAAACTGAGCCAGCTGCAGTTTGTCCAGAGGGCTGCCTGCGGAAGGTGTAGCCGGAAAACGCAGGATGCGATGGTCGGTCTGGCTCACATGAGCAGCAGTATTGTTTCCGGCAGGAGGCATATGGCAGGCAATACAGGAATTCTGCTCCGCGTTGCGACTGGCTGCTGCTGCACTGCAGTGATCGTCAGACTGATGGCACTGCAGGCAGCGTTGCCGGAAGAAATCGATCCGTTCATTTTCTGCGGGAACGCGATGTGGATCGTGGCAGCTGAGGCAGCTGAGTTGTCCGTTACTTTGCTGGAAGCAGTGACTGCCTCGCAGTTGTGCAGCGTGAGTGACCAGCCCGTCAGTACTTTGCGCTGAGTTCAGGGGATGGTCGAGGACAGACCAGACATCCGACAGGTGCATCCCAGGTCGAAAGTCGAATTCCGTGTGCCCGTGACGCAGAATTCGAGCTTCACCGGTAAGATGACACTGCAGGCACAGACTTTCCCGTTGAGATGCTGTGAGTGCAGAAAGGCGTACGATCGGGTCACTGTCACCGTTCTGGTCCGCGACGCTGGCGCGTTGAAATTCAACGTGTGCCTTTCCCGGTCCGTGACATCGTTCACAGCCGATTGTCAGTTCATGAAAGACCGGATCGGGGTAGCGACCGGGACCCAGTTCAGACGTGACTGGTCGACCTGCATGACAACTCAGACAGTCATCGGTGATGCGTCGTCTGAACCGGCGGGGATCGTCGACCCGATATCCCGGCGCCAGGTCCCAGCACTGCTGCTGCGAATACCAGTTCAGCGGGGACTGAAACAGCAGCTCGCCCTCGCGTCGGAGGTAGGCCAGTGCGCGGCGTCCGGAGCCAACGCTGTAGTCCATCTGCATCCGCTGAGAATAGATGGGGGCTGCACTGGCGTCGCGCATGACGTCAATGTGTGTCATGCTGCCATTCTGCAGGCTGACCTCGTAGTCACGCGTGCTGCCGGGGATGACTGCGTCTGTGAAGTCTGCCACGTCCACGCTCAGATCGAAAGGGATCTGATCTGCGGCTGCCATTGAATGCGACATGGGATGCGACTGCCACTGCTCGGACTGCTCACTGTGGCAGTCACGGCAGGCCTGACTGCCGACGAACTGATCGTGGTCGGATACCGTTCGCCAGGTGTCTGGTACCGGGATCCGGGTGCTTTCAGCGACGGCGTCGGCTGTGGTGGAAACGCTGTTCAGCTGCGATTGTGGGTCCGGATGTTCGGAGCTGCAGCCGCTGGCAGCGAGGGGCAGCAGCAGTAATGGAAACAGCAGCAGGAATCGGAATCTGCAGCGATGCGTTGACTGACTTCCGGGCGGTCCAGCGACGTTGCGGGATCGCCCGATGATTGCACATGTTCGCTGGCTGGTTCCGGAAATGCAGTCCACCTGCAGGTCGGCGGTGCGGCGAGTGCATTGAGGAAGGTGCATGGCGGTAAGCCGACGAAGAAAATTCCTGTGTCGTGATGCTGGCCTGAAGTGGATGGTCACCATGCGGCCCTGGTGAGTCTCAGCTTACTGGCAGCTGGGGTACATGTTAGCAGAATGATGCGTTAAAGTCCTGGTCTGATTCTGCTGCAGGAGTGATCTGCGTGTGTGCAGGGAAGCGGTATCAGAAGCCCCCGGCGTTCCGGACAGGTCCCGGCGGGAGATCTCAGCGGGAAATACGATGCGGCAACTGCAAGCCACCTGTTATCTGTCAGTTCTGTGTTCGGGAGCTGCGGCTCTGACGCTGGAAGTACTCTGGCAGCGGCAGTTGTTTCTGGTGCTGGGGGCAAGTGCGGCAGCGACCACTGCCGTGCTGACTGCTCTGTTTCTGGGAATTGCCGTGGGCAGTCTGCTGGTTGTCCGGCTCTCCGCCTGGATCAGCCGTCCGCTCCGCTGGCTGGCGGCGGTGGAACTGGGAATCGGTCTCTGGGGAATCCTGGTGCCCGTGCTGTTGCTGTCATCAGAGCCGATGTATCGGCAACTGGCCACATCACTTCCGGAGGGCAGTGCTGCCGTCTCAGTGCTGCGTTTTGTGCTGTCCATTTTTTTGCTGCTGCCGGCGACTCTGGGCATGGGGGCGACGATCCCGCTGATGGTTGCGGCGTTGCCGGACCGGATCCGGCAGCGACCGGCGGCAATCTATGGATTCAATACAGCAGGAGCAGTGGCTGGAAGTCTGCTCTGCGGGCTGCTGCTGATTCGCTGGTTTGGCATTTCCGGTTCCTATCCGGCAGCGTTGCTGCTGAGTCTTGCGGCGGCCGGATTTGCTCTGGCGGCTGCTCGCCTGCGCCCGGAGGCAGTTCCGCAAGCCGTTGCTGCCGTGCCTGAAGTCATTGCACCGCCCCGTGGTCTGATGTGGGGATATTTCGCGGTGGGCTGGGCAGCACTTGGGCTGGAAGTCATCTGGCTGCGGTTTCTGGGGATTGTGAACACGAATTCGTCAGTCACGTTTGCACTTGGTCTGGCTGCATATCTGTCAGGCATGAGTGTTGGCAGCCTGCTGGTGTATCCGCAGATTGTCCGCCGCAGCAGCGCTCAGACTGCATTCTGTGTAGCCTGCCTTGGTGCTGCACTGGTGACGCTGCTGACATTTCCAGTGGTCTTTCTGGCTCCGTGGCTCAACTATCACTGGATCACAGTTCCGGCTGCTGCAGGGACGCTGGCGTGGAGTGATCTGCTGTTGACGGAGACGTTGCTGACGACAGGGTTGATGTTTCCTCCGGCCGTGTTTCTGGGGATGGTATTTCCGGCGGTCTGCGGCTGTGCCAGCGGACCTCCGGCAGTGGTTCATGCGTGGGTGGCGCGCGCCAGCTTCATTGGCACGCTGGGGTCCGTGTGCGGGATCCTGACTGTGTCCCTGCTGATGATCCCGGCATTTGGACTGCATCTCTCGCTGGGCCTGCTGGTGGCGACTCTGGCAGCTGTCGGAATGGGCCATGTCTTTTCTGCCGCCAGCTTCCCTGCGGGTCGGCGGCGGCTGCAGATCTGTGCTGGTTTCTGTCTTGTCGGAGTGCTGATCATGGTCGCTGACTCCCGGCCCGCCCTGCGAGAATTCACCTGTGAGTGGAAGGACGGTCGCTGGATTGAACAGTCGGTGTCGCAGGCGGGTGAGGCGGTTTCTGAGATCGTTCGGTTTTCGGCTGGCCCGACGGGGACAGTGATTGTGAAGAAGAAACCTGGCGGCGATCACCTGGTTTATGTGGATGACCAGCTGGTTGCGTCCACAAACATGGAAGCCCGCGTGGATTCACTGATGCTGGCTCATCTGCCGTTGTTGCTGCATCCGGATCCTCAGAACGAACTCACGGTCGGGTTCGGGACCGGGGGCACCAGTTACGCCATCACGACACATGGGATCGATGCCTGGTGCGTGGAGATTGAGCCGGAGGTGCCGCGAGCGGCTGCGTTGCTGCAGGATCAGAATTCCGGAGTTGTGCAGGATCCACGGTTTCACCTGATCCTGAATGATGCTCGCGATCATCTGGCGATCAGTCCGCGGCAGTACGATGTGATCGCGACCGATGTCACCAATCTGCAATATCGGCAGAACAGCAGTCTGTACACACGGGAGTATTTTCAACGGATGCAGGAACGGCTGAGTGACGGTGGAATTGCCTGTGCCTGGATTCCGATGGCTGCCATCACGACTCCGGAACTGCAGACACTGATTCATACTTTTCAGGATGTCTTTCCGCACACATCGTTGTGGTTCATGAATCAGACACACACCAATTTCGGCATTCTGATTGGTACACCGACGGCTCTGCAGGTGGATTTTCAGCGACTGCAGAGGGGCATGCAGCGGCCCGAAGTGAGCCGAAATCTTGGGCGAATCGGGATTACTGATCCGTTCCAGATCCTGCACAGCCTGCTGCTGGATGCGGATGGCTGTCGGGAATTCTGTCGTGGCGCGGAGTTGCACACCGATGACAATCCCGTCCTTGAATTCAGTTCACCACTGTCGTTTTATCGGTACAACGACACGTTTCGGGACAATCTGCAGGCTGCCCTGCGATATCGCCCGCGGGATCTGCGTTATTGCGTGACGGGTCTGCCGGCGGATCGTGATGCGGAGATGGATGCTCATCAGCTGGCTGCGGATTGTTTCTGCCGGGTGCTGGTGCAGTTCTATGAATTCCTGATTGCTCGCGGCAACGGGGATACCACCGCTGCAATGCTGGCGCTGCGAGATTCTCTGCCGCTGGCGGAACAGGGGCTGGAGGCACTGCCTGGCGATCGTACCCGTGAACAGTTTTACGTGGATTTCCTCGAATTTGCGGAGCAGTGGGTCAATTCCCAGTCGCCTACGCGTTGAGGCCTGATTGTCTTCCCGAGCTGTCGAACCGGTGGTGTGCCGTAATTGGCAGGGGCTGAGCGTGGACGGAACCAGCATTTCTTTGGACAATCCTCCACAGGGGGCGGCTGAGCGGACTCATCATTGCCGTCGGCTGGCCTGTGCCGTTGAGTCGTTCTCTGACGGCCTGCAGAATGCAGCAGCATCCTGAATAAAGAAGCGGCACCTGCCGCAGAGATTTGAGTCACGACCGAGTTTTTCAGACGATATCAACGATGCCGATACGAACCGAGTTCACCGAGATCAGCGTGCTGATTCCGGGATATTCCGTCGATGACCTTTCCTCAGATCTGGCGGAAAATGAAGCCTGCAGTCTGTGGAATGCGATCAGCTGTGCCTGGCACCCGCGCCTGCTGGCTCAGACATCCGCCACGCCCACGTTGCGGCATGCCGAGGCTCAGGAAGGGCTTGCTGGTCGACGAATCGTACTGGTCCCGACGGTGTCAGAGTCCTGGATGCCCCATGAATGGCGGGACGCATTCCGTAATCAGGACCACGTGGTCATTGCCAGCTGTACGCATCGTGCAGAATGGCTGACAGCTCTGCAGGAGTCGATCCCCGCGCCAGTTCCGGATCAGGGAGAGCAGCCAGTTCGGGAGATCGTGGAGCCGCTGCTTGTTGAGGATTTTCTGGCGCTCGGGGCGGTCGTCACAATGCTGCAGCTGCTCAGTCGACGGCGGCACCACTATGTCGATCCGGACACATTTCTGCTGGAACGCGAAGTACGAGCTGCTGCAGAAGCATCCTGTACTGGTGACGAACAGGCGACGCGGAAGCATCTGCAGGCGTGTTTTGACCACCTGCTGGATACCCGTGAACAGGTCTATCCGCAGACGCTGTGCATTGTGGACATCTGTCTGGCGGGGGCTGAGGACACAGCCGAAAACCTGCTGAATGTTCTGGACAGCGGCACGGCAGTGAATCTGATGATCACTGCGCGTGATCTGGTGCAGCTCACCGCAGGCAGTCCCGGCGTGACCGATCTGCTGCGGCAGCACTATCAGGCCGGACAGCTGGAGCTGTTATCCGGTCACGACTTTGAAACACGCACAACCATCGGATCGATGGCGACATTGATTCGCGACCTGCGGCGTGGCAGAGCATTGCTGCAGCAGCATTTCGGGATCACAGTTCGACACTGGGCCAGGCGTCGTTTCGGCCTGACCGCCGCCCTGCCCTCCGTGCTGAAGCTGCTGGGTTTTCGATCGGCCGTTCATGTGGCTCTGGATGACGGTCTGTACCCCGACAAGGAGCGTGGACAGTACGAATGGCAGTCCCCCAGTGGAGATGTGATTGCTGCGTCTTCGCGCATTCCGGTGGCGATCGACAGTGCAGCCGGCTTTCAGCGGCTGGCGGATTGCTGCAGCGAGAGTATGGCGGAAGACCAGATCGGCACCGTGTTCCTGGCTCGTCTGACGGACGTGCAGTCTCCGTGGCTGGCGACTTTACAGCGGGCAGCATCCTATGCTCCGGTTCTGGGCCAGTTCGTGACGATGGATAAGCTGTGTGAGCTGTCGGAAGGAACCCGTCCGGCTGAGCGAACGAAGGCCTCAGAATATCTTTCCCCGGCACTGATTCATTCTGCGGTCCTGCGGACAGAGCCTCCTGTCTCCGGACCGGCGCGACTGCGGCAGCTGCAGCAGCAGCTGGAAGCGACGCGTTTCCTGACGGCGCTCGCGCGGCTGATGCGAGTCAATGAGGAGGGACTGGCGGCGGATGAAGTGCTGGAGGAAGTGGATGGTCGCCTCGCGAATCTGGAAGTCCTCCAGCTGACTGCTCCGGAATCTCCGGCTGAACATGCCCAGCAGATCGAAAGCGAGCTGACAGCCGTGCGACAGTCACTCAGCACTCTGCAACGTCAGCTCGCGGAAGTCATGGGAGAGCGAATACCGTCAACGTCGTCGCAGACGCGGGGACTGCTGCTTGTCAATCCGCTTCCATTCACTCGCCGGCACGATCTGCAGTGGCCAGCGGACTGGAGTGCTCCGGCGGATGTCGGAGATGTTGTCGAGGCAGCGGAACGTTCGTCCGAGGGCATGCGTCTGCTGGTGCGTCTTCCTCCGGGAGGATTTCTCTGGCTGCATGAGTGTGAATCGGGGGGGAAGACGCTGGCACTGACTCAGGCCGGGCGGCGTGAGCCCCCGCTGGCGGAACCGCTGGTTCTGAGGAATCGGCATTTTGAGGTGACACTGAGTGAACGGACGGGCGGAATTGCTCAGATCGCATGGCATGGCAAACGCGGCAACCGCATGAGTCAGCATTGTACATTTCGATTTGAGCGGGAGCTGACTGTCGGTGAGAACGAACATGGGGAGCCTCGAAAGACTGCTTATGCTGTGCCTCAACTGGTGAGTCAGCGGGTCTTGCGATCCGGGGTGGTTTTTGCAGGTGTGGAAACCGTCGCGGAAATTCTGTCGCCCCAGGATGGGCTGGTGCTGGGACGTGTCCGCCAGATCACGGAACTGGATCGAGTTCGGCCGACCGTGTGGATCCGCGTGCATCTGGAGGAACTTGCCGATCCGGTCAAGGGAAATCCGTGGCTGGCTGCCTGGGTCTCGCGATTTGCCTGGGAGAATGAAGCTGCTGCCATCAGTCGCAGTGTGCTCGGCCAGGCTGCTGGATTCCGCATGGAACGAATTGAATCAGCAGATTACGTGGAGGTCGCAGACGGGGATCAGCGATTTGCGATTGCTGCAGAAGGAAGACCGTGGTTCCGCAGGTCAGGCCGACACATGCTGGATGCACTCCTGGTCTGCGAGGGAGAATCCAGCCGTGAATTCGTATTTCGTGTGGACTTTGATGAGCCGCATCCACTGAAGACAGCAGAGGAGATGCTGACCCCGGTGGTCAGTGTCGAGACCGTCGGCAGGTTGCCGGGGGCATTGAAGCAGAGCTGGATACTGGGGCTGTCGCTGCGGTCTGTGCAGCTGGTCAGCGCTGAGTATCGACGGGATGAGGTTGAAGGTCGGGACTCGTTGCGGGTGATTCTGAGCGAAGCGGAAGGACGAACAGGAGACTGCCTGATTCGAACAGCTCGTCCGGTCCGACAGGCTGTGATCTGTTCTGCCGATCCCGATGACCCTCCGCATCTGCTCACAACGTCCGACAAGGGAGTTTTTGTTCCGCTGAATCCGCGGCAGGTGCGGGAAGTGGAACTGCAGTTCTGAACGGTGGACGATTTCGCAGGAATGTGCGACCCGTGGGACAAGTACAGCTGGTGTGGGAGATTGTCTTCGGCACCAACGCTTCAGATTCACGATCAGGCAGGAGAAATCAGATGACCACACGACGACAGTTTGTGCAGTACGCAGCAGCAGCAGCAGCAGCGGCGGCAGCAGCGACGATCCTGCCTGGCAGTGATTCTGCGGTATCAGCGGCCACATCACCCGCATGGAAATCCGGAGACTGGCCGTGGTGGCGTGGTCCGTGGCACAACGGGACAGCGGAGGCCGGCCAGCAGGTGCCGCAGTCGTGGTCGGCAGACAGCGGTCTTGCCTGGCGGGCGGCAGTCCCCGGCCGTAGTCATGGTTCGCCGATTGTTGTCGATGATCAGGTTGTGGTGGAGATTGCAGACGCTGAACGGCAGGTTCAGTCACTCCTGTGTCTGGATCGCAGCAACGGCAGTCAAGTCTGGGAATCAGTGATTCACGAAGGCGGACTGGATGTCAAGGGTAACAAAAAATCATCAATGGCGTCGGCATCTGCAGCCTGCGACGGAGACCGCTTCTTTGTCAATTTTCTGAACGGCGATTCCGTCTATCTGTCCTGTGTGGATCGCCAGGGCAAACGTCTGTGGCAGGTTCCTGTTTCTGCCTATGTCAACCATCAGGGCTTCGGTGCTTCCCCGCTGCTGTGGGAAGATCTCGTCTATTCCGTAGCGGACAATAAGGGTGGTGGTGCCATTATTGCTGCCAGTCGGGAAACGGGTGAAGTTGTCTGGAAGAGAGATCGCCCTGCAGTACCCAACTATTCGTCTCCGGTGATCTTTGCAGTGGACGGACGTCCGCAGCTGTTTCTGACAGGGTGCGATCTGGTCACCAGCCTGAATCCGCTCACCGGCGAAGTGTTATGGGAGATTCCGGGCGCGACGACAGAATGTGTGACGACGACAGTGACAGATGGAAAACACATCTACACCAGCGGCGGCTACCCGCGTAATCACGTTTCAGCTGTGGCTGCAGATGGTTCCGGCAAGGTGGTCTGGGAAAACGATCGTCGCACGTATGTACCGTCAATGCTGATACGCGAAGGCACTCTGTTCGCCGTCCTCGATGAAGGTATCGCCATCTGCTGGGACAGCGGCAGCGGTGAAGAACTCTGGAAGGGACGTCTGGGCGGTACGTTCAGCAGTTCGCCGATTCTGGTGAACGATCAGATCCACGCCACCGATGAAAGTGGGCGAACCACAATCTTCCGGGCTTCGCGTGATGCATTCGAAGTGATTGCTCAGAATCAGCTGGGCAGTGAAGTCTTTGCCACGCCTGCAATCTGTGGCAACCGCATCTACACGCGAATTGCCGAAACGAAGGATGAGCGGCGGCAGGAATACATCGTGGCCATCGGGGAATGAACATCTCCTGGCATGGGTGTTGGCAGCAGTCCGGGGCTGCACCGGGGCACAGTGCGTCGGCAGTCGCCGGTCTGCGGTGGGCTCGGGAGGACGCTGTGGAACGCAGTTGCTG
>JALQUR010000520.1 GCA_023260695.1 Planctomycetaceae bacterium
GAGCAGGCAGGATCCACCGGTAAGTCGGTGCCTCAGCCTGGCCAGCCAGCTCAGCCGGCCCGAATGCAGTCCGGCCCGCACATCAGCACGCCGTTACATCAGCACGCCCGCACATCAGCACGCCGGTACATCAGCCGGTACGGATTCACAATTCCACATCGAGATGCCGTCGGTACAGTCGCTGCAGAGCGTGGCGGTTCAGCCGTAGATCCGACGACCGTTTTCTGCCGATGCTGAGTTGCAGTTCGGGCCGCTCGCCTGATCGATCGCCTTCTGGTACAGGCGAGTTCCTGACGGCGTGGGATAGACACCCGTAACGCACGCCTGGCACAGCGACGATTCGGGCAGACCGACGCAGTCGGCAAGAGCATCCACCGGAAGATATCGCAGGCTGTCGGCACCGATTTCTCTGGCCATCCGCTGCTGTTCCTCTTCAGTGATCACCGTACCTTCCATGAACCCCGGAGCGAACAGTTCGCTGACTGTCGACATGTCGATCCCGTAGAAACAGGGAGCGATAATCGGCGGGCAGGCGATGCGGACATGAATTTCGCTGGCCTTGCCACGCCGCCGCAGCAGCAAGAGCAGTTCCTTGAGCGTTGTGGCCCGCACGATGGAATCGTCGACCAGCAGCACACGTTTCCCGTCCATGATCTCCGGCAGGGGAGTGTACTTCATGCGAACTTTATCGGCGCGATTGTTGCCTTCAATGAAGGTACGGCCGATATAGCGATTGCGAATCAGCCCTTCCAGTGAGGGTACTTTGAGAGAAAACGCCATGCTGTCGGCAGCCGCCTTGGCGGTATCCGGAACCGGCACCACGATCACATCGTCATCAATTTCGATGGTTTCGCGAGCCGCCAGCTGTTCCCCCAGCCGCTTTCGCGACAGATACACGCCAGCATCATCAAAGTGGCTGCCGGCATTGGCAAAATAGATCCACTCGAAGAAGCAGTGAGACTTCGCCGGACTTTCCGCGAACTGCACCTGCTGCACGGAATCGCCGTCAACCACAATCGCTCCGCCGGGCGGAACGTTCCTGATGCTGGATTCGGCAAACCCCAGATGTGTCAGGGCCACGCTTTCGCTCGCCGCGGCAAACAGGGAACCTTCATGAGCAAAACAGAGCGGCCGAATTCCCAGGGGATCCCGTGAGACAAACATCTGCCCGCGTGCGTTCAGAAAGACAATATTCCACGAACCGTCCAGACGCTCAGAAAGTCGCTGCAGCAGTTCACGCGGCTGGATCTCAGAGTTTTCAGACAGTTCCTGGGAAATCAGATGGTGCAGGACTTCCGTATCAGTTTCACGAGTCAGGTGAAAATCAGTGGTCTGCAGAATCTCATCCCGCAGCTCCGGATAATTCGAAAGCTGTCCGTTGAAGGCAAAGCTGAACCATTTTGAGCGAGCAATGTGGTGACGTTCGAAGGGCTGAGCGTAGCTGGGATCGTCGCGGCCGCAAGTGGCATAGCGAACATGTCCGATGGCAGCAGGTCCAGCCAGTTCTTCCATGCGTCTGCGATAATGCTCCTCATGGTTCATGCGGAAGACTTCGGCGACGCCACCGACATCCTTATGTGTCTGAATGAGCTGCAGGCGGGCGGGATTGAAACTGGTCATGCCGGCGGCAAGCTGCCCGCGGTTCTGCATATCCAGCAGCATGCCAGGTATGAGCCGCGATGCACGGGCTCGCAACTGCAGATCGTCAGCGTCGGCGTCCTGCGGTTGTTTCCCGCGTGGAACCAAAGGGCTGATACCACCGCTCTTCAGATGGTAGATGGCAGCGATGCCACATTCGTGATGCAGTTCGTCCATTATGGGCGGATCAATCTGTGCAGTGCGGAACAGTCAGAACAGTGCGGAACAGCCAGTACAGTGCGGAACAGCCAGAACAGGGCGGAACCAGATCGCCTGAAACCCGGCGTCAGCACGCCATTATCGGGACTGCCGGTCTGGAGGCCAGTTTGCAGCGATGAGGCGGAATGATAGTCGGCTGCAGCGACGCCACCAACTGAGCCGGCACCGGATTCTGCAGAGTCCCGGGAGTAGCCGAATACGAGGTTCCGCACGCTGGTCACCTGCTGCAGCGTCGGCTCTGCTGCAGGCACCACCCCGATCAAAGTGGGATTTGCCTGTTTTTGAACCGCATTGGTATAGTGCGGCACCGAATCAGAACTGCAACCAGTAGACGGCAGTTCAGATGCCTCCGGAGTCGGCCGGAAAATCCCGGAAAGATGACCAAAGTGGACGGATCTCCCATCACCATTGCTGACTACAGCTGTGGCCGCGCAAAACCTCTGCTGTTCATTCTTGGTCCCTGCGTGATGGAATCCGAGGAACTGATACTGAGCGTGGCGGACCGACTTGCCCGGCTGCGTGAAACAGACAGTCTGCAGATTGTGTTCAAATCCAGCTTTGACAAGGCCAATCGAACGAGCGTTGAGAGCTATCGCGGTCCGGGACTGGAAGCGGGGCTGCGACTGCTTGAAAAAGTCCGCCAGCGGACAGGGCTGCCCACCACAACCGATATCCACGAAGCGGCTCAGGCAGCCCCGGTTGCTGAAGTCTGTTCGATTCTGCAGATTCCCGCCTTCCTGGCCAGGCAGACCGACCTGCTGGTTGCGGCCGCCGATGCCGCAGTGCAGCACGGAGCGACCGTCAACATCAAGAAGCCGCAGTTCGTTGCCCCGGAAGATACCCGGCACGCTGTCAGCAAATGTGAATCCCGCGGACTCCGCAACATCATGCTCTGCGAGCGAGGAACAACATTTGGCTATGGCCGGCTGGTCAATGACTTCCGCTGCATTCCGATCATGCAGTCGTTCGGTGTCCCGGTGGTCTATGACGCCACTCACAGCGTGCAGACGCCGGGGGGATCCACGACCGGCGGACAACGGGAGATGGTCCCCACTCTGTCGCGGGCAGCCGTGGCCGCAGGTTGTGATGCCGTGTTCATGGAAACTCATCCGAATCCTGCTGCCGCACTCAGCGACGGACCTAACATGATTCCACTGGATGAGCTGCCGAGGCTGCTGCAGCAACTCACAAGACTGCGGGAATCAATCCTGGAATTTGAGAATAGCTGAAGGAATGGCGTGCACGAATCACAGCCCTGTGTCATCCTTGGCGGGAACAGGTTACTCCGGGCTTCGCCTGCCCATCGAACATCCGTTCGCCGCGGCGAAACCGCACCGCGGCTCATCCTGTGACCTCGGTCAATTCATCAGCAGCACAGCTGAACAGTGTGCTGCAGGTTTGGACCATCTGGTTACAGTCTCCGGGAAAAAACGGGAAGCAGTCACCATGCGTCATCAATCTCTGAATGATGTTCTCCGCCGAATCTCTGCCAGTATGAGTGCAGCTCTGCTGATTCTGCTGGCGTCCGGGTGTTCAGACTCCAGCACTCCGACCGCCACGGTTGACACGGAAGCCAGCAGTGCACAGCAGCTGCAGGACGAGTGTCGTGGTCGGCTGAATTCCGCCGTCAGCCGCTTCAGCCCCGTCCCCTACTCGACGCAGGCACGTCCGGAACTGGTTGTCAATTCGGTCAATTCATGGCTGGCATCCTGCGCGGAAGCAGAAGTAAAAAGCCGCAGCATCAGTGAAGCCAATGCTGCAATGCTGTCAGAAAACACGCTCCGCACAGCCAGTGCCGTGCGGTTCACTGAGAACGATGTCGTGTACCTCCGCGACTGTCTGATGCTGCGTGACCTGAGCGCCGCGGTCTGGTCTGCAACTGATGGCGTGGATTCAGGTACCGCCGAACAGGAGCGGGTGATCGAACTGTTTCGCCACATCGTTCGCACTATCGCTCTGGTGCCTGCGAGTGAAACTGATATTCCAACGGGACTTTACGAACCGCTGCTCATCGGTCTGGGCAGTGTGGATGATCGGATCTGGGCATTTGGCGAAGCACTGCGGCAGCGACAGATTGACTGTTTCCTGCTGGAATCCGCAGATCCCGGTGATGGTTCAACCAGTCCGGTCACGGCTTCCAGCCGGCTCATCTGCGTTGTTTCCGGTAATACCACGCTGCTGTTTGATCCGGCTCTTGGAACTCCGGTTCCCACTGCTGATGACAGCTCGGCAATCATCAGCAGTCCGGCGTCCATCTCAGTTCTGCAGGGACAGGCTCGCTGGGAAAACGCTGCTCTGCAGATCATTGCCCACCCCTCATCCTTTGCTCCGCGCATGCTGGTCATGCAGGAACGTCTGGAAGCTGCGGATGCAGCTGTGCTGTATGAGGAGCTGGCTGGCGGCACCAGCGAAATCCGCCCCCTGCTGGAACGACTTGGTGACGCAATTCCGGCCCCATGGTCAGTAAGGACTCTGTCGATCTGGCCCGTCCCGGAACAGCGAACTGTTGCTGCTGCCGCCATCAGTGAGCAGCAGCAACAGCAGTACGACGCAATGCTGCGTCCCCTCCAGAGCCCGTTTGAACGGGAGTCGCTGGATGTTCGCAAACTGCTCACAGATCCGTCCATCGACGAGACAAGGATGACTGCCGAGGAACTCAACATGCTGCGAAACGAAGCACTGGCAGAACTGCTGCAGCGATCCGACGCACTCTATGGCACCCCGTCTCGCAGGCTGCTCAGGGCTCGAGTCAGTCAGATCAGCGGCAACTTTGAACTGGGTATGATCCAGGAACTGCAACAGATCCGGATCGCTTCGATGCAGGAAGAGGTTGAACTGACATTTTCCCAGGATGGCCAGAATCGACTCATCCGAATCCCGCTCCCCGCAAAGATCCTGGATGTGCAGCGGAGTGCGCTGGGTGATTCCCTGTACTGGACAGCCATGGCCCAGATTTCACGCAATGATGCCGGCACCGCCGTGCAGACACTTCGCAATTACCGGCGACAGTACCCGGAAGAAAAAATGGTTGCGGCTGCTGTTGTGACCGAGGCGGAACTGCTGATCAGCATGGGAAATAACCAGCTGGCGGCAAACCTGCTGGCTGGAATGGATCGGGAGAATGCTGCCGAAAAGAACCGCATCGCATGGCTGCTGTCTCGACTTCCCGAGCCCGCCGACGGTACAGCGGCCGCCGAGTCAGCTCCGCCTGCGGAAGCCACCGAAGAATCCAACTGAGTCTGCTGAGCACCCCTGACTCAGCCTGCAGGAACCATACCACCCATGAAGATCGGGATCTGTGCCGACATTCACGACAATGTCGACAACCTGCGACACAGCATCAGACTGTTCAATGCACTGCAATGCAGCCATGTCATCATTGCCGGTGACTTTGTTTCACCGCTGGTGGTTCCTTCACTGCGAAAACTTCACAGCAAGGTGATCGCCTGCTTCGGCGACAACGACGGTAATCGGCGGGGAATCTCCGGTGGAATGTCCATCATCGGTGGACTGGGCGAACCACCGCTCTGCTGGACAACTCGAGATGGTGTCAGATTTCTGATCTGCCATCAGTTGCAGGATGTCCGCGACTGTCTGGGAGAATCCGACGTCGTTGTGTTTGCCCACACCCACCGCCCCAGCATTGCTGAGGATCGTCACGGGCGGCTGTTCATCAATCCCGGCGAGGTCGGGGGCTGGATGTTTCGCAAGCCAACCGTCGCAGTGTATGATACCGAGCAGCGATCCGCAGAGATCCTGGACCTGCCGGAGATGTCCCCCGGGGTCTTCATTGAAGAGTAATTCTGAAGATTAGTTCTGAAGAGTAGTTCTGCGGTACTGCTGATTTTTCTGCCGGACCTGCACCCCCCCCGTACTCAGTCGCCGAACCAGACCCGCCGGAGAATTGCCTTCTGCGGCTCTGTCCGGCAG
>JALQUR010000523.1 GCA_023260695.1 Planctomycetaceae bacterium
CACGGGACTGCTCGCTACGCACGAAGTAGCTGGCGACCAGAAAGAAAATAATCAGCAGAAACACCACATCAATCATGGGCGTCAGATTCAGAGCCGGCTCTTCGATCGTTTCCGTCTTGAGTGGCATTGTGCTTGCCCGGATTGTGCAGTTTACCAGGATCTGACGAACGACATGGCGACTGCGGGTATATGGAAATCGTCAGCACGACATCCATTCCTGTGACCGCGTGCCACAGATGCTCTGCGCATTGTACAGTATTATTCGGTTCGCTGTCTCCTGCATCCTAAGCAACAGCCATCAGTCGTGCCACAAAATCACCGCTGCGCCGCCCCGGTCGCGATTGTTTTCGGCAGAAGCGTGCTGCCCAGATTTCCTGTTTTTTCTGGTCTGCCATCTGGCCCCGTTGTGCTGCAGGCGACCAGTTACTCATTCCGCAGCAGATGATGGCTGCATTCTGGTTCGCATTCTGGAAGCCCCGCCACTCAGAAACGTGACGTCGACACCGGCGATCAGCAGGGTGCAGCCCTTTTCGGCATGTTCAAGCACAACCTCTGGTGTGACACCAAAGTAGCCGATCGGAATGTTCTTCTGCCGGCAGTTTGCGATGACGCGATCGATGGCGTCCACAACCTGTGGATCATGAATCTGTCCCATCAGTCCAAAACTTGCGGACAGGTCATAGGGGCCCAGCAGAATGCAGTCGATTCCCGGCACAGCAGTAATTGCATCGATGTTTTCCACGGCTTTGCGATGTTCTGCCTGAACGATGACGACAATTTCTTCGTTGGCAGTGGCCGTGTATTCGGCAAAGGCCTTTCCGTATCGCTGGGCACGGCCGATTCCTGCTCCACGTTCACCTTCCGGGGCATAGCGTGAGAAGCGAACGGTGTCTGCGGCAGCTTCGGCCGTGTTGACCGCCGGGACAATAATTCCCTGAGCGCCGACGTCCAGCATGCGCTTGATGTCACCTTCGTTCAGAACCGGAATGCGGACGATGCAGGCACATCGATCGCCAACAGCCTGCACAATTTCCTGCACGGCAGCTGCGTCCATCGAGCCGTGTTCGCAGTCAACGAACAGCCAGTCAAAACCAGCATCAGCCAGAATCTCCGCGACGGAGGCGGATGGCAGAGTCAGCATGGTTCCCAGAAGAGTCTCCCCGGCGTGCAGTCGTTTGCGAAATCCAGGTACCATCGTTGTTCCTTCCATCGAGTCTGAATGCAGATCCGGAAAATCAGTCGGGCAGGGATGAGCAAAGGGTCGTGGCAGAAGTCCTGTTGTTGCACAGCAGGGCAGGAGGCTGCGTGATGTCACCGCCGGCATGTGCCTGTGCTGCTGAGTTGTTCCGGCTGAACCTGCAAGCGATCGGAATGATCTCAGCTGCGTTCCCTGCAATCGCCAGCAGATTCACAGGAGTCCAAGATCCTTCCAGACAGCATCGTTGATCATCTGATTCCGTCGCTGATGCTGTCCCTCACCGCAGAAAGCATTTGCTGCCCATGCCACGACAAGGCCATGCTGTGGATCGCAGAATCCAATTGAACACTGTGCTCCACCGTGACCGAAGGAGGCGTCTGTCGCTGCTTTCCCAAACCCATACGGTACTGTATCAGCACCATACCTGGCCGAATTACAGATAACGCCGGCAGCGAAGTCCACTTTGTGCTGCAATGTTAAATCAAATTCTCCTCTGCGTATCGGTGTGGTCAGCTGCCGAATGACTTCCGGCTGAAGTAATCGGCGACCGTCCGGCAGCAATCCTTCCCGCAGCAACAGTTCGTAGAACCGGCCCAGCTCGCGAATCGGTCCACGCAGATTGCCTCCGGCAGAGGGCGCACTCAGCCAGTCGCCCGAAGAGTAGGCCGACGGAACCAGTTTCCCCTGCTGTCTTTCGTAGAGCGTCGGCAGTGTGTTATCTGACCACCCGGCACTTTCAGCAGCCGTGATTCCGCAATGGGTGCGATGCAGCATCGCTGGCTGCAGCAGGCGATGCCGGAGGACTTCCGGAAAGGATCGTTTGTCGTTGACGCGTGCATCAAGAATTCGAATCGCTTCTGCCAGAAGAAACCAGCTGCTCTGCGGGTGATAGGCTGCAGTTCCGACCGCAAGCGTGGCCGGCGTGTCGATGACCCGCCGCACACTTTCGCTCCAGGCAGCGTGCGGCCAGCCGGTGTCCGTTTCCGGAAACCCACTCTGATGCGTCAGAAGCTGATGGAATGACAGGCTGCTCTTGTCTCCGCAGTCGGGGAGTACGTCGCCCAGCCTGGCCTCGAGTGAGAGCTGATGTTCCGCAAGCAACAGCAGCAGCAGGGCTGCTGTGAGTGGTTTACCAGCACTGCGCCAGAGCATGATTGTGTGAGCGTCAATCGCCGTACCGGGCGACGCTTCACCAAAGCCCTCATCCAGCAGAGGGATTCCGTGCTGCGAAATGTAAATCTGAATTCCGGTATGCAGGCTGCGGCGAATGCCCTCGTTGATCGCGTTCTTCAGATGTGCAAACATGACGTGGTTTTTCGTTTCAGATATGCCTGCTCGCGGCAGCCCGCCGCAGAACTTCGCTCAGTTTTCCGCAGCCGGAGGGGCCGGGACGGTGATGTCCAGAGTTGCCTGGGCCATTGCGGTGGGGTCATCTCGCTGCTGCAGACTTGCGGCAAGTGCCTTGATGGTTCTGCTGACCCTGAACTGAGTCTGGTTGCCGTCGATTCCGCGGACCGTTATCGGCTCGTCCAGAGAAAGCAGACGATCATGAAGCAGAAGTGTCAGTTTCATTTCCCGACTGGCATTCACGGTAATGGTCGATTCTTCGATCGTTGCATCGATGCGATCTCCTGCAAGCAGTTGCTCCGAGTTGTTGAGCAGCCAGTAGAATCGCTGGTGGGTTACATTGTCCTGCACCCAGACAACTCTGGACGGCCAGGGGTCCCGGTGAAATTCGCTCATCCACGGAACCGCTACGGCATCCTTGAGCTGCATCCAGTGGCCCATTCCGGGGTGGATTGTCACGGTGTGTCGATAGCCTTCCGGGTCTGCCTGCTGCAGCGCTGCGAGTTTCTGCTGCCAGTCTGCGGCACGTTGATTTCGCTGGTAGGCGGAGTCCTCTCCACCCATATGAATGGCGAAGCCTATGTTGCGCAGTCCTTCCGGACGTGATTCGTTCGGATGCCCTGCCATCATTGCTGCAGCTGCCAGGCGATCAGCCATTCGAGGGGCCAGCTGGTAGACGCCATCACCACCAGCCGAGTAACCCATGATGTACACCTTGTCCGGATCAACATTCTCCAGCACTGTGAGATTAGTAATCAGTCGCTCGAAGAATTCATCGATGTGCGTCTGGTGCCAGAGATCCCACGTGTTGGTGGGGGCGCGTGGAACCAGATAGATTCCTTCCGGGGGCTGATACAGGCGTTTCTGATTCTCGTACTGCTGGTCATTGACCGGGGCCGGAGCACCGCCGCCGCCGTGCATGGAAATAAACAGTCGGGCACCACTCGGACCTGGCTCTCCGAAACGGCGAAACCAGAAGGGCATCCGGAGTTCACCAAGTATGATTTCTCTGGCTTCCTGTTCGCCGCTGCGATCTGCCCTGAGGAATTCAGCGCGAGCCTTCCAGAGCGCTGCTGCTGCGGATTCTGCCTGCTCGCCGGAAAGGGCAGTGGCTGCAAATGGTTCAGCGGTGATTTGCTGCAGTGCCGCATCATCGAGGGTCTGCTGACCAAGCCATGCCGACAGTTCGGACACAGGGTCTGCTGCCGGAACTGAAGCAGTAAAGAGCAGAATCAGAAATGCTGCCAGCGACGCTGCTGTGAATTGAGACCGGACCATCAACCGCTCCTCGTATTCTTCATTCATGTTCCGGAGTATCTGCAGAATCTCCACAATGCAGTCATTGTGCCGATTCAGCAGGTGATATGGAACCCATCCGCACGTTGACCCTGAGGGCCGATCCTGAGAGTACTGTGCCGCTGTGGTCCACCAGAGAAGAGTCAATAATTCTACCCAACGGACCTGCGGGATCGACACAAGCCGAACCATTTCAGTGCTGTCTGCTCGATTGGGAAAAAGAGGAGACGCGGATCTCATGCGTCCGTTTCACTACGGCCGATTCAAACTGAAGTCGAGCAACAGCAACAACTTCTGTGCAGATGCTGGACTGCAGGGTTCCTGCCCCCTAGGATCACACTGCAGTGGTGCTGCTCCAACTCTCGTTACGCTGAGCGAGTTCAGTGCTGCTGCAGGGTACTGCTGCTGACCAAATCAGCAGAAAGGCATCCGAACTGCAGTGTGCCGTAACGGCGACAATCGGTGCTGCACGACTGCAGATGTAACGCAGGGATCCGAGTTCTGAAATGGTGTGGCAGGCGTTCGGATACCCGGTGCTTCTGGATCGCGTGCACTTTTGCACCGTATTGGCTTGTTGCAGAATATGAGCTCTGAACGAACAGATCACGACTCAGCGAATACTTCACCGCAGAACAGTGGCGAACCTGTCTCTGCCGCGCGGACGGATCGCCCCGTACTGACAGTGGGGGACCGGCAGTATGCCAGCCGCGAAGAACGGCTGCAGGCAATCCAGAAAGCTGTGCAGGCCGGTGATTATGATTCCGATGAAATCCTTGAAGTTGCAGTCGCCAGAATGCTGCGGCGAGGTGCATTTGAGGACGAGTGATCGGTCCCTGGCTGTGGCCGGATGAGTATTCCCGAGTTGTCGAATTCGCTGTGAATCTGCGGCATTCCTTGATGTGCTGCTGTAATTCAAGAGTCGCAAGACAAGAATAACTCGGTCACTGTCTGCGCACCGCAGTTCCTTCAGCCCACTCCAGCGACCTCATCACTGAAACAGGGTATCGTGAGCAATCAGTCTGGTTCCGAACTGGAAATGCAGGAAGTCACAGTTTCTCCGGTAGAGAAATTCCGTGAATTCCTCTCCACTCGCAGCAAACGTCTGACGCAGGAACGTGAAACGATTGTGCGTGAGATCTTCGCAGACCATGAGCACTTTGATTCGGATCAGATTGTCTCCCGTCTGACTCAGCCTGGCAGAGATGGGGGACGCGTAAGCAGGGCGACCGTTTATCGGACCCTGCGGGAGCTGGAAAACGCCGGGCTGATCCGTCGCGTCGCTCGCTCAAATGACAGAGAAGTCTACGAGCACGATTACGGCTATCCGCAGCACGACCATTTTATCTGCACAAAGTGCAATCAGCTGGTGGAGTTCAAGAACTCTGAAATCTCAGACGTGCTGGTCAAAGTTGCTGCCGAACACGGTTTTCGGATGAGTGGACATCGGCTGGAAGTTCACGGGATGTGTTCCGACTGTGCTCGACCGCCCGTTCGCCGGCATCGTAAGCTCGATATGATCTGAATCATGGCCACCCAGCCTGCTGGCGGGGAGGGCGGTGCAGTCCGCCCGCCGGACAAATCTGCACTGCTGCAACTCTGCGAGTCCACGCACTGCTGTCTGCTCCGTCTCAGCTCGGCTGAGTGGGTTCACAGTTCGGCACGTTTTCCGGCGCTCAAAACAGCTTCAAGCATCACTGCATAGGCTCTGGAGACATCATTCCTGTTCCAGCGGTCCTCCGGTTTGAGAAACAGCTGAGCTGCGTCCATGGTGTCCAGCGCCGCATGCCGCGTGCAGGGGCTCCAGACCAGGCAATCACTGGTTCGATATGCAGTCCAGTGATCACCACGTATTGTAAGCCGTCGGGATTCTGTCACTTCTGCAGCACGCATGACCTGCAGCAGACTGAGCGGATCTGTACTGAACGCTGTGGAATCGTCTGCTGCAGCAGCCTCGTCTGCTGTTCCATTGATTTGCAGCAGGTCAACGATGGTTAATGGCAGATCTTCGCTGCCGCAGATTCCCTGAACCGCATCCGTATTTCGTCGGTCTCCGGTATAGAGCAGCGGCACGTGCATCAGTGACTCATCGGGCCCGGCTGAAGTGTCGGGGAGTGATCTTCTGCCGCGAAGTGCAGTGACCAGAATCTCAGGGGGGACGGAATCGCTTCCATACGAACCTGCCTCGATGGTGCGAATCAGCTGCTCGAAGAGTTCCGTTTCGAGGAATCGTGCTGCGGGAAGCAGGCAGATACAGAGCTGACATTCCTGCACTTCGGGAGCACTCCTGAGGTCGGCAGGTGCGGTTGAATCAGCATGGATTAATGCTGTCACCCCACGAAGTTCAGCAAGGTCCTCACCACTGACAGCATCAAACTGAATGACAACTGAAGGTACTGCAGCAGGCAGCGAGTTCAGTGGCTGCAGTACTGCCTGCAGTGCCTGGGTGACATGCAGGGATGCCTGCAGGTTTTGAACGTAATACTGTTCAAAACTCACGGACCGACTCTGGAATTCCTGTGAAATCCCGCGACCGACGGAAGGAAGACCGAGGTCGGTGAATGTCAGCTCGTCGAAGAGAAGTACCCACAGTTGTCGCTGCTGATTCAGTTCGCCACTCAAACTTGTTGACTCCGCAGATAACCAATGAGTTTCGTTGCCGGACATTGCAGATCCCGCTGGGGATCAGCGTGACTGTGAGAATTTCGAAGTGGCAGATCCTGAGGCTGACGAGGCATTTTCGTGGGGTCCGAGTGCCTGCAGCGGAGCCAGATCTGCCACCACGGGCTGACAGGACTGCGGAAGTGTGTACGTCTGAAGTCCCGTGATTCCTGCCTGTGATGGCCAGTATCTCTTCCCGAGCGTAGCAGGGTTGAGGAATTCCTGCATCCGCAGGCAGTGAGTTTTCATTTGCCGACAATCTGCAGATGCGAAGTGGAGAAAAACGTGCTCAGCGGCATCCAGCGGCGATGTCGGGGCAGGGGGGGGGCACAGGTCTCCACCGCATGGCTCGGTGGCCTTGCAGGCTGTGCTGGAATTTCTGAACGGGAGATCGGTCGCAGATTGCGAATGGTGTCCTTGACGCAGGCGATCCCGATCACGAATCTCCGGTGTCAGCCATGAAAGCCCGAGAACCAGAGTGTTGCTTTCAGGTCAGGCGGCTGGCCTCATCATAGCCAACAGGATGTCTGTCATGCGAATCACTGCAGCGATGCGAGCAACAGGGATTTCTCTTGTTCTGCCACTTTGGATAGCCATGTCGGTCGCCGCTGTGGCCGATGACTGGCGACAGTGGCGGGGGCCGGATGGTCTGAATGCCACAGCAGCGATGAGCGGTGTGCCCTCAGAATTCAGCGCCAGCAGGAATGTGCTCTGGAAAGTGGATGTTCCGGGGCGTGGGCACAGTTCTCCGCTGATTGTGGGAGATCTGATTGTTCTTTGCACTGCGGATGAAGGCCGGCAGGTTCAGGCCGTCGTCGGGTTTCAGCGATCAACCGGAAAACAACTCTGGCTCACTGAGGTCAGCCATGGGGGATTTCCAAAACTGCATGCAAAGAATACCCACGCTTCAGCATCTGCGGCTTCTGATGGAAAGCAGATCTACGCAGTGTTCTGTCACCATGGTCAGATCGAAGTGATTGCTCTGGATTTTGAGGGGCAGCCGATCTGGAGAAAAACAGCAGGGGCATTCAGTCCCAGAATCTATGAATATGGCTATGCCGCTTCCCCGACTGTTTTCGGTGAAACCCTGATCGTCACCGGTGAGTGCGATACCAGTTCATGGGTGACTGCGCTGGCACTGCAGGATGGCAGTACTGTCTGGCTGCAGGAACGGCCTCGGATGCTCAACTGGGGATCACCTGTCGTCGCTCAGACTGGCGGGCGGCAGCAGCTACTGCTCAACGGAAGTCATCAGATTGCGGCTTATGATCCGCAGACAGGAAATCAGCTCTGGACAACCCCGTGTCTGACAATGGCCACCTGCGGGACCTGCATCTGGACTGATGATATCGTCATTGCCAGTGGTGGTTACCCGGATCCGGAAACCGCCGCTGTTCGTTCCGATGGATCAGGTGTGGTCTGGAAGAACAAGGTGAAGTGCTATGAGCAGTCAATGCTTGTGCACGAGGGGCACATCTACGCATTCAGTGACCAGGGTGTGTTTTATTGCTGGGATGTTTCAACCGGTGAGGAGAAGTGGAAGCGACGACTGCGGGGGCCGGTTTCTGCATCTCCACTGCTCATCGGGGATCGCATTTTTGCTTCCAGTGAAGATGGCAGTATCTGGGTCATCCGTGCAACGCCGGACGGATTTGAACAGATCGCGAGAAATCAGCTGGGAACTTCAGCGTTTGCATCGCTGGTGGCGGTCGACAACAGACTCTATGTCCGCAGTGCTGCCGGAGAAGGACTGCAGCGGCGAGAGACTCTGTGGTGCATTGGTGAAGACTAGTGGTTTCAGGCAGCAGGGCACGCTGTTTCCCCGGGGACAGCAGCTCGGGGCAGTGCGGCTCGAAATGCCTGGCTGCCTTTGCTTTGGGTTCCCCGTATTCGCATTCTCACCGGACATGAATTCGTGACAGCAGTGACGTCCACTGAAATTCTGATTGTTGGCGCGGGAGTGATCGGCCTGACAACGGCCGTTCACCTTGCTGACCGCGGTCGGAAAGTGCTCGTCATCGACCAGGGGGCACCTGCGCGACAGGCGTCGTGGGCCGGTGCCGGAATGCTGCCACCGGGATATGTGACTCAGGCTTTCTCTCCGGAAGCACGCCTGCGTTCGCTCAGCTGTCAGCTCTGGCCGCAGCTGAATCAGAGACTGCGTGACCTGGGCTGTGATGATAATGAATATCATCAGTGTGGCTCGGTCCTGTTGTTTGAAGATACCGCAGCTGCAGTCGAATCTGTGCGGCAGTGGACAGCAGACGGAGCTGAAGCTGAACTGCTCGACGAAAGGGATCTGCGGCAGAGCCTGCCGCAGATCAATGACTGCTGGTCCGTCGCCGTAAGACTTCCGCAGCAGGCTCAGGTGCGGAACCCGAGACACCTGAAGGCATTGCTGCAGGCATGCAGTAAACTCGGTGTTACGGTCCGGCAGGATCTCTGCTGCCCGGCACTTCCCTGTTCTGAAAACCTGCATGCCATTGCCGTCAACGGGCAGCGAATCGAATTCAGCAGGATGCTGATCAGCAGTGGAGCGTGGAGTGGCGATCTGCTCGCCGGCCTTGATTGTTCATTGCCCGTGCATCCTGTTCGTGGACAGATCGCTCAGCTACAGGGCCCACCGGGGCTGCTTTCGACGATCATTGAATGTGAACGGCGATACCTGGTTCCGCGACGTGATGGCCGGATTCTGATCGGATCGACGGAGGAGCACGCCGGGTTTTCAGTCGCAACCACGGACGCCGGCATTGCCGGGTTGAGGCAGTTTGCGGCTGATCTGGTGCCCGGACTGGCTGACCTTCCGCTGGTGAATCAGTGGGCAGGGCTGCGTCCCGGAAGCCCGGACGAACTGCCTGCGATTGGACTTCTGCCCGGCAGCAGGAATATCTTTGTGGCCGTCGGCCATTTTCGCTCCGGGCTGCAGATGTCGCCCGGGACGGGAGCAGTTGCAGCCGCCCTGCTGTGTGATGAAGCTCCAGCCATTGATCTCGGTGGTCTTGAACCTGAACGATTTCTGCAGCTGCAGACAGACGTGTCTGAGCTGTAGTGTGATGCCTCCGAAAGGGAGACTCAGGAAATGCGTGCAGTGATACAACGGGTGACCGAGGCATCCGTTACGGTGGCAGGGCAGATTACCGGCGAGATCGGGAAGGGCTTTCTGGTTCTGCTGGGGGTTGCTGCGGACGATACGCAGCAGGATGTCATCTGGATGGCAGGAAAAATTGCCGGTCTGAGAGTCTTTGAAGACGCCGATGGAAAAATGAACCTTTCGCTCGGCGATATTGATGCCGCAGTTCTGCTGGTCAGCCAGTTCACACTTTACGGTGATTGTCGCAAGGGACGTCGCCCCAGCTTCGTGCAGGCTGCTCGGCCAGAACTCGCTGTTGAACTCTATCAGAGTGTAGCGGCTGAACTCCGCGGGCTGGGAGTACCTGTGGAAACCGGTACGTTTCAGGCACATATGGACGTGAGGCTGCTCAACGACGGCCCCGTAACACTGCTGCTGGACAGCCGTCGCGAATTCTGACTGGGGCGCGCAAAGTTGTCTCCGGATCGGCGAAATCCCGCCTCGATCACGGCTCAGCTGCTGGTAGTTCGTGGTCAGAAATCGGGATTCGCTCAACAGCCCGGTCAGCCTATACTTAATGCAGGCTTCCCAGGGCAGACTCAGAAAAACTCCTATGGATCAATCACAGGCGATCGATCTTGCGGTCCTGATCATCCTGCTGTGGACCACGATTTCGGGGGCATCCCGAGGACTGGTTTCGCAGCTTTCGTGGGCTGTTGCGCTGTTGCTTTGCTTCAAGTTTGCAGGCTCGCTTGCTCCTCAGGTGGAACCGCTGATTCAGGTGGAGCAGCCGCAGCTGAGGCAGTGGATCGCTATGCTCATCGTCTATCTGGCCCTGTGTGCCGGCTCCTTTGCAGGGGCAGGAATCATCGGCAACTGGCTGGTGAAAACAAAACTCTCCAGCCTGGATCGCAACCTGGGGGCATTGCTGGGTCTGCTGAAAGGGGTCGTCATCTGTATGACGATCATGTACTTTCTGATTACTGTGGAGCGGTTTCGGCCGTGGACGGCGCGCACTTATGCCGCCTACGGTGCCGCAACAATTCTGAGTCACTCGCAGCTGATTCTGCAACTGGTTCCCGAATCGTCGATTGAGACTGTGGAAGGTGTTCTGTCAGACTTCAATCAGCGTCTCAAGACCGATTTCCGCGAACTTGAGGATGCCACACCGGTGACCGGTGAAGAGATGGAACTGGGGAGTTCCTCAGGCTGGGATGATCTGTTCGATCTGTCTTCTGATGCGACTGCGCGGACGAGCGAAGCTGGTGCTTCGGGTGCGTCGGAGTCGGTTCGGCAGCAGCCTGATCTGGAGAGAGTCATGGATCAGCTTCCGCTGGAACTCCGATCGCGTCTGAAGTCGGCAGCGCTGCGACTTCTGACGAATTCCACTCCCGAAGAACAGCAGGAATTACTTTCCAGCCTGAATCAGTCCACTCCGCAGCTCGCTGAAGAAGTACTCCGCAGATTCTTTCGCAGCCAGCTGGAATGGGATGCTGGTGACAATGAACTGCTGCAGCAGATCGCCGGCATTTATCCTGACTCATCAGAAGTGGAACGGCGGGCAAAGGAGTTTCTTGCCGGTGTACCTCCGACGGTGCGACAGTCTGTTGTCCGAGACTGGCACAGCGATGCGATGGGACTTTCGCCAGATCCTGACAGCGGTACGGATATCAACAGCCGCCTCGATATCCGCATCCTGCGTCAGTTACAGCGGGCTGACATCCGGATCAGTGATCTGGACGAAGCATTACGGAATCGCCTGCAGCCGCAGTTGCAGGGGCCGTAGGTTGAGATTTGCGGCAGTTGATCCGCACAAAGTTGCATTCGGAGCAGAGTGCGGAGAAGCCCGGTATCCTCAAAAACACTGGCGTTTTTCGATCGCAACTTAACATAACGGACATTATCGGACGTTGGAGGTGGGGGATTCCGGATCGGTCAGTAAGTTGCTGAAACGCCTCGCGTGGATGTTTCCGAGTGCAGTTCCTGTCGTGTCCACAGACATTGTCTGAACAGCCTCTCTGCGGCAATGCAGCCGCGGTGCCACACCGGGCCAGACGGGGTGCGATTATTTTGCAGCTGGATTGTTCAGCTCCACCGTGATCAGCTCCTCACTGCGACTGACGGTCACTGAGATCTGCTGGCCGATGCGATAGCCGGAAACCTGCTTCCCCACGTCATTGACATCAGTGATCACGCTGTCGCCGATGAGCACAATCAGATCACCGCGGCGAAGTCCGGCTGCTTCTGCGATTGAGCCGGCGGTGATGTTGTCGATGTATGCCGGCGTACGTTGCAGAAACTTCGGCATCAGAGTGAGACCAAAAGCTGCAGTCA
>JALQUR010000601.1 GCA_023260695.1 Planctomycetaceae bacterium
CCAGTGCAGCGGGTGGGTCCAGGCCAGGCCACCAAGTGGCTGCGTGTTCCGCAGACCTTCCGGCTGCTGCCAGGTACGACCGTCAGCGTCACCGTCGGGGTGACAGCTGCTGCAGGAGATCCATGCCCGTGCCGTCATTGGCTGCAGGGCGGTGTAGAACAACTGTTTGCCAAGCAGAATCTGAGGATCAAGAGGGCACTCCGTCACGGTGACTTCGCCCGTCACCTGTCCGGTCTGCCGGCTGTAACAGACTACGTTGAAGTCGAGAGCGTTGTAGACCAGAAAGCTGCTGCCGTCGGGGCTGTAACGAACAGCGCGGGGGTTGGAACCACAGCGCACTGACGCTTCGAAATCAAGTTCAACATAATCGTCACCAACAATCTTCAGCACATACAGGTCATTTGTCCCGGCAAATGCAACAGCCAGATTTCTGCCGTCCGGGGAGACGTCGCAGTCCCATGGATTGGCGGTCACTCGAGTTCCACGAATGGTATCCAGAGGAACTCGCAGCCGCGTTCCCTGTTCCGCTCCATCCAGACGAATCACTGAGGCGTAGGGGAAAATTGACCCGCTTCCGTGCGCTGCGGTTACCCGGGAGCGAATATGGGTGACGTAGGCACGCTGCTGTCCGGGAGCGATGACAACCTGGCGAGCCAGATTATCGGTGGATGCCCCCTTCCATGTGCGCAGTTCACGTCCGTCTGCTGTAGACAGTTCGCGAACCATGGCCGTGAGATACTCGGTGACCAGAATTCGCTGTTGATCAGCGCTGATGCAGATGCCTCGGGGCATTGTCCCGGCGGACCACTGCTGCAGCTGCTTACCCTGCTCCGGATCCAGCTGAACGACCTGCCCCGGATACTCAAGTGTCACATAGATCTGGCTGCCGTCAGCATTGCTGACGACGCCATAAGGTTCATCGAATACCTGAATACGGCGTTCAACAGTGCCAGAATCTGCGTCAAGAATGACAACCTCGTCGTCACCGTAGACACAGCAGGCGAGGCGGTTTGACTTGCCCAGCCAGGCGACACCCTCCGGTTTATGTCCGACCGGAATTTCCCGCAGCAGTCTGAGTTCCGGCCACGAAACAATGCTGACGGTGCCACTGTCCCGGTTGGAACAGGCAAATCGATCACCGGATGCAGAGAAATTCAGCAGTCCGGCGGAAGTGGTCTGGGCTGTTGCAGCCCCGCAGCTGCACAGGAAAGCCAGCAGGAGAGGAAAGAAAAGCCTGCGGCGGAAAAGCAACTGCACCTGGAATACGAGCGACATCAGAAAGCTCCACATTGGCGATGTTGCCGAATTGATTCGGGCTGTGAGGATTCTAATACAGTGTGCCCTGCAGATGCACCCGTTGCGGCCACAGAATCCAGTCGGACAATTCAGTCGGTGCGGCGCACACCCGTTACGTTGACGCCACTGCCTGGAAGCAGATTCCATTCCCAGAGTCGGCGGTAGAGCCGACCCTGCTTCTCGGGAGGCAGCACCTGCAGGTCGCTGAAGCCCGCTTCGCGAAACCAGCTCAGCAGTTCTTCCGTGGTGTGATGATGCTGATAGCGGGGAGCCCACCAGTCGTACGTGTCGCAGACGCGATTCTGGAAGCTGGGGTGAGTACTGAAGCTGATGAATTTGTTGAGGATCCTGTTGAGCAGTGGCACAGCGCCAAGGAGTGCACCCAGCACACAGAAGGGCATCAGCAGCGCGGTCGGGAGTCGTGATGTGATCGCTCGAATTCCCGAATTGATGAGCTCCTGCCACCACTGATTTCGGCGGTACAGCCAGACGGAGTAACGACCACCAGGCCGGACCAGTGGTGCCACAGCGTCAAATAATTCCCGCGTACAGCAATCGTGATGCATGACACCGATGGAAAACACAAAATCAAACGTGGCTGAGCGAAATGGCAGCCGCTTCAGATCAGCCTGCAGAAAGTGGACATGGGGAAGCCCAGCACATAATTCGGCCGCTCGATCCACCGCTCGAGTATGGTCGGCGGCAATCACCGTTGCCCCCGCCTCACCACACACTCGCGTATAACGACCACCGCCACAGCCGGCATCCAGAACTGTCATTCCGGAAAGATCGGCGATTGCAACTCCTGTCTTGGCTGCAAACGTCGCCCGGTCTTCATCCTCGTGAGCAACATCGAAAGTAGTCCACTGCATCCCGAATGTCTGCAGATGCTGATCGCTTACCAGACGCGGTATCTGCTGCTGAATCTGTCCCACGACCTGGCCGTCGGAGCGAATCAGGGCGGAACCATCGTCACTGAGCTGCAACGGTTGCCCCGTGGCGGAATCAGAAAGCAGCGGCAGCAGTGACTGTAGAGACATGACGTGTTTTCCTGACTGCAGGATCACAGGAACTGCAGGTCGATCGCACCACGTTGTGTGAGGATCGCCGATACAGGCGGAATGTCGCCGCAGAGCTGACAATCCGGCTGGAGACTAGCACCGCAATCTGTGAAAGTCACCCTGAGGCAGTCGATTGTCTGCAACTGGTCGCGCGTTTCGGTATGACCGGAACGAGATCTCGCAAATTTCCCGATCACGGCGACCAGCAGGTTTGTCGCTTGCGAGTTCACTCGAAACGATCAGAATGTCAGGTCTCAGAACCAGGCATGGAAAAAGGTGGAGCGGGGCGATGGCGATTCGCGGTATTCGAGGGGCAATCACGATCGAACAGGATCAGCCGGACGAGGTACGGAGTGCGGCCAGAGAACTGATGGAAGCAATCCTCAGTCGCAATCAGATTGCCAGTTACGACGACGTGATTTCTGCCGTCTTTACCACCACCGCAGACGTGTCTTCCGCCTTTCCTGCGGAAGCCGCGCGGGCAATGGGCATGCACCATGTGCCGCTCCTGTGCGCTCAGGAAATTCCGGTACCCGGATCCATGCCCCGCTGTATTCGCATCCTGCTGCACGTCAACTCAGATCGTGCTCCGGCAGACATCGAGCATGTTTACCTCCGCGATGCCGTCCGTCTGCGACCGGACCTGAACAGTGCTCAGTGAATAGTGCATCGCACGGATGACATGCATCGCAGGTCACTGATTGGCCAGGGTGATCCGCAGGTCCCTGGAAGCGGCTGCTGGTAAAATTGCCGTCCACCGCAGCAATCACACCCGCAGCGGCAGAGCTGACTCGGACTACTGCGTCGACTCGGACTACTGCAAAGGACCAGTCCGTCCACGGTATTGTCCCGGCACCACGGTATTCTGCTTGGGAACCGCGGTCCGGTCAGTACCGGTCACAAAGACGGAAACGAACGGTTCACTCCGTGGTCTGTTCACGGACCTTCCAGTCGGCCGAAAACACGTCCGACCAGACGGGCTCGGCCTTGCGAAGGTCCATCTCCGGCTGCAGCTGAAAGACTGCGACATCTCCCAGACGCGGAAACAGCCAGGCATTGGATGCGAGGAAATCCTGCTCATGAAAAGTGTGCCCTGAATTGAGCACCACGTATTTCCTGGGGTTGAACGGATTCGGGAAAATTGCACACAGACCGTGACCTTCTGATGGCCAGGTGTGCTGACCAATCGAGATTTGCTGCCTGTTCCAGTTCAAGGGGGGATTTGTCCGGTGAACCCAGACTGACTCACTATTCTGCGACACTTGCGGAATTCGGTCTTTGCTGAAGACCTTCGCGATCAGGCTGTTGGAACCGATATCTCCGAACAGAATCAGGTGATTTCGCTCCAGATGCTCTGCGGTAACCTCAGCATCATCAATAACGCGGATATCGGCCCGCATCCACTTTGCATACTCCTCCTGGAACAGCGTCAGTTGCTGTTCGGCCCAGTGGCCTGCCGTCTGATTTGCGGCAGTTCCGGTGCCGCGAACGGCTATAAACGACGACATGAAGGCGTCGTCGATCGGTCCCTGCAGGCC
>JALQUR010000014.1 GCA_023260695.1 Planctomycetaceae bacterium
AGAATAGAATGTGGGATGGTCCGGGTTCAGTTTGTGCTGCAGATACAGTGGCAGAAAGTTGCGGAAATTCAGATCTGTTCCACCCAGCTGCGACAGAAGTTGTTCCTGTTTCTGTTCCAGTGCATCAAGTCGCGTCTGGAAATCTTCTGCACGCGGAAGCTCCAGCGATCGGTTGAGTACCTGCAGTTCAGGATCGGTCTGCATCTGATCCGCAGGAATGGTGCGCAGGCCACGCAGCACATTCAGCCCCAGCATGTTTCCAAACGGTTCACAATCGTGCGGTGTGGAAACATCCTTGTAGATCACCGGGTTGATGTCTCCGGCGCATCCCTGAATGAAGAATGCCAGACAGTCATATCCCAGATTCTCTTCGATGACAGCCGATGCAAATCCGGGGAAGTCCGCGGAGCTGAGTCCGGACGGAACACCGTGAATCGGGTGGCAGGCAAAGTTGTAGATCACCGCCAGTGGAGTCCCGTCGTAGCGTTCCAGTCGCAGCAGCCCGATCTCCGGATCAACGGGACCGATCCCAGCAACCTCATCGTCCCAGGGCATCGAATACGCCCGGCGGACGTCCGTTTCACTGCCATCATGCAGCAGCAGTCGACGGTTCTCCATGATCCGGACTTCCTGCCCCACACCGGTACCGGCTCGAACGGGAACCATATTCCGGACAGCTTCCTGGACAGCTGTAATGGTGCGTTCGGCAACATCCTCACAGACGATTCCATGACAATGACTGGCGTTGACAAAGACGGCTTCGGGGGCGATTCCCAGCTCCTGCTGCAATGCATCCCGCACCTGCTGCAGATAGGTATCCCGGATGTAACCGATCCTGCCGATAGAGACGGCGTCGACCGTGATCAGGACCAGCGTCTGCTGTCCGCTGCGAAGTGCCAGGGCCTTGGCATAGAGCGGATCGTTGAACGGGGATGTCTGCCGCGTGATATCCATGCGGCCGGTCCCGGCCAGCAGTTCGGCCTGAGCAGTACGTGGGGGGCCGAGGCAGAAGCCCAGGAGAATCAGTACGGCAATCCGCTGAAGTGCAGGGAGCATCAGACAGTCTCCGAAAACGGGAGTGGATACATTCGCTGGGACAGAAATCTGTGCTTCTGAGCGTATCAGATTCCGTGGCAGTATGCAGGCTGCGATCGCACGGAAAGCAGAATGCCGCGAGGTGCCCGACACCGCAGGGTGTCAGGCTTGCATTTGAGGGCCTGATTCTGAAACGATGCTGCATGGCGGAACTGCGTCCGGTGCAGCGAGTACGGAAGTTGAGGCAATGATGGCAGGTTTTCCCTGTGGTACAACTCGGCGAGAACTGGTCTGGGAAATGGGCGGTGGATTTGCCGGCACCGCACTTGCAGCGATGCTGCAGCAGGACCAGGCGACAGCGGCACCACGTCGTGTCGGGGACGGACCGCTGGCAGCTCGCCCCACGCACTTCCCCGTGCGTGCGAAGGCCTGCATCTTCCTGATGATGAATGGTGCACCCAGCCAGGTGGATACCTTCGATCACAAACCGGCACTGACTCAGTACGCCGGAAAGCCGTTGCCGCCCGATCGGGAATACATCAATTCCGGCGGTCGAAGGGTTGGGTTTCTGACGCCGGAGTTTCGTCCGTTCAGGCCCGGTGGAGAAAGTGGTCTGATGATCTCAGACTACTTCCCGAACGTCCGTGAGCATGCCGACAAACTGGCTGTGATCAATTCCTGTCACACCGACAGTCATGCACATGGATCCGCGCTGGTCGCCATGAATACCGGCAAGACGTTCATTGGTCGTCCCAGCCTGGGAGCGTGGTGTGCCTACGGGATGGGTACCGAAAACCAGAGCCTTCCCGGTTACGTGGTGATTCTGGACAAACGCGGCGGACCGATCAGCGGGCAGCCCAACTGGTCCAGCGGGTTTATGTCCGCTGCCTATCAGGGAACACTGTTTCGTCCGGTGGGCGATCCGATTCTGGACCTGAAGGGCCCGCGCTGGATGACCCGCGCAGCGCAGCGATCACAGCTGGATCTGCTGGCTGAACTCAACGAACGGCACCTGCGAATGCGTCCGGGAGCGGATGATCTGGCGGCGCGAGTGAATTCCTACGAACTGGCATTCCGGATGCAGTCAGAAGCACCAGAGGCGGTGGACCTGAGTGAGGAGTCCGAGACGACGCAGCAGATGTATGGACTCGGCAGGGAACCGACTGATGAATTCGGCCGCAACTGCCTGGTCGCTCGGCGACTGGTGGAGCGTGGTGTGCGATTTGTGCAGCTTTATTCGGGTGGTGGACATCTGGAAGAAACGTGGGATGCTCACGAAAGCATTGAAAAGAACCACGGCAGACACGGAGCGGAGGTTGATCAGCCGATTGCAGCACTGCTCGCCGACCTGGAACAGCGCGGCATGCTGGATGAAACGCTCGTGGTCTGGGGTGGTGAATTCGGTCGCATGCCGTTCAGCGAAGGCCAGAATGCTCCGGGCAGAAACCATAATCCCTATGGATTCTCCATGTGGCTGGCCGGCGGTGGCGTTCGCGGCGGGATGACCTGGGGGGCCACCGATGACTTCGGTTTTGAAGCTGTTCAGGATCGGGTCCATCTGCATGATCTGCATGCCACGATTCTGCATCTGCTCGGGTTTGACCACACGCAGCTGTCGTGGCTGCACCAGGGACGCGAAGAACGTCTGACCGACGTCTTCGGAAATGTTGTGCACGGCATCATTGCCTGAGCACAGTGGCAGAACAGGGGCCGCAGCGGATTGTTCCCGGCAGCGCTGATGACGGTTTGCCGCAACAGCCACCGCTGTGAACAGCGCTCGGACTGCAGACGCTGCTCAGTGGACCTGACCCGGAGTGTGCGTGCGGATACTCCACAGCGTTCCCCCCGCCGTAACAAACAGAGTTTTTCCGTCTGGACCGCCGAAGGCACAGTTGGTTGTTTCGTCGCGGAGTATGGGGGCGAATTCCAGGAGCTCTCCCTGCGGAGAAAACACGTAGATTCCCGCAGTCGGCGGATCGGCCGTTTCACTGGGGAGGTTCGGTCGGTTCAGCCCGGCTGCAACATACAGACGGCCAGCTGTATCCAGCTTCATACCGTCCGGTCCGCGGGTGCTGCCCCAGTCGTGAATCAGTGTCTGTGTTGCGGCATCAATGCTGCCATCCTGATTCAGATTGAACCGCCAGAGCTTTCGGGCACCGCCGATATCGTTGTTGTTATTATCCGCGACAAACAGATAACGGTCATCTGAGGTGATTGCGATTCCGTTGGGACGATCTACTTCGTGAGTGATGATGCGAGCCACGGTTCCGTCAGGATCGATCCGGTAAACGCCTTCCACCTGCCTGCCGGCTTCGTCCACCATTTCAATTGTGGACCGATCACCGTAGCGGGGGTCTGTAAAGTAAATGCGTCCCTGACCATCGATCGCCAGATCGTTCGGCGTATTGAATTTCATTCCCTGATACTGGTCTGCCAGGATCTGCAAAGAGCCGTCGGGACGACGTCGGGCCATCCGCCGCTGCGCAGACTGGCAGATCACCAGGTTGCCCTGTCCGTCGAACCGCAGGCCGTTCGAACCAGCATCCCGGAACCAGATGCTCTGGCTGCCCGCCAGTGTTCGTTGATTGATATGTCCCTCACCGCTGGTCAGCAAGCCAAGCTGCGGGTGCCACGCCGGCCCTTCACCGGCTCCGGTCTCCTGCAGCATGCGTGGCTCTGATGCAAAGACGGACTGCCGTGTCGCTGGTTCACGCAGTCGGATGGTGGCGGTGACCGGAATGTGGTCGGAGAGCATCTCAGTGGTCGGGTCACGCAGAATTGCCGCGGAGACAACCTGATCCTGCAATGACGGTGACACAAAGATGTAGTCCAGCCTGCGGTCTGTCCCGTGATCCTGGTCGTTGACAAGCTGCCCGGGAAAGGTCCCCATGAACGGCAGCTGTGGAGAGCGACGGCTGGCAATCAGGTCGATGTATCCCTGGTCCGCGATCGCCTGCAGTCCGCCGTAATCAATGCGGCCGGCGTTGAGATTGCGAGCTTCAGGGTTCTTTTTGTCGAGCCCTGCGAAGAACGGAACCAGTTGCCTGTCGCTATCGTACCGCGACTGGTCAAAGGGAGAGAATCCGTTGAAGTCGCCCGCCAGCACGATTCGTGGATGCGGATCCGGGAGGGATTCCACGTCCTGCTTCAGCAACGCTGCTTCATCAATCCTCCACTGGAAATTGGAAGGATGGAAGTGGATTACGTAGAACCAGATTCCCTGAATGCGACAGCGCAGCAGTCCATGGTGGAATCCGTCACGAATTCGGCGGACATCGGTTATTGGATAGCGGGATGTGATGCCGGTCGGAAAGCCATCTTCCTTGAGCAGCACGGAATGAGCGTGTCCCCAGGAGGCCGCATCGGCCGCAAGTCGTTCCGCGGTGTAGCTGTTCAGTTCCTGCAGTGAGACAACGTCCGGAGCCTGAGCCTGCATCCAGCGTTTCCAGCTGGAATACCGAGGCTCGGACTTCTTTGTGAATCCATACCAGACATTGTGAGTGATCACGCGGAGCGTCTGCGGTGAATGTTCGTCAGCATGGCTGACCTGCGTGCAGACAAACAACGCAGTCAGCAACAGCATCGTGACTGAAGTCGTTCGATTCGTGGCGGACATGCTGCGGTTCCTGAGCCTGATGTGAGCGGATGTTGTGCTATTCTGCGCTGCGGTGACAGCAGAGAACCTGCCGGGCGGGTCTTCAGCGACTGCCGGGGCAGGCCACAAGCATACCGATTTGCCGGCTGCGATGGCACTGTTCCGGCGGGTATCGAGGCTGGCATTGTCAAGGAGAACACAAAATGCCGCTGCTCAGCCTGCAGCCAGAATGGCCTGCACCTTCTGCTCCACGAATGTCAGGTGATGCTGCAGATGCGCGATCGCTTTTTCCAGCAGCGTTTCAAGTGTGACGGGCCCCGCCTCACTGTGAACTCCCGTCCGCTGATAGTCTTCCAGATCCGTCGCGCTGAGAATCCGGGCAATCTGCTGTCGTTGCAGGACAATCAGCTGCAGCTCTGCTGCAACGTCGCGGCTGGAGTAATTCAGGCGAGCGGCAAACTGGTTTTCATCCGCACCCGGTAACGGAGGATTGTCTTCGGCGAGTACCTGTTTCATGCGGGTGGCGAAGATGACTTCAAAGTCAGCGAGATGGCAGATCACTTCGGCGATGGACCAGGTACCCGCGATGGGATGATCCTGCCATGTCGCAGCCGGAACCTGCGCAACACGTTCCTGTAGTCGTACTGCCCCATCCTGATAGCTCTGCAACAGCTCTTCCGGTGTCATGTCAGTTCCAGTGTTCGTTCTGCGGTGGCAAGGTTGTGACCTGTCTTTCCTGGCGGAAGCAGAATCTAACCGGCAGAAATGGCAGAGGCAATTGCTGCTCAGTGTGGACATATTCAGATTTGCGCTCTCCCGGACCGCGGCAGGGGGAAACGGGAATTGTTCAAACTGCCGGATTTCGGCAGACTGAGAGATCGACAGCGTTTACTTGTTCTCCAGGTATCAGCCAAATCATGAGCCGCACATGTCTGCAGGGAGGAATGATCTGCGACCCCGCCAATGGCGTGGACGGTACGGTCGCGGACCTGTGGATGCAGGATGGCCGAATTATCTCGCCACCGGCTGACCCTGACGAACGGGCCGAGGTCACAATTGATGTGACGGGAATGGTGCTGATGGCCGGCGGTGTCGACATGCATTGTCACATTGCCGGCCCCAAGGTGAATACCGCTCGCAAAATGCTGCCGCAGCAGCGCCGCAGCACGCCTCCGATTCCTCGCACATCACTCACTCGTTCCGGAACACTCGGCAGCGTGCCGTCGACTTTTGCGACAGGTTATCTGTACGCCGGGCTGGGGTATACGACTGCGTTCGATGCAGCGGTCCCGCCGATTGGTGCTCGACACGCCCACGACGAACTGCAGGATACACCGCTCCTGGACGCCGGCTTTTACGTGATGATGGGGAACAACCATCTGATTATGGAACGGTTGCGTGACGGGAATCCGGAGCTGCTCGATGGCACGGTTTCCTGGCTGCTCAACGCAACCGGCGGATATGCAGTAAAGCTTGTCAATCCGGGTGGTGTGGAAGTCTGGAAAGAAGGGGGACGTAACTTCTGCGGTCTGGATGAAGAACTGCCGTTTCCCGGGATGACTGCGCGCACGATTATCCGGGAGATGGCTGCCGCAGCGGATCGCCTGCAGTTGCCGCACCCGATTCATGTGCACTGTAATCAGCTGGGGATGCCGGGCAACTGGAGCACCACGTTGCAGACCATGCAGGCTACGGAGGGATCGCGGGCACATCTGACTCATATCCAGTTCCACAGCTATGGCGGGACAGCGGATGATCAGAGCACATTCTGTTCGCGTGTGCCGGATCTCGCGGATTACGTCAATTCCCACCCTCAGCTCACCGTCGACGTCGGCCAGGTCATGTTTGGTGAGACCACCAGCATGACCGGAGACGGACCACTGGGATACTACCTGCACCAGGTCACCGGGAAACGGTGGTTCAATGGTGAAGTGGAACTGGAGGGTGGCTGCGGAATTGTTCCGATTGAATATCGCGATCGGAGTTTTGTGCACAGCCTGCAGTGGGCTGCGGGACTGGAGTGGTATCTGCTGGTTCGGAATCCGTGGCAGATTGCCATGAGTACAGATCATCCCAACGGCGGTTCATTCCTGGCGTACCCGGAGATCATCGCTCTGCTGATGGATCGCTCTCGCCGCGAGGAATACCTGCAGCGGATGCCCGAACGCGTCCGTGCCGCGTGTACCCTCGGTGATCTGCAGCGGGAGTATACTCTGGCGGAGATCGCCATCATTACTCGAGCGGCACCGGCCAGAATGCTGGGGCTTGTGAACAAAGGGCATCTTGGGCCGGGGGCCGATGCGGACGTCACCGTCTACAGCCGTCACGATGACCCGGAGCAGATGTTCCGGTTTCCACGTTACGTATTTCGTCGCGGACAGCTGATCATCGACGATGGAGAAATTCGTGCTGTCAGCAGTGGTCGCACAGTCATGACCCGCTCCACGGCCAGTCCCGAAGCAGAACCTCTGATCGCAGACTGGTTCGATCGCAATTCCACCGTGCAGTTTGCCAACTTCCCCGTGGATGATCACGATGTCGGAGATCAGACAGTGACGGTGAACTGCGGCGAAACTGCCTGACGCAGGTGTGCTGGCAGTGCATGTCTGCCAGCAATCTGAGTGCGGTCGTCCGCTGTCAGTTGTCAGGCCTCAGCTTCGCTCGCTCCAGTGCTTCATTCCAGCCCGCACGCAGTGCCCTGACTTCCGCTCGTCCCCGCCCTGGTTCGAATGTGCGATCGATCTGCCAGTGACTCTCAAAGTCCTGCGGAGACTTCCAGACCCCGACGGCCAGTCCGGCGAGCAGCGCCGCACCCATCGCCGTGCTTTCGGTGACCTGCGATCGTACCACCGGAACACCCAGCAGGTCTGCCTGGAACTGCATCAGCAGATCGTTGGCGGCAGCCCCGCCGTCAACGCGCAGGCTGCGAATCCGAATCCCGGAATCATGCTTCATGCAGTCCAGCACGTCGGCAACCTGGAAGGCTATGGATTCAAGGGCAGCGCGGGCGATGTGTGCACCGCTGGATCCTCGCGTCAGTCCGCTGATCAGTCCGCGAGCAAAGGGGTCCCAGTGTGGTGCTCCCAGACCCGCAAAGGCCGGAACCACGTAAACTCCACCGCTGTCCGGAACGCTGGAAGCCAGCTGTTCCACATCAGCAGAACGGCGGATAATCCCCAGTCCGTCACGCAGCCACTGCACCACTGCACCGGCAATGAACACACTGCCCTCCAGAGCATATTCAGTCTGGCCGGCACGCTTCCACGCCACGGTGGTGAGCAGGTTGCTGGCGGATGCCTGTGGCGTCTTTCCGGTGTTCATCAGCATGAAACATCCGGTGCCGTATGTGTTTTTGACCATGCCAGGTTTCGTGCAGAGCTGGCCGAAGAGTGCGGCCTGCTGGTCGCCTGCGATTCCGGCAACAGGAATCGATCTGCCAAACAGCTTTGCGTCCGTTTCACCGTAGACTTCACTGGAACTGACAATCTGCGGGAGCACAGACTGGGGGACCTGCAGCGCCCTGAGCAGTTCAGTGTCCCATGACAGATCATGAATGTTGCACATCAGCGTTCGCGATGCATTGCTGACGTCGGTGGCATGCACGCGACCGCCGGTGAGTTTCCAGAGCAGCCAGGTGTCGATGGTTCCGAACGCCAGATGGCCGTCCCTGGCCAGTTGCCGGGCTTCCGGAACGTGCTTCAGGATCCATGCGACTTTGGTGCCGGAGAAGTAGGAATCCAGCACCAGCCCCGTCCGTTCGCGAAACGCATCCGCGTATTGTCCCTGCTGCAGACGTCCGCAGTGCTCGGCCGTGCGACGATCCTGCCAGACAATGGCGTGATGAACTGGTCGACCATCGCGACGATCCCAGAGCACAGTCGTTTCACGCTGATTGGTGATTCCAATGCCGGCGATGTCTCCTGCATTCAGCCCGGATTTCTTCAGCGCTGAGCGAGCAACCGCCAGCTGTGTCTTCCAGATCTCCTCCGCGTCATGTTCCACCCAGCCGGGTTGTGGAAAATGCTGAGCAAATTCCTTCTGTGCAACGGCGAGAATACTGCCGTCGGCAGCAAACACGATGGCGCGAGAACTGGTTGTGCCCTGATCGAGGGCCAGAATTGCCGATCCCATGAAGGTCATTTCCTGAACGGTGCTGCGGTAAGTTGTTCTGGTGCAGCAGACTGAATCGGAATGCGGTTGTCAATTCGGTGGACAGCGGCAGGTGCGGTCCGCACGTACCAGGGCATGCAGCTGCAACGGGGCAGCGCCTGCCGCTCCCCGGTCGATCAGTTGCAGTCGGTGTTCGCGATTGTCGGTGGCTGCAGGAGATCTTCCGGATACTCAACCGACACCAGATACAGTCCCTGCGGAGGAGCTGTCATGCCCGCAAGGCTGCGATCCTGAGAACGAATGACCGTGCTGAGGAAATCTTCCGGGCACTTGCCGCGACCGATATCAATCAGTGTTCCGGCAATTGCACGGACCATGTTGTACAGAAATCCGTCGGCCGTAAATTCACAGACGATGATCGGGCCGTCCGTCGCTGCGGTCGAGGCTTCACGTTCATGCGGGTCTCGCCAGTTGTGCTCTGCCTGCCACAGATTCTGTGCTGTTGTGCGATAAACAGTGGCACGTTCGATCGTGCGGACACTTGTCTGCTTGTTCGGATAATGGCTTTCGAAGCAGCGGAAATCATGAGTGCCCAGTAAGTGCTGGACGGCATGCTGCATGCGATCGGCGTCCAGTGCGAATCCCGGGACAGTGCAGTAGGCCCGCAGAAACGGCGGCAGAATTCCACGGTCCTGCATCAGATATCGATATGTCTTGCGGACGGCAGAATACGTGGCATGAAATTCTGCGGCCACTTCCTGCGATCGCAGTATTGTGATGTCGTCCGGTAACGCTGTCTGCAGTGCATTCTGGAAACGAGCTGCGGGAATTGTGCTGTCGGTTGTGAAGCTGGCCGCCTGGGCCAGCGCATGCACTCCGGCGTCTGTTCGTCCTGCACAGAGGATTCGTCGCGGTTCGCCTGTGACCTGCAGCAGAGCCTGCTCAAGTTGCTGCTGAACCGAGTCGTGTCCGGGCTGGATCTGCCAGCCGCTGTACGCTGTGCCGTCGTAACTGACGGTGAGCAGAATATTGCGGCGCCCACGTGCGGCCGGTGCAGATGGTTCCTCATGCAACATACATCTGCCTCAGGGTGCGGACGATGCCGTGGAGGAATCCGAAGCTGCCGCAGGCACACGATATCGAGCGATCAGGATACCGCCCAGCATGATCAGGATCGCTCCCAGGAAGTAGGGCATCGAGACAGACTGTCGCAGCAGCGGTATTCCGAGCAGTGGGCCCAGAATTCGCGCCAGAGAAGAAAGGCTCTGACCGCTGCCCAGGACTGCCCCCTGTTCGTCCTCACCAGCCGCCTGGGAAAGCAGCGAGTTCACCGAAGGTGTCACTGCCGAAAACCCGATCACCACCACGGGCAGAATCAGCCACAATGCTGATCCAGGCAGAATTCCCATCCCGGTGATGCCCAGCAGGCAGAAGCCAAGCGTCATCAGACCCACGCCGGATACGGCCATTCGCTTCTCACCCACTCGCGGGAGCAGCCTGCGGACCAGCATTCCCTGGCCCAGCGACAGGACAAATCCGACATAGGCATACAGCAGATAATTCCAGCGGCTGCTGTAGCCGAATCGCTGCGTGAGCAGCGTGAGCGTACTTTCGAACTGCGCAAATCCAAAGGTGGTGACGAAGATGGTCGCCAGAATCAGAGAAAGTCGCGGTGCCGTCAGATGCTGCAGCAGAATTGCCGGACGGAAGCCTCGCCCCGCACCCGCACTGGTACCCGGTCGCCGTGATTCCTGCAGTTTGAAGGCGGCCAGCAGCAGAGCGATTGCAGACAGCATTGATGCAACGTAGCCAGGGGCCCCCGACGGTGGAGTCAGCAGCAGTTCGCGTACTTCCCCGCGTGCTCGAGGTTCTGCCAGCATCTGCTGTGCGGACTTCACGCTGGCTTCATCCAGCACTCCGTTGTCATTCTGCATGTACGTAATGAACTCATCTGCCGTAATCAGATCGGCGCTTTCCCGCCACGAATCCATGCTGCGAATCTGAGTATTCGATAATGCCACCGCGTTGTCCTCGGAAACGCAGGCTGCTCCGATCAACGGACCGAATGTGAAGCCGATGCCAAATGCCGCTCCGATCAGTGCCATCCCCTTGCCACGGCCCCTGGCACCAGTGCTGTCGGCAATGACAGCCTGAGCCGTGGAGATGGTTGCGCCTGCAATTCCGGCACCGATGCGAGTGACATACAGCCAGGCCAGTGGACCCATGCCCAGCAGCAGAAAGTCGCGCCCCTGGGAGGAAATCAGGCCAAACAGACCATAGGAACAGGTGGACCCGAACAGACCCAGCATCAGAATCGGACGCCGTCCCACACGGTCAGACAAAGCACCCCACAGCGGAGCGAACAGGAACTGCATCGCTGAAAAGGATGCCATCAGCATCCCCAGTTGCATCCCGTCCGCGTTGAACCATGCTCCGTAACGCGGAAGCAGCGGCAGAACAATGCCGAATCCCAGCAGGTCAATGAAGACAGTGATGAAGACGATCACCAGAGTCGCACGACCAACTTTGGCGGGGGCTTCGGCGTCTGTCTGTTCAGAAGTACTCACAGGGAATCTTTCAGGATTGGCAATGAAGAAACACGATCAGCTGCCGCTCTTGAATACAGGCCTCGCGGAGATTGCTGCGATGGTCCGATTCAGAGCCGGCGAATGCGTTTGCGAATGTCCGTCGTAATGCTTTGGTAGGAACTGGTCAGACAGCCGTAGTCGAATACTTCCCGGCGGATGTATTCCACATCATCTGCACCGACTGAACGCGAAAAGATCGGACTCAGATACTGAATACCCAGCTGAGACAAATGCAGACGGTCTGCGTCGAAGAATGACGGGTGTACTTCGCGAGGGCGGATTTCTCCGTTGCGATCACGCAGCTTGTTGGCCGCAATGGAACTCACTTCGAATCCGGTCGCCTCGCTGTACTGTAATGTAGCAACCTCGTTGTTGCTGCCGGTTGTGAGCAGATCGACGGCCTTTCCGCCCAGTTGTGTTGCTGTGTAGCGGTCGAACAGGATGGGACGTCCGCCACGCTGCGTATGTCCGACCTTACGACTGAACAAGGGGCTGGAGTCCGGTTCGAACTGACGCGTCTCCGCGAACAGTTCCGGGCTGAGCGACTGCTTCAGCATCTGCGTCACAGCATCAGCCGCACCCGAATAACGAATGTTTCCCGCCGGGTCGAAGGACGGTGATGTGGCTCCCAGTTCATTCCCCTGAGCATCACGCACACCTTCGCCGACGACGATCACCACATTCTGCTGGCGGTCATAAATACGAGAAACCTGCTGTGTCAGCTGCTCCGGATTCAACGGGACTTCCGGAATCAGGATCAGGTCCGGCTGAGCATAGGCAGCACCAAGGGCGATGTAGCCCGACTGCCTGCCCATGACTTCCACAACCGCAATTCGGTGATGGCTTTCTGCCGTGGTGCGCAGACGTTCCACCATCTGTGCCACCACAAACACCGCAGTCGCATAGCCCGGCGTGGCATAGTTGATCATGTCCTCCAGACGAATCGTTGTTCGTCCAGTCCGGGGATTCCGGGACGCACCGCTGTCGGCAGCAACGGCTGCTGCCCATTCCTCCGGTTCACCGAGATAATTCAGTCCCAGATCATTGTCGATGGTCTTCGGTGCCAGAACACAGGGCAGAATTTCGGTGAGTGGCTGCATGCCGTTGATGGTGCCATCGCCGCCGATGCAGATCAGTCCGTCCAACTGCAGTCCCTTCAGACTGCGGGTTACGGCGTCGCGACTTTCCGCACACTCCGGTTCAATGTACGTACGCGAGGAACCCAGAAGTGTTCCGCCTTTGCAGGGGTCCAGCTCCGGGATCGCGGAATACAGCGGATTCAGCAGCACATGCGGGGTCTGAGGGTTCAGCAGTGCGGCATATCCGCGAATCAGCCCCACTACTTCAACCTTCAGCGCGTTGGCCCGCTGGACGGCACCGTAAATCGTTGCATTCAGAGCTGGTGTGTCGCCACCGGCGGTGAGGATCCCGATGCGTTTCATGAGTCTGTCCGAATCTCTGCCGAATGACGTGCCTCAGCGAGCCACAAAGTTGATCATCTTACCGGGCACCGCAATGACCTTGATGATCGTCCTGCCTTCCAGATGCTTCTGCACCGCGGGATCCGCCTGAGCCGCTGCCTGCATGTCTTCCGCAGTTGCATCGGCGGCTACTGTGATTCGACCACGCAGTTTGCCACTCACCTGCACAGGGATCTCCACCGTGGATTCCACGAGCAAAGATTCGTCCCAGGCTGGCCAGGCCTCATAGGCCAGCGTGTGTGTGTGCCCCAGTGCATTCCACAGCTCTTCCGAAATATGCGGAGCAAACGGGCTGAGCAGCAGGACCAGCGGTTCCAGCAGTGATCGCGATCGCGACGGCTGTTCGTACAGAAAATTAGTGTACTCCATCATGCGACTGATCGCGGTATTGAACGACAGACGCTGCACGTCTTCTGAGACAGCCTTGATGGTTCTGTGCAGCATCCGCAGCTGCTCTGCCGTGGCGGCGTCCTCCGTCACAGCGGCATCAATTACGTTCTCTGCAGCACGGTCGTCGATGATCAGTCGCCAGACGCGACCAAGGAATCGATACACACCTTCCACGCCGGAGGTCTGCCATGGTTTCACCTGTTCCAGCGGACCCATGAACATCTCATACAATCGCAGAGAATCAGCGCCGCGCTGTTCCACGACTTCTTCCGGATTGACCACGTTGCCGCGAGATTTGGACATCTTTTCGCCATTCTCGCCCAGAATCATGCCCTGATTCACCAGACGGCGGAATGGTTCCGGATGACTTACGAGACCGCGGTCGAAGAGCACCTTGTGCCAGAATCGAGCGTACAGCAGGTGCAGCACCGCATGCTCCGCTCCCCCGATATACAGATCCACCGGCAACCAGTATTTTTCCTTCTCCGGATCGATGAACTGCTGCGAATTCTTATTATCGCAGAAACGCAGGTAGTACCAGCAGCTGCCCGCCCACTGCGGCATGCTGTTGGTTTCCCGCTTCAGTCGGACTCCATCGGTGTCCGTCTTGTACAGCCACTCTTCGGATGCCTTGGAGAGCATTGGTTCCGGTGTTCCGGTCGGCTGAAAATCCTCGACGTGAGGATGCGGCACCGGCAGACTTTCAATGGGTTCCGCACGCATCAGACCGGTGGGCTGACCGTCGTCATCCAGTTCATGCCAGATCGGGAACGGTTCGCCCCAGTAGCGCTGGCGGCTGAAGAGCCAGTCCCGCAGTCGATAGTTGACAGCCTCGCGAGCAACCCCCTGTTCGCTGAGTGCAGTGGTGATGCCGGCCTTGCATGCGGCTGTCGGAGTACCGTCCCAGACGCCGGAATTCACTGCGACGCCATGCTCCGTCCACGCCGCTGCGCTGATGTCCACAGGCTCAGCGTCGGCGGCCGCTGCAGCGACGACCTGGCGGATCGGAATCTGAAACGCAGTGGCAAATTCATGGTCACGTTCGTCATGCCCCGGAACAGCCATAATCGCCCCGGTGCCGTAACTGATGAGCACATAGTCGGCGATCCAGACAGGGACCTTTTCTCCATTAACCGGATTGAACGCGTAGCCGCCGGTGAACACCCCGGTTTTGCTGTGCGAAAGATCCGTGCGGTCCAGATCACTCTTGAGCGATGCTTCACGGCGATACTGATCCACGGCTGCCTGCTGGTCCGCCGTGGTGAGCTGATCGACGAGCGGATGTTCCGGGGCGAGCACCATGTACGTGACACCATACAGCGTGTCCGGTCGGGTGGTATAGACGCGAATCGTCCCGGCGTCCTGTTCAGCAGGGAAGCCGGATTCGTTGCGCTGCTGCATCCAGGCTGCGTGATCCAGCTGATCAGTGGCCACGGCAAAGTCCACTTCAGCACCAGTGCTGCGGCCAATCCAGTTTCGCTGCATGTACTTGATGGATTCCGGCCATCCCAGATTCTCCAGTTCGTCGCCAAGGCGATCACCGTAGGCCGTGATGCGGAGCATCCACTGCTTCAGGTTCAGTCGCTCAACCGGATGGCCACCACGTTCACTGCGGCCGTCGATGACTTCCTCGTTGGCCAGCACGGTGCCGAGTTCCTGACACCAGTTGACCGGAGCTTCACTGAGGTAAGCCAGACGGTGCCTGTCCTGGTAACGACGCACCGCGGCCGTACCCTCGGCGGAAACGTCCGCGGGTATCGGCAGTTCAGCGATCGGGCGTCCACGACCCGTGCGAGTGACTCCGTCGGGCCCCGTCCATTCGCAGGCAGCGTCATACCACGTGTCATGGATCTGCAGAAAGATCCATTGAGTCCAGCGATAGTAGTCGGGATCAGTCGTGGAAAGCTCTCTACTCCAGTCATAACTGAACCCCAGCATCTTCAGCTGACGCCGAAAGGTCGTGATGTTTTCTTCAGTCTTGATGGCCGGATGAATGTTTTTCTGGCGGGCAAATTCTTCCGCCGGCAGTCCAAAGGCATCCCAGCCCATCGGGTGCAGGACATTCTTCCCCTGCATGCGCGCATGACGACAGACAATGTCGGTTGCGGTGTAGCCCTCCGGATGCCCGACATGAAGTCCCTCCCCGGACGGGTAAGGAAACATGTCCAGAACATAGAGCTTTTCCTTTTCGGCCACGCAGTCTGCGGCCTGAAACGTCTGATTCTCTTCCCAGTACTGCTGCCAGCGGGATTCAATGCTGCGGAAATCGTAACGAGGCATTTGTGTTGTCAGCAGGGCCCGAGGCCCGGTTGTAGTTCAGTGATTCTTCAGGAATTCCTGTGGAATTCTGCAGGGTCTGTTTCAAGCGATGAGCTGCTCCGGACC
>JALQUR010000095.1 GCA_023260695.1 Planctomycetaceae bacterium
GTATCTGTCCAGCGACGCACAAATCACCGAGGTTTTCCTGCCCGCAACGCCCGATGGGGTGATGGCGGTGAACTATGGCCCGGCGCCTTGCCAACCTGCGTGAGCACTTCTGTCAGAGCCTCACTGTTTCCGCGGAGACCTTCGCGAGCCAGCTGAGTTGGCTGGTGTACAACCGGCTGCTGACCTGCGTCCTGCTGCAGGATGGTCAGTTCTGCACGCAATGCTGCCAGTTGTCGCTGCTGCTCAGAAATACTCTCCATACGGCTTTGCAGCTCCGTGTTGAGTCTGGCAAGTGTCTGATTGGCTCGAGAACTATGCAGCGCCAGAGTTGTCATCTGAGCAACAGCGTGCAGAAACGCAAAGTCCTCCGCAGAATAGGGAACGCCACTTGCTTTGCGGCCGAGCAGGATAATCCCATGCAGTCCATCCTGCCCTTCGAGTCGGCAGACGAGCTCAGCTTTTGTCTGATGCAGCAGCACCTGGATACGATTCATGGACTCTCTGGTCGCTGCCGGCAGTCGTGGAATGATCGTCGATTCTGAGTCATCATCCGGCAGGTCATTCAACGTCAATGCTGGCGGTGACTGCGATGGACCGCGACTTCCAGTGAGTCGAAAATGGTCAGAAGCATCCCGCACGAGCATCATTGACCAGCTGGCACCGATCACATCCTCACAGGTCCTCAGAGTCAGCTCCGCCATCGCGCCGGGGTCCGTCAGGTAGGCGGCTGAGCGATTCAGCTGCTGCATGGCTCTGTCAAGCTGATACTTCTCACTGAAGAATCTGCGGTCCACGACTGCCTGCAGCTGGTCGCGAACCCAGATCACGATTCCCGCGGCCAGCACCAGAATGATAAACAGTGAAATCTGCTGTGTTGTGGTTGATGTAAATGGCAGGCTCCATGTATTGGCTGTCATTGCACCGAGCGCGATCAGGACAGCAAAGCTGGCTGAAACCAGCAGTGATACCGCGATATAACGACGGTTGCGTTCGTCGCCGTCTTCGGCAAGCATCAGCCGATCGCGAAGGATTCCGTGGGAATAGGCCGACATGAACATCATGCTGGCCACAAACATCGGAAACTGCCCGCGACCCAGTGCAAAGTCAACGGTTCGGAAGAAGGCAAGGTAAAGTGTGTAGCCTATCGGGATGGTGCTCAGCAGAGCAGCAGACAGAATGGGTACCACCTGACGCTTCTCTGTTGCGGTGTCGCTGTGCAGCAGACTGAAACCAAGACTGACGACGGTTACTGCGAAGGCGAGACTGGCAACTGCCATCGTGACCTCGGTGAGGCTGCGGAGTGACTGCAGAATCGAGTCCGCAGCCAGCGCGGGCACCAGCTTGCCTGCCGATTCCGGCAGCAGCATTCGCGAAAGCACCGCGATTTTCTGCAATGGTGTGAGCGGTGCACTTGAGTTGACTCCATTGATCGACCATGCACTCCAGTAAATGGCGACCAGCAGTGCAGTCATCACTGCCGATGGAATCACAATTCCCAGAGTGATCGAGGCTCGCCAGCGGCGGACAAATTCATTCTCACGTGGGAACACCAGGAAGAAACGCAGCGCAAGTCCGGGCAACATGCAGGCGCAGATGATGAATGGGATATTGAGTGCCGGGTGGCCGGTCAGAATCCACCAGTGAAACCCCGGCACAAAGGCTCCCAGTGCCGTACAGGACATCACGCAGAAGGCCTGACTGATACGATCAAAGGGGCGGTACCAGTATGTCGCGATGGCAAATGCCAGAATCGTCGCCTGCGATACAAACCACGCCAGGGTGATGGAGATTTCCCACGTGGTAATCGGACGAACCGGCAGGTAGGCACGTTGGATCAGCGTCTCTGCGGATGCTTCCCCGGTGGCACTCTGATACTCAATCTCCACCATCCGTTGAGCGGGCAGTGAACGATCGCGGGAGTAGATTTCAACAAGGGGCGGAACACGAAGTTCACCAGGGTCGGATCCGGGAGCAAGCTGTCCACCTGGCGGAATCTTGGCAAACCGCAAATTCGCCAGTGCACGTGTGAAATCAAGAAACGTGGAGATCTCCTGCCCACCCAGTCGCAGCAGTCGATCTCCTGGACGAGGGGCTGGATCCGTTGCGCCGGCCTCCACGTCGAGGTACTTCTGGATCACAATTCCGCGCCCGGATTCCCTGGCATCTGGAAGCAGGCAACGCAGACCGGCGTCTGGAAATGTGGCCACGTACCACAAAACCACCATGCAATAGACAACCATCACACCCAGAAAGGTGATCAAAAGCCGACGGTGGCTGAGCGAGCCTGCAGTGGATCGACTTGACCACATGACCAATTATTCCAGAAGAATTCGGCGCCGAAAAAATGCCAGTTGAAATGGAATCTACCTGGTCGGCGCCGAGAATTCCAGCTTTGGGAGTTTTCGGCGCCGAAAAAACGCAGCGCCAAATCCTTGATTGTATTGATCTTAACGCCGCTGCAGTTTCGATTGTGCCAGTAATGCCGGTTTTCTTTAGTCTTACGGTGGTCAACTTCAAAAAAAAGTTGGTTGGCATGTCATTTGCTAAAGTTGTTGGCAGCCCAGAGCCCTTCGGCGGGTGAGATCGGTGTTGAACATTGTGAATCATGCTGTCTGGTGACCCAGCCTTGGCAGCCTCCCTAGTTTCTCGAGTTCATTCCCCCACCGCACTCAGTCGATCCGCCGATGGGCTTTTTTTACGCGCCTGCAGTTTGCTGTACATTCATTCACCTGAGCGTTGATCGATGTCTTGAGGCTGGCGTTTCGAAGCAGTCGTATCGAGGTGGTTGTGGATTGGAGCCCAGGTGGCGGCTTACTGCGATCTGCCTGTTCACCCGAGTTGCTCAGCCGGTACCTCGATAGCGTCGCCTTTCGGTAGTGTCGCCTTTCGATTGTGACGCCTTATTGAACCGCCCCCGGAATCAGGCTGCGGCGGATTCAGGCCATCTCGCACCGTAGGCAGTTGTGGCGTCCGGCTGGAAAGTTGGTTTCCTTGAATTGCAGTTCATTCAAAGGTATCGCATCCCGCTGACGGTTTGAGGACAAGCTTCTGAGTCCTTGATCGCTGCTTTCTGGCAAAAGTCCACGATGTCAGTGTGAGGAAGTGTCAGTGTGAGGAAGTTCACACAGCAGTTCGTGGGCGGACTGTTCGGTGCGTTGCTGCCGGCATACAATCGGGCAGGAGAGCTGCGACGATTCTTCCGGTTCATGTTTGCAGCAGCAGTTGGGAACCTGTCAGATCTGCTGTTCATGTCGACCGGCAGCGGGTTGATGACTGCGAAGATGCGGCGTTGAAGTCGCCAGCTCCGAGTTCGTCCGCGAAGGGCTGCTTGTTCCTGCTTGTTAAGGAAGACCGCTTCCGGCAGCGGGGCTGCAGTTGCAGAAGAATGCCGCGGGTCGGTTGCAAATGGGTGTTTCAGTTGTGAATTGATCACGCAACAGGAAGGTGAGAGCGATGGGCGCGGGAATCAAATTGACAGTGTTTCTGTTTATCGCCGGGGCGGCCTTGTCGTGGGGCGTCTACGTACCACTGGTGCACAAGGCTACTGCGAGTCTGGGCAGCAATCTGCGTGCGTTTCTGATGGTTGGTGTGGCTTACTTTCTGGTAGCGGTGCTCGTGCCGGCGCTATTCATTTTCGTGCTGAAGAATGATCCGACAGCCAGGGATGTGTCAAAGCTGAACTGGGCTTCCGGCAGCGTGACCATGGGATTGCTGGCCGGCGTTGCGGGTGCAGTGGGGGCATTATTTGTGATCTTTGCGACTCGTGATGCCGTGGCTTCGGTCGGTCCGGTAGTAGGTCCTTTGATTGTGGCTCCCTATGTCTTTGCGGGTGCACCAATTGTGAATACGATCGCTTCCCTGACGATCTTTGCACACGGCAAGAAGTTTGAGATGCCAGGCGCGGGGTTTTACTGCGGGCTGATTCTCACGGCCGTTGGGATGGCGATGGTGATGGTGAACAAGCCAATGGAGCAGGGGGCCGGAAAGACGCCCGCGGAACCACCAGCTTCCACCAGTCCGTCCGAATAACCGCCGGCGGTCACTCTGCCGTCTGTTTCCTGAGTCTGTCAGTATTCAGACGGCATCTTCGCCTTCAGGCGGCATCTTTCGCCTTCAGGCGGCATCTTCGCCTTCAGGCGGCATCTTTCGCCGTCATCGACTGCTGCTCGATGATGGCCGGAATCAGTTGTTCCAGCTGCAGCGAACGCGAGCCTTTGATCCAGACGACATCTTCGCTGCGGAGTGTCGCTGGTAACCGTGCCATGACTTCCTCGACCTGTGTAAATGCATGCAGCTGCTGGCGAGGGAATCCGGAACGGATTGCCATTGCTGATTGCTCTGCAGCCAGGGGCCCTACCAGCCAGAGTTGGTCCGGGCGGGCGGACAGCAGGATCTCCAGCTGCTGCTGATGCAGCATTGCGGAGTCTTTTCCGAGTTCTCGCATTTCTCCAGCAACCAGAATCAGTCGTGAGGGAGACCAGTCCTGCAGGCTGGCAATACTGGCCGCAACACTGGCGGGGCTGGAGTTGTAGCTTTCATCGATGATTGTCAGTCCGTTGCTGCGAATGACCTGTCCGCGACCGACATCCGGCTGAAACTGTTCCAGTCCTTCGCGGATCGCGCGTGCAGAAAGGCCTCGCAGGCGACCGGCGACGATCGCTGCTGCGGCTGACGGCGCAAGATGCCGAGGTGCCCGCAGTCGAAATCGATCGTCGCCGCAGGAAATGGTGCAGTATTCCGGTTCTGCAGACAGCAGACGCATGCGGTGTTCAGGCGATGCACGGCTGCCGAACCAGTGCACACGTGCCGATGTTGCCGCTGACATCGGACGGACGAGGGGATCATCAGCATTCAGCAACAGATCTCCATCGGCCGGGATTGATTCGGCAAGTTCCTGTTTTGTGGCGGAGATCTGCTGCAATGTGCCGAAGGACTGCAGGTGGCAGGGTGCGACGCGAGTAATGATTCCAGCACAGGGCTGTGAAAGTTCACAGAGCTGGCGAATATCTCCCGGCCTTTTTGCGGCCAGTTCCAGCGTGGCAAAGGTGTGGCAATCGGACAGCATCGTCAGGGATAATGGAACTCCAAGTTCATTGTTGAAGTTTCGCGGGCTTTGCAGTCCCGTGGCTGAAGCTGAGAAGACAGCGAACAGCATCTGTCTTGTTGTGGTCTTGCCAACGCTTCCTGTGATCGCCCAGAGATCAGCATCTGACTGCTGGCGGTTCCAATGAGCGATCTGCCTGAGTGCCGTTGCTGCGTCGGGAACCTGCAGAACTTTGTCAGTCCATCCGGGAGCGGATCTGCTGATCTGTGTGTCGTCAGTGATTACACAAGCGGCTCCGTTGCGAAAAGCATCGGCAATGAATTCAGCACCATGCGACTTCGAACCCGGTAATGCGACGAAGGCAGCGCCGTCTGAAACGGACCGGGAATCATGCGTGAATGAGGTGACTGGTGTCCGGTTACTGGTGATGATACCGGTGTTCAGCAGGCGATGCAGATTTTCGACGTTGAGCTGAAACACTCGCCATTCCTGTTCGTCTGGGTCAGGCACCGACAGTATCAGATGCATTCCTTGCGATCAGATCCTGCAGCAGTCGCTGGGTCACGCGCTGATCGCTGAATGCAATTTCTCTGGTCCCGATGTACTGTGTTGTTTCATGTCCGCGTCCGGCGATCAGGACAGTGTCACCGGGCCGCGCGGCATTGAGTGCTGCCGCGATCGCCTCGCGACGATCGACGATGCGGTGAAACTGATCGTCTGCACCAAAACCGCGACAGACTTCCTCAATAATCCGCAGTGGAGACTCGGAACGCGGATTATCAGAAGTCACAAAGATCTCATCGGCAGCACAAGCAGCCTGAGCGAGTCGAGGGCGTTTGCTGCGATCTCTGTCGCCGCCAGCGCCGAAGACCAGCAGCAGTCGCCCTGAAGTGAACTGGCGGCCTGCCTGGAGCAGACCGGACAACGCGTCCGGGGTGTGAGCAAAGTCAATGAAGACCTGGAATGGCTGACTGCCGTCCAGTCGCTGCATGCGACCGGGAATCGGCTTCATCCGCGCCAGCCCTTGCTGAATCTGTGCGGGCTCGAGGCCCAGTTGTCGGGCCATGCCGATGGCGGCGGCGAGGTTCCCGGCATTGTGAGCACCGTAAAGCTGTGTCTCAATTTCCAGTGGCCCGCAGTCCAGTTCAAGACGAATCCGCTGGCCATCTGCGGTGGAAGTTCGAGCAGAGATTCTCAGTTCTGCAGCCTCAGCTTCGCCATAGGTAATGACAGGAACTTCCTTCAGCCGCGGCAGGGCTTCGCGGCATCCAGGATCGTCAAGATTTACGAGCAGCGGCTGATCTGTTTCAAGCAGTTCTGCAATCTGCAGTTTGCAGTCGCGGTAGCGATCGAGCGTTTCGTGGTAATCCAGATGGTCCTGGCTGATTGATGTCAGGGCGGCAGTGGCCAGTCTGAATCCAATACAACGCTTCTGATCCAGAGCATGACTGCTGATCTCCAGAATGCAGTCGGTCGATCGGGCATTTCGCATTTCGCGAAACAGTCGCGCAAGTTCGCCGGCATCCGGAGTTGTCAGATCTGAGCTGCGGTTTTGTCGTCCATCGCTGTATTCGATGGTGCCGGACAGCCCTGTCTGAATTCCTGCCGACTGCAGAATGGATCGCAGAATCCACGTTACGGTGGTCTTGCCGTTCGTACCTGTCACTCCGCTGATTCTCAGTTTCCTGTGCGGGTTGCCGAACTCAGCAAGTTTCAGCCACGCCCATGCAAGGCGGCTGTCGGAAACAACACAGACGGGGCAGTGGAGGCCGGCGATGGGGTGTTCAGCGACAACTCCGGCACAGCCGTTTTCTACGGCCATTCGAGCCCAGTTATGTCCGTCGGTGGTTCGTCCATTGATGGCAACGAAGATATCTCCGCGGCAGGCGACGCGACTGTCATTCACAAATCTCAGTCCGGCAAGGTCACCGCTGTCGATGAAGCTGATGACGCCGGGGCAGTCTCTGAGGCTGATTGTGTCACCATCCATGGTGCCGGATATTTTCGCGTTTCAGGCAGGACTGTTCGGAATTGACTGCCGGGGCAGGACTGAGACTGGCGGCCCCTGGATTGCGAGCCGGTTCAGCCTGTTTTCACCCGAGGCGCTTATTCTGCCTGCATTAACAGCCGGGGTCAATCGCGACCCTGGCTGATCAACCGCAGCCGCAGGAACCGGCAGCAGGGTTGTCACATTGAGCAGATTTCTGGTGTGGCACCTGCCAGTGGCTGAGCAGTTTTGCGGAGTCGTAATCTCCGGCGGTGATTTCGAATCCAAGGTCAGCGATCATGCGGAAATCATCCTCCGGACGCTGTCCTGCGGTCGTCAGATAGTCACTGACAAACAGGGAGTTCGCAGCGAACAGTGAAAGTGGCTGCAGGGAACGCAGATTGACCTCACGTCCGCCGGCGACACGCAGTTCTGCTTTCGGTACAGCAAGCCGGAACATGGCCAGCACTTTCAGGCAGTATGCAGGTGTCAGATCGCCCTTGTTCTGCAGCGGCGTGCCGTCAATGGCGTGCAGGAAGTTGACAGGAATGGATTCCACTTCCAGTTCCCGCAGCTTCATGGCGACATCCACCACGTCGCCATGGTTCTCGCCCATACCGACGATCAGTCCGGCACATAATTCCAGTCCGGCATCCCGACAGACACTGAGTGTGTCGAGTCGATCCTGGAATGTGTGCGTGGTGCAGATTTCCTCGTGATGGCGCTCGCTGGTATTGAGATTGTGGTTGACGCGATCAACTCCAGCTTCCTTCAGGCGAATCGCCTGTTCGGGTTTCAGCAGACCCAGGCAGCAGCAGATGTGGAGGTCGTACTGTTCTTTGATCTGTCGCACCACAGCAGAGACGTGATCGACTTCGCGATCGGTCGGACCCCGACCGCTGGCCACGATACAGTATGTACGAGACTGATTTTCCGCTGCCTTGCGAGCTCCGTCCAGCAGCCGCTCCGCGTTCAGCATCGCGTATTTCTCAATCGGGGCGGAAGAAATTTTCGACTGCGAGCAATAGCTGCAGTCTTCGGGGCACAGGCCGCTCTTGGCATTCTTGAGGTAGTACAGTTGTACTGTTTTTCCGAAGAGTGACTGCCTCACGCGCCGAGCTGCATCAAGAATGGCCAGCAGCTGATCATCGTCTGCCGTCAGAATCGAAAGTGCCTCATCGCGGGAAAGTGGCCTGCCGTCCAGTGCCTGTTCGGCAAGTTCATTCCAGTTGTTGAGCGAAGATGCAGGGGGCGATATCGACATTCCAGGACTCATTCAGTTGAGATGGTGATAACTGATCTGGCCGCATTTCAGCGGTCATTCGGCACTGCTGCAATTGTTCGTTCACTGCGGTTGTTCGTTCACTGCGGAATCAGGCTGCTGCTGTACTGCAGTTTCGAAGCTGGCCACCGTGATCCGGAAGCAAAGATTTCGAAAGCAGGCCCGTGCCGACAGCATTGCTGAAAATGCGGCAGGCTGGCTGTGCAGTGCGGCTCAGCAGGCTGACGCTGACGCCACATGCGCGTCAGATACAAAGCAAAGCCCCCTGAGAAAGAAAGCTCAGCTCAGGCAGCATAACGCACCCTCCGGAGTTCAGCACCGACCATTCCCAAAAGACTGTCAGCCCGATCCGGAAACATCAGGATTACCACAGGCGGCATGCGTATGCACCAGCAATACGACCTTGTCGCGGGATTCTAATCAGAGCTGTTTATCATTGCACGCCTCAGGAGATTTCGTTCCCGGGAATGAACTGCGCCGGGCTGCATGCCAGCACAGTTTGCCGGACCCGCAACCGTATCCCGATGCGTCTTCGGCTGGGCTACCAGATTCCGCAGACGCTGCAGTAGACTTCCCGATGACGGCTGTAGTCTTTCCAGCTGTCACGGGTAACCAATCTCAGTGAATGAGGTGAACACTGTTTGCTGTGTCGGCGGAGAATTGGCTGAAGTACAGGCAGATGTTACTCGGGGGCGTTGCTGCTGATGCCTGCCAGTCATTGGCATGGCGGCGTATTCCTGGCGTGCGGTTGCTGCGGGTGGCAGGCGCATGCTGATCTGGGGCATTCTGATTCAGGCCTCTGCTGGGTTTCAGCACGATTCCTGCATCGAGATCTGTTCGGGTGTTCACTTGTTGGGCGTGTGTGGGATCGCACCTGTGGCAGAAAGTGCCGGAACTGGGACAGGCTGCATCGTTTAGTTTCTGATGAGGAATTGAAGTGTGTCACTGGAGAAGTGCACAGGGCTGGTGATCCGCCAGGTGGACTTTAGTGAGTCCAGCAGGGTGGTCACGTTTTACAGCCGCGAATTCGGTCGTTTTTCGGCTCTTGCGAAGGGTGCAAAACGTCTGAAAGGGCCGTTTGATGCTGCTCTTGACGTGCTTTCGGAGTGTCGTCTAGTCTTCATACGGAAGTCCCAGGGCACCCTGAATCTGCTCACTGAAGCTCGACTTGCAAGTCGATTTCAGCCGCAGTTTTCCGGGGCGCCCGACGGGCTGACACGGCTTTATTCAGGCTATTACGTGGCCGAACTGCTGAATGGTCTGAATGAGGATTTTGATCCAAACCCTGAGCTTTATGATGTTGCTGTTGAGGTTCTGGCAGAACTTCCCCGAGTGGAGACTCGGGCCTGGTCGCTGCTGATCTGGTTTGAGCTGATGTTGTTGCAGCTGTCGGGGCTGCTGCCAAACCTGCAGGAGTGTTCAATCTGTGGAGAATCGGCAGAGGGTCACGAGGTGCATGCCCATTGGGTTGGTCAGGGAGGACTGATCTGCGGTGACTGCCGTCGCGAAGAGTACCGTGGAAATCTGGTTCGTTCAGACTCCCTGGCAATTCTGAGGCGGCTTTCGACAAGTGGGTCGGCTGCTGCAGCAACATTGCAGATGAGCAGTCGGCAGATCGAGGAATGTCACAGGCTGGCGGTATCTGCGATTTCGGACGTTCTGGGAAGACGTCCAAAAACACTGCGGTATCTGCAGCTGCCACGAGAAGGGCCATCGGGCTGAATCCG
>JALQUR010000167.1 GCA_023260695.1 Planctomycetaceae bacterium
AAGTATCGCAAATAAACCGCATGAAGCGGATGTGCCAAAGTGTGACCTGACTGCAGCACCCAACCTGTGGTGGTGGTACGACACAGGGGGGGGTACCCTGGCACCCTATATCTCAAGGAAAATGAAGAGCCACTGCAACAACAACCGGACCCCACGCAGACTCTTTCTTCAGGCAATCACATCTGCGTGCGTGACTGAATGCATCTGCGAGGACCTGTTGCAGCCCAAACTCTCACGGATTGATCCTGGCATCCAGGTCAGCGCGCGTATGAACTCTCGCGTCTGCACTCTGAGGATGACATCAGTCCGGAATGTAACCACGCAGTTGCAGTGCAACGAAGGCGACTATTCATCGTCCTCGTCATACAGCAGATCGCGATAATTGCGATTTTCGCGGCGAGGTTTCTGCTGCCCGGGACGTCGTCCGTCTTCATCAAGATTCGGCATCTTGCTGGAAGGCTGCCGTCTTTTCTCACGGTTCGCGCGCCTTTGTGCGCGGTCATTATCATCGTCGGGGGAATTGAATTTTGTGGACATCACAGCACACAGACTGCACTCGGCACCTTAAGAAGACACCATAAAACCCGAATCACCGTTGCCCGCTGCAAAACGGCTGTCGTTCTCGTCCGATCAATGCACCGTCATCAGCATCCATCGGCCGGCGTCGGGCCGAGGCTGCAAAGCGCAATTATATCGGCGCTGAGTTCCGGTTTGCAACAGTCGGATCACTCATCCCGCCACAGGAATTCCATCACCGCAGAACAGAGCAGGGCGGGACAAGGCAGCATCAATTCCGGATCGGCATTTTCAGCCGCCTGCCGTTCGAGGCGCACCTCGGTGCTCTGCGTCAGATCGCTGGCCCGGCTGAACGGAAATCGCCCGCAGCACTTCGGCTCCGGACACTTCCATCCCGAATCGTTCGAGACAGCGGGCCCGAAGATCAGCCATCTGCGGCAAGGTACTGCGCGGCTCAGCCGCCAGCAGGGCTGCATCGAGTTCCGCATCAGAATCAGCCGCAAACAGGCGTCCAGCCCCCAATGCCGCAATTCGTTCCGGAAACGCACCGTGCGCCGGCACAATGGAAGGCACTCCGGCCAACGCGGCCTCCAGCACATACAGCCCCTTCGGTTCCGCGTACGGTGCCGGTACACACAGCCAGTCGAACTGACTGAGACAGCCAAACTTCTGAGCGCGATCAGCGGGACTTCCCTGCCAGTTTACTCGATCACCGAACTCGCGCTGCAGTTTTCTCAGTCGCTTTTCAAACGCAGCTTTGTGCAGTCCCGGCAGATATCCGGCAATCTGAAACCTCAGAGTGTCTTTCCGACGCAATACACGACTGGCTGCATCCAGCAGCCGGAACGCGCCCTTTTCCGGACAGATCCTCGCAAAGTAGCCGATCGTCACTTCGGCAGATGCTGGCTTCCGCGCGGCAAGCCAGTCGTCGGCACAATCTTCAATCTGCAGCGGAATCCCGCAGAACCGCTCCCGCGGCAGCCGCAGATATTCGCTCATCTGGTCCGCGTACCATTCGCTGTGAGAACAGAACAGATCAACATCGCGACAGTTGCGGCTAATCAGGTCAACAGACTGCTGCTGCCATGGCTGAGGCAGATCCCTGAGAAAAATGTCGTCACCCTGAATCAATACAACGGTTCGCCCGGTCCAGCCGCTCTCGCGTAACGCAGGGAGCACTCCGGAGATGAGGGCATTGCTCAGCACGAGCACTTCCGGTCGCTGATCTCGTACGACAAACTGACAGAGCTCATCCAGTTCTGCACGTTGCGGCCCCTCGGGACCACGCAGCATATCCACAGTCAGTGGACCGAGGTCGGCTGCAGTCGTACTGCTGCTGAACCGTGACAACATGGAAACAACTGCCGGGCGATCAAGCCATGATCGCAATGATCGCGGAATCAATCTCCAGCCAGGCACCCGGGAATCCAGATACACGTTAATTCCGCCGAGAAACACACGCGTGTCACTGACATTCTGTTCGTCAACACGAATCGGGGTATATGTGGGAATCAACAGCGCCTCGGCACCGGCCATTCGCAACGAACGCACCAGTGTGTTGTCCTGCATGCAGGACCCACAGAACATGCCGGCACCACCCGCAGTAATCAGACAGATTCCGGACGCCACCGTTTTCCCCACTTCCGCTTTATTCAGGATCTCAGCAGGATTGCTGTTGCCATCGCAAATACATCGTCGTTTCTGCGTGCCTCTGACTCAAGCAGATCCAGTCGACCCGATGCAGCACATGCAGCCGCGAATGAAAACCCACCGGGATCTTCCATCTGGCCCAGCCAATGAGCCGTTTTTTCGAGCATTTCCGCCATCCGCCCGACCCGCTGAGCAAGGTCCACGATGACGAATGAAATCAGCCGCCGGGAATCGTCATCGCCGGCTGTATCCAGCCTGCGGCAGAACCATTGCAGTCCCTCATCCACAGCATCTCCGAGCAACGCTCTCAGAAAGTACTCACTGGCGACGTAGTAGTTGTCAAACGGTACGTCGGCAGGGTAGCGCAGATGCTCCGCAAGCTGCTGACCATATACACTCATTTCCACCGCCAGCCGCAACTCCGGATCCTCCCGGTGCAGGTGTCTTGCGAACCCGACAATGGAATGCAGGTGCGAGACATCAATGTGGTAATTGCCTTCTGCAAACAGGGATTCCTGTCCGGCAATCAGTTGTGACAGAGGCTGCTCACCCTTGAGCAGTCGACCGTGACGCTCCAGATCACTCACCACAGACGAGCGAAGATCGTTATACAGGTGCGCGACCATCACGCGAGCTGACTCGCGACGCTCCGCCGGTGACATCTGCCCCACCATCTGACTCATTGCCGTCACAGTATTGCAGGTTCCGTGGGACTTCAGCAGGAGCCGCACACCGGCAACCGGGTGAGCATTTTCGTAGAGGGCCAGATTGAGCAGTTCATCCAGCTCAGGTCCGTACTGGTCACCCAGTTCTCCAGCCTTTTGTTCGATCGCTTCGCGAATCCGTTCCGGTTCCGAAATTGTTCGGAAATAGGCCCACGCATCGGACAGTTTCCCTGCTTCCAGCAGTTTCTGTCCGGTTACTCGGGCAGCATTGCGGTAGGCATCCCGATAAGCATCTTCCTGCTCCGCAGGAATTCCCTGCAGAGACGTCGGCTGCGTCAGCGGCAGCCCCATTTCACTGCGAACCCGCAACATCTGAGCATCAAACAGACGATGGAAATCCTGTTGTTCCGTGAGTGTTTTTTCCAGCGCGTCAAGCACAGCGGCGGCATCATCCAGCGGTAATCCCGCTGCAAACTTTTCAATGTGTGACATGTTTTCCCGTCAGTCTGAAAATGGTATCCGATCGAAATCCAGCAGGTACGTTCAGCGAGCTCCCGGAGGGCAGTACTGTTTGAGCCATGAGAAGATCTCCTGGTGCCAGTACCGACTATTGGCCGGCTTGTTCACCCAGTGACCTTCATCGGGGAAGTTGATGAACCTGCTGGGAACCCCCTGACGCTGCAGGGCTGTGAACAACTGAATGCCTTCACTCACCGGAACGCGAAAGTCCAGGTCGTTGTGAATAATCAGCATCGGTGTCCGAAACTCAGCTGCAAACAGATGCGGGGAGTGCTTTTCATAAGCAGACCGGTCTGCCCCCCATGGAGTCCCCCCGGTTTCATACTCCACAAACCACAGCTCCTCAGTGGTGCCGTACATACTGTCAAAGTTATAGACTCCGCAATGCGTAATCAGGGTACGAAAACGATTTGTGTGCCCCTGAAACCAGTTCATCATGTAACCGCCAAAAGATGCACCGGCAGAGAACATACGCTCACTGTCGACATACGGCTGCTGCTCCAGCCAGTCCAGCCCTGCCATCAGATCCTGATAACACCGCCCCCCCCAGTCACCACTGATCTGATCAGTATACTTCTGGCCAAAACCAGTGCTGCCGCGAGGATTGGGACAGGCGACCACATACCCCTGCGCCGCCCACAGCTGAGGATTCCACCGAAAACTCCAGCTGTCCCCCCACGCTCCCTGCGGGCCACCGTGCACCAGAAATGCCAGCGGCCATTTCTTCCCCGGATCGAAACCGGGCGGCGTGAGCACCCACATCTGCATCGGATCCCCGTCTGCTCCCTTCACCTCCACTGACATCGGTTCTGGCAGCTGACGCCCATTCAGCAGTTCCATGCCGGCAGTCGACAGGACTGCCTGAGGAATCCGCGAACGAATCAGGTCTTCCTGCAGCCCACCGGCCACAATTCGCGCAGGATGCGTCATTCTTGTCTGTTGAGCCACGATGACTCTGCCGTCCGCGGAAACCTGCAGCCCCCCAAAACTTCCGGCACTGGAAATACGGCCGGCTTCACCGGGCTGGCTGAGCGATAATCCGAGCACGGGATGTTCACCGCGAATATCAGCAGTCACCAGCAGTTCTTCGCCACTGCGCCAGACGATTTCATCGAAGGACAGATCCAGGGCTGCTGTCAGCGACAGAGGAGCCCCGGCCAGACGTCCGTCCGGCTGACAGGCAGCGACAAAGACCTGCCAGCGGTCTGCCTCAAATCCGGGTCGCGCCTGAGCACGCCATGCCAGATGTCTGCCATCAGGCGAGAACACCGGATGCGCGTCGGCAGCTGCGTTGGCAGTGGTCAGAGTCTCCCAGTCTTCGTCTCCCCCGGAGACGGAAACCCGACACAGGTCCGAATTCGTACTCCATGCTTCCCCCTGCACAGGTACCGCCGTGAAGACCAGATGCGACCCATCGGGCGTGAATGTGTAGTCCTGAGCCGAACCGAAGGTGAATGATGTCGGACTGGCATCACGGTCCCCGGGCGTCACGTCCTGCGGAACACCAACCTGCAGATCCCAGCCTTCAGCAGCTGTCACATCCACAACAAACAAATGCTGTCGCCTGTTCTCAACATAGCTGTTCCAGTGCCGATAAAACAGACGATTGAACACGCGAGCACGTACCGGAGATTCATCCAGCATCTGTTGCTGCTTTGCATTCAGT
>JALQUR010000201.1 GCA_023260695.1 Planctomycetaceae bacterium
TGAGAAATTAAAGTTTTTTCCAGAAACTAATATTTGTTCAGCATCTTGTGCTAACCGAGTTAAAGTAAATGAAAAGGCCATGCAGAATAAAATAAATAAAAACCGGAATTCCCTTTGATACGAATTCGAACTGCGGCCGCAGAATCAGTAATGCGGTGGCTGCTGTCGGAATAATCAGCCAGAAACCCGTTGCAGCAGCAGCCTCCGAGAGCTTGCCGGTCTTTCTGAAGATCAGCCCGAATGCCGTGAACAGAACCAGCAGTGACATGACAATCAGCCAGCCGGCTCCGACCAGCAGATTGTTGTTGACAGATTCAAATTTCCATGCGGAATCAAAAATGAATCGCAGCAGATGCGTGCGCATGGTTGCCTTTCTGATGCATCAGTCGGATGAGTCCCGAAAGTCTATGTGGAATCGCCGACTGCGGACAGTTCAGCCCTCTGTTCACTCAGGAAGCATCACAACTTCAGGAAAAGCGGATCAGTGCGTTGTCGATCAGACGCGTGGTTCCGAGCCGCACTGCGATCAACCCGACAGCCTCACCACCGGATGTCCGTCCGAGGGGATACTCCAGTGTCTCCGGATCAGCAAGCACCGCGTACTGCACCTCCAGCTGACCACTGCTCTGCAGAATGTTCCGCATCTGCTCTGAGATCTCTTCACTGCTCAGACTGCTCTCTGTGGCCAGTCGCGATGCTTCAGCGAGAGCACGTGATAATTCCACAGCTGCGTCGCGTTCTGCAGCCGACAGATAACGATTCCGACTGCTCATCGCCAGCCCGTCCACCTCGCGCACGATCGGGCATGTCACAATTTCCACCGGCAGTTTCAGATCCCGCACCATCTGCCGAATGATGAGCTGCTGCTGAAAATCCTTCTGACCAAAGTAAGCAACGTCCGGTTCCGTGACGGCAAACAACTTGGCCACAATTGTCGTTACACCTGCAAAGTGCCCCGGACGAATTACTCCCTCCAGGACCTCTGCCAGCTTCCCGGGCTGGACGGTCGTCTGAGCATTTTCGGCGTACATGTGTTCTGTCTGCGGAGTGAACACGAGGTCCGCTCCGCTGTCCGCACAGCATCGCAGATCCGCCTCCAGCGTCCTTGGATAGCGTGTAAAGTCCTCTCCCGGAAGAAACTGTGTGGGATTCACAAAGATCGTGCTCACCACAAAGTCACACTCCCGGCGGGCTCGCTCCATCAGGCTGCAGTGTCCCTGATGCAGCGCACCCATCGTCGGCACACAGCCGACTCGCATGCCATTCCGACGCGCATTCCGGACGTGTTCTCGCACCCGCTCCGGCAGCTCCTCCACAATCATTCAGTTACTCCACTCGGCAGAATTCACTTTCGGCGTACAGCGCCCGATCGCTGCGGTCACCAGCCTGTCACTGCTTCCACAATGCCACCGACGACGGCAATGAATCCTGGCAACAGAACATGCCGGTGTCGAGCAGTCATGGGGCTTCTGCAATCCGGACCGGTAAGCAGGCCCATTCTGTTCAAATCCTGCTTCCCGTACCGTATATTCCCACGCAAACGGCGGCCTTTCGCAGCATCGCCGATACGAAGCAGTCTCGATTCTTCTTACAGGATCCTTCTCGTGATACGCCTTCTCTCCCTGGTTCCGCTGTTGCTGATATCCTCCCTGCTGGCCGCTGATGCACAACAGCAGGCTGCAGACCTGCTGCAGGATTCCGGTGTTCGCGGAGGATTTGTGGTGCACCTGGGCTGCGGGAACGGTGAACTGACTCTGGCTCTCAGACAGTCTGCTGCGTTCCAGGTCCACGGGCTGGAAGAATCTTCCGAACTGGTTGCACAGGCACGTGAGCGAATTCGTTCTGTCGGGGATTACGGTGACATCGCAGTCATGCAGTTCTCCGACTCACAACTGCCCTATGTGGACAACATGGTGAATCTGCTGGTGGCCGATCAGACCAGCGGCATCAGCCAGGACGAAATGCTGCGAGTGGTCACACCGGGCGGAACCCTGATGCTCCGCAATGCGGATGATTCATGGCAGACAATTCGCAAGCCACGTCCCGGCAATATCGATGACTGGTCGCATTATCTGCATGACCCCAGCGGAAACGCAGTCGCTCACGATGACGTAGTGGGTCAGCCACAACATCTGCAGTGGGTCGGCAGTCCACGCTGGTCACGGCACCACGATCGCATGGCCAGTATGAGCGCTCTGGTTTCCACCGGCGGCCGTATGTTCTACATCATGGATGAAGGCAGCCGCATCTCCATTCAGCTGCCTTCTCGCTGGAAGCTGATTGCCCGCGATGCTTTCAACGGAACCATTCTCTGGAAACGCGAGATCAGCTCGTGGCAGGATCAGCTCTGGCCGCTGAAAAGTGGTCCGTCGCAGCTTTCACGGCGGCTGGTGAGTTCAGAGAACGAAGTTTACGCTCCGCTGGCGGATGACGGCCCGCTCACTGCTCTGGATGCAGCCACCGGTGAAACACTGCGAACTTATGCAGACACTGACGCAACAGAAGAAGTACTGCACCTGAATGACATGCTGTTTGTGGTCGTCCGCAAGGGAACGGGGGAACGTGATGAGTATGCTCCCGTGAACGGCCGTGTCGGAGACCAGGCCCTGGTTGCCCGCGAATTCTTCTGGAACGAAGAACCCCGGGTCATCATGGCATTCCGAGCTTCCACCGGCGAACGCCTCTGGGCGAAACAGACGCGAGTTTCACCACTGACCCTCGCTGCCAGCGGTGACTACCTGTGTTTCCATGACGGCGAAACCGTACAGGCACTCAGCCAGCAGACCGGTGAACTGCGGTGGCAGTCGGAATCAGTGACACGCCGCCAGCAGTTCACATTCAACTTCGGCCCGCGACTCGTGATCTACCAGGATGTCGTGCTCTATGCCGGCGGAGATGGGCGAATGGTCAGCATCGACGCTGAATCCGGAAAACAGCTCTGGGAATCCGAACATCCGCGTTCCGGTTACCAGTCGCC
>JALQUR010000242.1 GCA_023260695.1 Planctomycetaceae bacterium
CAGCAGGTGTTCCGTGAACGCGGGATCGACATCACCATTGATCAGGCGCGAGGCCCGATGGGGATGGCCAAGCGGGAACACATCGCGGCCATCACTGCTGTTCCCGAAGTTCAGCAGGCATGGCAGGAACGCTTCCAGCGAGCACCGCGGGAGTCTGACATCGACGCCATGTACAACGATTTTCTTCCCCTCCAGAAACGCGTGCTGAGTCAGCACTGCACGCTCATCCCCGGAGCCACCGCAGCAGTCGCACACTGCAGAGAACGGGGAATCCGCATCGGTTCCACAACAGGTTACACCAGGGAACTGATGCAGGTTGTTTCCGCAGCGGCACGCGAGCAGGGTTATGAACCCGACAGTGTGCTCTGCGCCGAAGACGCTCCCCAGGGCCGCCCGGCACCTTATCTGCTGTATCAGTCGGCTGTTCAACTGGGCGTGTATCCGCTGTGGTCCATTATCAAAGTCGATGATACAACCGTCGGAATTGAAGCCGGACGCAACGCTGGCTGCTGGACCGTCGGGATCACGCTCGCCGGCAACCTGACCGGCCTTTCAGAATCCGAGGTCAAGGCGCTGTCCTCAGCAGATCGCCGGAATTTCATCGCTCAGGCGGAACAGAAAATGACTGCCGCCGGTGCTCACTACACCATTGAATCCGTGGCGGACTTTCCCGGCGTTCTGGCAGAGATCTCCCGTCGAGCTGCTGCTGGAGAACGTCCCGACTGATTCGGTCCCTGTTGCCACACTCTGTCGAATCGACACCTGCAGGAACAAATCGATGCGTTACACACTCGCTGCCTTCGTGCTGCTCTGCCTCAATGCTGGTGCTGAAGAGCGGATGCTGTTTTCATTTGCTGACTCAACTTCCGCTGCTGCATGGCAGGCTGTCAATGATGGCGTAATGGGAGGCCGCTCGCAGGGCGGTTCACGCATCGTGGACGGAGACACCCTTGAGTTCTCCGGAACTCTGTCGCTTGAAAACAATGGCGGATTTTCTTCCGTCCGGTCACCTCTGATCAGGCCGACACTGCAGGCAGGGCAGGACATGATTATTCGCGTCCGGGGCGATGGCCGCACGTATTCACTGAATCTCTACACCGGAAATGACGCAGGCCGTTATTCATGGCGGCAGGAATTCCGCACGATCGCTGATGAGTGGATTGAAGTCAGTCTGCCCGTGGACCAGTTTCTCGCAACATGGCGAGGCAGACGTTTCCCTGACGAGAAGCTGCAGCCTGCAGCAGTCAATCGCATCGGATTTCTGCTCGGTGACAGGAAAGCAGGACCATTCCGCCTGCAGATCGCTTCTGTACGAATTGCCGACAGGTCGGTCAACACCCTCACTGCCGACTGTGAAGGGACCTTTCAGCATCACCTGCAGGGAATCTGTGCTGACTCTGAATCCATCTGGTGGTGCTTCACTACCACGCTGGTTCGTACCGACCACAATGGGAAGAAACTGGCCGAGGTTCCCGTCGCCAGTCATCATGGCGATCTGTGTCTGCACCGGAATCGTCTTTATGTTGCGGTCAATCTGGGCCGCTTCAATGATCCGGAGGGAAATGCAGACTCATGGGTCTATGTCTACGACGCTGCCACCCTCAGGGAACTGGCTCGACACGAGGTCCAGCAGGTCTTTCATGGCGCCGGAGGCATCGCGGTTCGAGACGATCACTTCTTCGTGGTTGGCGGACTTCCGGACGACGTCGAACAGAACTTCGTTTACGAATACGACAGCAGTTTTCGGTTCATCGGCAGGCACGAACTGGACAGCGGTCATACTCATCTCGGTATCCAGACGGCAACCTTCGCACACGATCGCTGGTGGTTTGGGTGTTATGGATCTCCAGCCGTGATGCTGGTGGCAGACAGGGACTTCTCGAACATTCGTCGCCACCAGCTGGATTGTTCGCTCGGCATCTGCGGACTCGATGAATCGGTTCTGCTCGCAGCCTCCGGACGCTGCACGCCGGACAACGGCTGCACCGGAACCGTCCGGGTTGTCAGCCCCGATCAGAAACTTGGCTGGATTCGACGTTACGCAGCAGTGCAGGACTGAATGCACATGCAGCACCTTCACTGCAGTCGCAGTCAGGGAGCTTCCTCTGACTTCTGCGGTGCTGCACCTTCCACGGCCGACTTGAGCATGCGGAACAGATCACTGTCCGTGGTCAGAATCAGCTTCGTATCACCGGTGAGTGATTTTTCGTAGACCTCCAGTGTCCTCTGAAATGCGAAGAAGTCGCCGGTCTCTCGAATTGCTTCTGCGTAGGCTTCGATGATTTCCGCCTCAACGGTTCCGCGCAGTCGCTTGCTCTGTTCCTCTCCCTCGCCGAGGATCTTCTCCACCTCAGCCTGCGTCTCATTGATGATTTCCTGCTTCCGCTGCTCACCTTCATTCTGGTACCGCGCAGCAATCGCATCCATAAAGGCCTTCAGTCGTTCAAAGGCAGCTCGACGGACCGATTCCACAAATCCGATATTGCTGATCCCCACGTCCACCAGTTCGATACCACGCTGATTGGACGACTCTTCTCCCGCAAGATCCCCCGCAGCCAGCTGTTCTTCGATCTTCTGCCGAATCTCGTCCATAATCAGTTCACGTCCGACTCGGACCGTGGCCTGTTCGCCAACCTGAGTCATGTCGGTTGCCGTTCCGTCTGCATCACCCTCTTCGGATTCCGGCAGATTCTCCAGCCCGAACGAATAACTCAGCTCACGGTCTGAGCTGCGGACAACTTCCGACAGATCGTAAGACGTAATCACGTCACGCACACCCGCCCGCACACGCTGGCGCACCTGCTGCTCCGCGTTCTCAACCGTTCGCATCACCTTCACGAACTGCTCTGCGTCCGTGATCCTCCAGATGGCCCACACTGAAACCTCAATCTTCTTGCCATCCTTCGTGGGCAGATCCACCAGCAGATCATTTGCAGAATTGGCCCAGAACTGCTGCGTGCGCGGCAATCTGCGCACGCTCTGAATCATCGGTATGCGAAAGTACAGACCCGGGGTGTCAATACTGTGAATCGGCTTACCGAACTCAAGCACAACCGCCAGCTCTCGCTCGTCCACCGTAAACATCGCCGAATAGGCGACGCTGACCAGCAGAATCACAATGACAAGGATTGAGGAAAACCGACTGCTTCGATTGGCTGACATTCGACAACTCCAGTGATCCACTCAGTTTCTGGTTCGCTGCTGAAAAGCTCAGGCGAACTGTTCCTGACGCTGGCTGCTGTTCACCACTCACGGAAGGAACACAGCAGTTCGTTCCGGAACACACTTACTTCCGATTCAGTTCTGATTCAGATTCAGCAGAGGCAGCAGCTGCTGCAGGTCTGAATCAATAATCGTCTTGTCCTTCACGTTCGACAGAATTCGCTCCATCGCTTCCAGATACAGACGTTGCCGCGTTTCCTCCGGAGCACGAGCAAACTGCTCGTACTGTGCCATCAGTGCGTCAATCTCACCGTTGACTTCGGATCGCCGACGGGAAGCGTAACCTTCCGCCTCTCTGATCGCCTTGTCCCGTTCTGCGCGAGCCTGCGGCAGCAATGTGTTCTTTTCCTTGTTCGCTTCATTCTCCAGCTTGTCGCGCGTCTGCACCGCCTCATTCACGGCAGCAAATGACGCCTTCACCTGTTCCGGCGGAGTCACTCGCTGCAGCTGCAGGTCCGTGACCCGAATTCCGCACTCGTACTTGTCCAGCATTCTCTGAGTCGCCTCGAGTGCTGCCTCACGTATCTCTGATCGCTTCCCAGTCAGCACTTCATCGATGGAATAGTCGCCAACCAGGCGGTTCATCACCGTTCGACCAACAATCGTGATGATGCCCCGCAGAAACTCTTCCTGGTCATACATCGGATGATGAAACGTAAACAGATACTGCCGAGGATTTGCAACCAGCCACTGCACGGTCCATTCCACTGCGGCTGCGTTCAGATCGCCGGTAAGCATCAGGACATCATCTTCGTCAAAACGACTTTCCGGACGATTGTCCTCCAGCCCGAACGGCATCCGAATCGTCCGCTCCCGCACATCGGCGGTGAGCACTTCGTCGACAAACGGAATGCAGAAATGCAGGCCCGGATCAGACGTGCTGTGATAACTGCCAAAACGCAGCACAACTGCCTTCTCACTGGGCTGAACTGTGTACATGGAATTCGAGACAGTGAGCACAATCAGCAGGGCGATGAGTCCAAAGCCAGCGGCGCCAGCATCGCGGTCGCTGGCACCCTCACCAACACCCGTGGCCACGTGGCCCTGAACAACCGCGACGCGCAAGTCAGCGCCCGCGACATCGACAACGCCACCGGCAAGATCGAACACGCCGGCAGCGGCACC
>JALQUR010000273.1 GCA_023260695.1 Planctomycetaceae bacterium
GATTATCCGGACGCCGAACCGTGGCCATGTGTCGCGGCACTGGACGGAGTGCTGCTGGCGCAGGCATGGGTGGCCCCGGTTCCACGCGGTCAGCACATTGGTGTGGTGGCGCGAGTGCTCGACTGAAACGCAGCCGGGACAGCAGTAGCAGAACCATTCGTTCAGCAGTCTGATTTACAGCGTGACGGCAACGCGCGCAGGTCCTTTCGGTAGGTGATCCTGCAGGTCCGGTTGGCGAGTTTGGCGGTGGAACTGACTATTGTGCATCCTCCCGGAATTGGGTGGTAATACGGAAGCCATCGGACACCGCACCTGCTGCCCGCGGTTGTCTGCGCAGGTGGATTTACTCGGGTGTCCACAACAGGGTGGAGCAGCAGCTGAGCACTCACGAACTCCACTGCAACCGGTGCGCCGATGACTCACCGAATGTGATGAGTTCCATGGTGTCAGATGTTCGCGTGAGATCACGGATTCTCTTGTGATGCATGACCATTGGATTGCGTCACGCAACGATGTCATGGGTGTATACGGGTATCGCCGTACGCGGCGATGTGTCCAGTCGTCCGTGACTGCCGGAACTCACTGCTTCCTGATCGAGTCAGTTGTGCAGATGTCGCCCTTATTTGGCGAAGTGGCTGAAGACTGCGAAAGCGGCACGGTGTCTGTCGGCGTTTTCTGCCGGAGCGTGGCGAGTGTACAGGCTAACGGGAGACCACCGGGTCGGACAATCCTCAATATCGTCATGAGTTATCGGCCTCGGGGCGATAATTACAGGATATTGTCAGGAGCGGAACGATTGCCGGAGTCAGATTGCGATGGGCACATGGCAGCGACTGCAGGGCGCGATGGTGTTAGTGATCGTCGCCGCATTGTGCGGATGCAGATCGATTGAGTCACGGTTGATTGACGCGGATCCCCGGACCGGAAGGCTCGCGGAAGCGAAGTTGCAGGGGTATCCGATCACGCTCAAGGTACCGACTCATCTCAGGATCACGCTCTACAGAAATCACTTCATAGAGGAGTCGCGTGATGGCGGTGTGCAGGTGGTCACGTACGCCAATGAGCCGCTGACGACGATCAGTTACGCGTCGCAATTGCTGGAAACGGAGAAGGTTTTTACCGTTGATCATCTTCGTCCTGCAGCAGGGCAGTTGCATTACGGCATCAACTTTACGGCGGATCAGTACATCGACAAGGTCAGCAGTGCCGCGACGGAGGATGCGATTCGTCAGTCATCCCTGGCGATGGCCCGTGCGGCAACTTTGCTTCGATCAGGTAGCGTCAATCCGAGATCTCAAGCCGATCGAACGCGAGTACTGTCGGCGGGGGCCTTTAAGTCCATAGCGAGCGAAGCTGTCTCACAACAGCCAGGCGTTGAGCCATCAGCGCTGCGAATTGGGACGAGGTCGCTGCCACTCAACTCAAAAGGCGATGGGCGAAATGTGGATGAGCACCACGCTGTTGGGCAGAGCAACACCGCGATCGAATCGGTTATTGCCACGCGCATCTTTGCAGTCGACAGTCCGACTTTTGAGCTGGATATTTCCGAGTTTCTCGTCCAGTCACTTCCTGCAGGAAGATAAGTGGTCTTTGTATTGTTCCTGTAGTCAACGGAACCTGCCATGAAGCCTGTTCGCAAGCTCCTTCCCTGTATCTGGCCGATGCCCTGCGTGTTGCTGCTCTGCGGGTGCTCGTCCATTCAGAGCTCGCTTCTTCAGCGATCCGAATGCAACTCAACCTGGGAAGTAATGCAAACTCGTGGAATCCCGATCACACTCAGGGTGCCAACACATCTGCAACTGGTGGTTACTGAGGTGCGCTATGCATATTGGGCAGCTGGCGGGGAAGAGCGTGACGACTCTGCCACGACCGGCGAGTGGAAGTTGCTGGAGAGTCATCCAGGCAGTGGAGAGCCATTGATTACGGTAAATGTGCAGCACGAGTTCATCAGGACAGAGAAGATCTTCACGATCGACCCGAAGCGTCCTGCCGCGGGTGACATGAATTTTCAGCTGGATCTGGCTGAGGATCAGCAGTACGTGCGGAAATTTGAAAGCGATCTTACTGACCGCACAATTGAGGAAACCAGCGAAGCATTTGAACGGCTCATTCTGGCGTTTACTCCGCGGGGAGCGGGCGGGACCGGGGGCGACGAGGGGCCGGGATCTGAAGATGAGTCCAGATTGCGGAGAATTGAAAGTGTCACCGCAGTACGGGTGTTTGAGATTGATGATCCGATGTTCGAAATGAGCATGGAGCATTTTCTGCAGACACAATTCTCCGATTGAAGCGAAATAAGTCCCGGCGGCAGTATTGTCCATTCAGGTTCAACTTGTGTCGATCAGCTGCGAACTGCAGCGTGCATCGGCACGGCATTGTGCATTGAATTGCTTATGGATCCACTTCGATTCAACAGAGTGACCACTCAGGGAAGTCATTTCGCCATAGCACTCATCACATGGCTGTTGATCGGAACCTGCGGCTGTCAGGTAACTGATCGTATGAGTTCCGAGAACGCTGACGGGCAGCTCACGAAGAGCCACTCCCGATCAGTGACGGTGCTGGGGAAAGTACGTCATCCTGGTGTCTTCGAATTGCCGCCTCTGCAGTCGTTTACCTTGCAGAAAGCGATTGCGATGGCGGGAGGATTTGGCACCCCCGATCTGATGATCAGCGGGATTAACGCTGAGTCTGCCATGAATGCACATGACGAGTACGTCCGCGGACTTGCTTTGTGTCTGAAACGAGGCGTTACCACTTACATTATCCCATGCGAGTGCATTGAGGCCACAGAACTCGGAGAGATCCACATGATCGCTGATGACGTGCTGTCTGTGGTGACCTGGGAATCATTGCGGCCGCGCGTGCAACAGAATGAAGTAAGTCAGTATCTCGTGAACGGCCTTGTCGAAAGCCCCGGGCCTCGAAGCGTTTCGGATTCTGTTTCGTTCCCCGCTGCAAATCTATTTCGCGTCAGTACTGCTGCGCCTGGTTCTGCAGGGTCCGATTTTCTTTCGAGTGCGCGATTACTGCGGCTTACACGAAATGTCACCGCAGATGGCCTGCCTCGGGTATTCGTGTTACCGATTCTCGATCAAAAATACGATGGCGACAGGTCTGAGCCGCCATGGTATTCGCTGGGAGTACAGGGGGGAGATGTCTTCACGTATCTTCCCGCCGGTGGAGATCCACTGCTGCTGGCAAGTGTGGCCGCAGAATCACAACTCAGACGCCGCCTGAGACAACTCAGCGCTTCTGAGGACGAACTGTACTGATGCGTTACTGCACTGATGCAGTTGTGAGGACACGCCGTTCACGATTCTGCGATTGCAGTCACATCGGTTCAATGATGATGCGAACGCCAGCCTGTCTGGCGGCAGCGCAGAGCGCAGCCAGAGTATCAGTCCGCAATAATGACGCATTCTCCTGCTGCGGTTCGAGATTGACAGAGTCGGGCAGGCAATCAGGGATTGCATCAAGACTCTGCTGCAGCAGGTTCATTCGGGTCCGCAGTTGCTTCGGATCGATTTCTCGGATTGGCTGCTGCACTTCATTGCAGTGACAATCCGCAGCAAGTTTCTGTCGTGATTTTCTTTCCTGTCCGGCCATTGTGTTATCCCGGGGCATTGAGTGCAGCCATCAACTGCGTTCGCAGGGGGCTATAGATTGCACAGAGATCATCAGTCAGTTGCAGTATGTTCTGCACGGCATGGTCATCACATTCTGTCGACGGGGCTTCCGGAGAACTCAGCATAAACCCGTGCGGATCGATGATCTGCTGGAGGCAGCGTCGGAGGGGCGTGCTGGTGGCGATTTTCCTGCAGATCGCCTCCATGGCCTTTGCGGCTTCAGCAGGAGTCAGTACCAGCTCCAGATCAAAGTCCCAGACATGATGCTCCTTTGCAAGTCCGGCTGCCCCCTGAGCAATGCAGAAGAATCCTCGCGTTGCCGGTATATCTGAGCCGACCTCATGCTGCAATGGGCTGCACCCCCAGTCGGTCCCCCAGCTGTTCTTGCAGACCCAGTACGGTGGGACATCATCCTGCGGCTGATTGTCGTAGCCGATGATACAGACAGCATGAGTGCCAATTGGAGCATTTCCAGTCGGCTCATAGACGCCGTCGCGATAGAACGTGAAGTCCTGGTACAGATCCATTTCGGCGACAACGGGTCCGCGTGCGGCTATGGTGCGCTGAATGTCCGCCACGTTTCCGATCTTCTGTTTCCGTTGTAGTCTGACTGCAGCTGCAATACCCGTGGGAGGAGCAGAGTAAGTCGGTTGGTATGGAAATTCATGATCAGCTACCAGCCCGTATCGGATGCAGTGATCGAGGGCACTGTGCAGGTACCAGCCATTCGCACAGCAGTTGCCGCAGCCTCCGTAGAACAGCATGGCTTCGGAGAGATTCAAATCACCGACCGTGAGGTTACATTGAATATTCATGCGGGCTTCGACCGCGGCGATAACGGCAAAGGCCACACACGAATTGCAGGTGGTTCCCTGATCCTTCGGTTCCGAAACTACGTGCTGAGCATCCAGCCATGAGAAGCTGCTGGGCGGGGCTGTTGTCTCAGCGGAGGCATCCAGCAGTTGCTGCAGCCGGCTCGATGCATCGAAGTGCTGTCGAGAAAGTTCTCTGAGTTCGTTCGAGCTGATCGCTCCTGCTGATCCATCGAGCAGCTGCTTTCTGGTCAATGGAGATCGAGTCGTCTCTGCCGCCGTCCAGGCCAGCCCCTGTCGCTTGATTCTTTGCTGAACGGTTTTCAGTTTCATGAGAATCAGCCCGGCTTGCGCAGGGTGGAATGCGATACAGGGGACAGTGACTGCCTGCATCTGATCAGGTGGTGCCTGAGTTCTGTCGGGACGGTGATGCCGATATTCACTGGCTGCCGCTGCGTCGTCAGGAAGAATCCACAATGGAAAAATATAGGTTGCACCTTCCACAATGCAGTAATTCTTCTGTGGAAAAGCCCCCACAGAGAGCCAGTGGAGTGTCGTGTTGATATTTGTCTGTGGATCGATGCGTTGCCAGTCCGGATTCAGGGGATGATGTCTCCGGTTAGTCCGATTATGCCGACGACCAAATTCGTCCGGCAGATTGCGTTTCACAGAGAAATCAGCAGCGGGGATGACCTTCTGAACGAAATCAACCCGGTCAGATATCCTGTCATCCTGCTGAACCGGCAACAGATTTCAGGCATGCAGCAGTTCGTGAATCACGTTGCCGTGCACATCGGTCAGGCGATAGTCACGTCCGGCATGG
>JALQUR010000279.1 GCA_023260695.1 Planctomycetaceae bacterium
TCAAGAGCTCCGCCGAATGTCCCGAAGGGAAGTGCAATCCAGCCCATGTAGAACGCCAGCGCCAGCCCGGCAAGCGTGGTACCACCGCCGGTGAATGCCAGGGTGCGTCCTTCCGGTAATTGCAGGGGCTGTCGCTTCTTCTTCAGCCGCAGTGGTGATGGGCGTACAGGTGTCGACATTGGTGCCGGGGCGCTGAATGCTGTGAGAGTCGCTGCGGCGGCTGCAGGAACAGGGACCGTGGCCGTCTGTGGCTGGTAGGCAGTTGAGGTTACGGGCTGTTGTACCGGCTGTGGAGTCGGGTCTGCCACCGGTGTTGGCACCGCTGCCGGTGCGGGCCGCGATTCCAGCTCGTCGAAGATTTCGTCAAGGATCTCCTCGGATTCCTGCTCTCGCCTGCGAATTTCCTCCAGCCGTTGAGCATGCAGGGATGGTTTGCCTGACCGTCGCCGACGATTTGCCGGTGCCTGCTTCCGTGAAGGTCGTCGGGGGCCACCCTGCTTAGCGAACTTCCGGTATTCGTCGGGCAACAATTCACGCACGGTGGACCATGGGTCTGATGCTGACTTACGGATGGGGGTCATCGCATTGATGGCACCGACAAGAATCAGGCTGCGGACAGCATCCAGGGAATAGAACTCTGAAGAGTCCGCATGCAGCCGGACCTCAAAGCTGTTTGCCGGCTGAATGGGAGTTGCCGCCGCCGGTGCTGTTGCTGACTGGTTGCTCTGGGGCGCATCATCCTTGACAGACGCTGCCACCTGAGCGACGAGTTCGGAGGAATTCTGAGTCGACTCGTTTTTTTCTGAATCAAAATCAATCACGAAGTCATCGAACGAATCGGCATACTCCAGTGAGTCGGCCAGCTGCCGGCGGAACGCCTCCGCAGCTGAGATCTGCAGCCAGTTGGCCTGGCCGTCTGTGGAGACGAGATCGTCGGCAGACAGTGTGCCGATCGAGATCAGCATGTTGATTTCGCCCTCGGCGACGGGCCCAAAAGATTCCCCGAAAATCTGGTAGTACCACGTGTCTGACATGATTCTGTCCCGATAAAGAACATGCACGAACCGCTGCGATCTGGATGAATTCCTGCGGAAGGATCGAAACGAATCGGGAATTCAGGGTTAGAAAAGGATGAAATCCTTGTGAAGAAACTCGTTTTTCGAGGTGCCGAGCAGGTATCCGGGAAGGCGTGCTGGCTGTCCGGATACGGCTATTTCAGCTCAATCACGCTTGCGTCGCCGGGCGGAAACAGCGGAGAATGAGTTGTTGAGGATTTTCGCATTACGCGACTGGGAGTCTGAAAGATGACGGGTGCCGGGCTCGAACGAAAACTCACTGTGGTCGCTGGTCGACTGGTTCGTCTGCGAAAACTGCGTTGCCTCACCCGATTGTGGTTGTGGTCGTTGCTTCCCGTCGCTGCCTTGATTCTGTTCCTGCCACCGCAGCTGGGTGGCTTTCGGACGGAAATCCTGTTGTTGCCTTTTGTTGCGATTGCCGGCTCGATTGCCGCCAGTGGACTGGCCAGAATTCCCTCGCTCACCGACGTGGCTCGCGTCATTGAGCAACGCGAACATGATCTTGATGATGCTGTGATTACTGCAGCAGAGCTGTTGCAGAATCGTGGTACTTCTGCTGGTGTGCTGGAACAGATGGCTGTCGAAGATGCTGAACGGCTGGTCGCGCAGCGTGATCTGTCGCAACTGGTGCCAGGCCGTCAGCTCCTCTCATGGACTGCGCTCAGCCTGCTGTCATTTTCGCTGCTGATTTCCGGTGCGATGGCGGCGGGACGCTACGGCCGCGACCTGCTGCAGAACAAAGGGATTCAGAACAGCGGTGATCCGCAGGCAGTGCTCGGCAGTCCGACCGAACTGCGTGTGGTGGTTGAGCCTGGCGACACTGAGATCGAGCAGGGTTCGGCACTCACGGTGGTTGCCAGATTCAGCGGGGCGATTCCGGAACAGGTGGTGCTTGAGTTTGAGCAGGCAGCTGAGCCGGAGCCGCGGCAGATGGAGATGCTTGAAACAGTCGATGAGGGCGTGTTCGCCGTTCGCATGGAGCAGATTGCGGGTGACGGAACCTATCGAGTGCGATTTCTCGACAGGGGTTCTGCTCAGGAACAGTCATCCGAACGCTATCAGGTAAGAACCTATGTGCGTCCGGCGCTGCTGCAGATTGATGCCGACCTGCAGCCACCGGAGTGGTCCGGCCTGCCGAAAGAGACAATTGAGGACGTCGTTCGGGTCACAGTGACCGAAGGTACAACGATTGGCTTCCGCATGCGGCTCAACAAGGCTGTGGCCATCGCAGAGCTGCGACCCGCAGAAGGGCCGGCAATTGAACTTGTGCCACTGGCGGTGGATCCGGCGACGGTTGCTGTTGAGCTGACGATGCGGGAGTCAGCTCGCTGGACGATCTATCTGCGCGACGCAGAAGGACGGGAGCCGGTCAACGAAGATCGGCTCAGCGTGACGGTGCTGCGTAATCAGGCTGCAATCGTGAAGCCAGTGTTCCCCACAACAGATACCAATGTCTCAGCCCTGCAGGAGTTCCTTGTTGAGGGCACAGCCAATGACGATTTTGGGCTGATTGACTATGGCATTGAGTACTCGCTGTCAGGAGGAGAGCTGCAGGAGATCTCATTGCGTGAGCTTTCCTCAGAGAGTGGAACATCAGAGCAGACAACGGATGCGTCGATTCGTTTTGAGATTGATCTCGAAGCGCTGGGGGCAGCGCCGGATGACCTGCTCACATGGAGCTTCTGGGCTGTTGACCAGGATGCAGACGGAGCAGTCCGGCGTTCAACCAGTGATCTGATGTTCGCCGAAGTGCGGCGTTTTGAGGAAATCTTCCGTGAGGCTCAGCAGCCGGGCGGGCAGCAGCAGGGCCAGCAGGGCGGACAACAGGGCGACCAGCAGGGCGGTCAGCAGGGCGGCGCTGCGGAGAACCTGCTGCGTCTGCAGAAGGAAATAACGACGGCCACGTGGAACGTTGCTCGTTCTGTGGCGGAACGAAAGTCCTCCGGCACTCTGGCGGATGATGTGCAGACGATCCTCGACTCGCAGCAGGAGGCATTGCAGCAGCTGCAGGAGCCTGCAGAAGATGATCCGGCAGCCGCTGCCACAGCAGAGCTGCGCGCTCGTGCTGCTGAAGAAATGTCAGCTGTCCTGGAAACTCTTGCATCTGCACTGGAAGCTGACACAGAAACAAAACTCGGCGACGCACTGCCGCAGGAGCAGAAGGTCATTCGTACTTTGCTGCAGATGCGTGCAGCAGAAGCGCGTGTACAGGAGCAGCAACAGCAGCAGGGCGGTGGCGGCGGTGGTGGTGGCGGCGGCAGCAGTGCCGCCCGGCAGCAGATGCAGCAGCTGGAACTGGATAATGACCGGAACCGCTACGAATCTGAACGACAGGCTCGACAGCAGGAATCAAACCAGCAGCGCGAAGAGCTGCAGGTGCTGAACCGGCTGCGTGAACTGGCTCAGCGACAGCAGATGCTCAACGAACGCCTGAAACAGCTGGAATCGGAACTTCGGGCTGCCGAGAGCGATGCCGAACGTGATGAGATCGAGCGGGAGCTGAAGCGGCTGCGGGACGAGCAGCGGGATATGCTGCGGGATGTGGATGAGCTGAATGAACGAATGCAGCAACAACCCGAATCACAGCAGGCTCAGCAGACACAGCAGGAGCCATTCCGCGAACAGCTGCAGGACGCTCGGGAGAATCTGCAGGAGGCCTCGCGAGCAATGGACGAGGGGCGTCTGGCGGATGCAATTGCCGAGGGCACTCGCGCGGAGCGTCGCATCGACGACCTCAAGGAAGATTTTCGCAACCAGACATCATCTCGTTTTGAAGACGCAATGCGAGACCTGCGACAGCAGGCTCGGCAGCTGAATGAAGACCAGCAGGAACTGGCGCGGCAACTGGCTGGCAACGAGCAGGGCGGGCAGCAGGCGCAGCGACCAAGTCTGCGATCGACTCAGGACCGTGAAGGTGTTGAAGAGGCCATTCAGCAGCAACGTGATCGTCTCCAGGAAGTCCTGGAGGAATCGCGTGAGCTGGTGGAGCAGGCAGAGACAAGCGAACCGCTGCTGTCGGAACGGCTGTATGACACACTGCGGGAAGTGCGGGATCTGAAGCCGGAAGAGGCTCTTGAAGCCGCAGAAATGCTGGCGGGACGCGGACTGTGGCCGCAGACACAGGAAGCAGAACAGATTGCTCGCCGCGGGCTGGAGCGACTGCAGGCTGGTATTGAAGATGCTGCGGATGCAGTGCTTGGTGGTGAAGCCGAGTCGCTTCGTCGTGCCCAGGAAGAACTCCGAGACGCCACTCAGCAATTGAGTGAAGAAGTCAGGGACGCATCCGGAGAACAGTCAGAAAATGGATCGGGAGGGAACGAGTCCGCGGAGGGTCGGCAGGAAGGTGATTCACAGCAGCCAGAAGGCCAGGGTTCAGGACGGAACCCCGGTGAAGGCGAACCGGGTGAGCAAAATCAGCAACGCGGTGCAGATGGACAGCGCGGCGCATCCGATTCAGAGCGGCCGGAAGGGGAACAACCCCCTTCACCTGGCGGTGATCAGGGCGGTCAGCGGCCTTCCGAGCAGGAAGGTGAACAGCCTGGCCAGGGGCAATCGCAGCAGGAAGGTGGACAGCCTGGCCAGGGACAGCCCGGCCAGGGACAGTCGGAGCAGGAGGGCGGTCAGTCAGGTCAGGGGCAGCCGTCACAGCAGAACCAGAATGGTGGCCAGCCTGGCCAGAACGGAGAGCGTTCCGAAAATGCAACAAACAATCAGAACCCACAGAATGGTGGCAACCAGTCGGTGCTGATGGGTGGAGGCCGGGAAGCGCGTAATGGTTCTCCGGATCTTAATGCTCCGGGGCGGCCTTTAACCGGAAATGACTTCTCCAACTGGTCGGACCAGCTTCGCGATATTGAAGAAATGCTGGATGATCCCGAACTAAGAAGTCGGATTGCTCGCGTACGTGATCGAGCACGGGCGATTCGAGCGGAGTTTCGGCGACATGGGACTGAGCCGCAGTGGGATCTTGTTCGTTCACAGCTGCTGAACGAGATGCAGCAGCTGCAGCAGCAGATCGACAACGAGCTACGGCGGCTGGAATCTGATCGGGCAATGGTACCGATTGACAGAGAGCCTGTTCCGGAAGAGTTTGATTCGCTGGTTCAAAGGTACTATGAACTTCTTGGCCAGCAGCGGCAGCAGGATGAATCACCTGAAGCTGCTACTGATCGCTGATCCATCGCAGAATTGTCATGACTGTCAGGGGACGTCGGAGACGTCCTGCGGCTTATCCCCGGAACTGGCGGACTTTTGCAGATGTATGATTACGAACACGGCGACGACGGCTACTTCGACGCAGAAGAAGAACTCCTGTCTCCCCGCGACCAGAGCCTTGATACTGGCGATTTTGAAGTGTTTGGCATTTCCGGAGTATTGTGGTGTGCAGTAATGCACTTCAGCCAGGTGCTGTGGTTTGCCGGTGGGCTGGGAATTGTTCTGCCGCTGACCATGTGGATGGCAGCTCGTAAGCAGAATCCTGCCATAGATCTTCACGGCCGGGCCATTGCGAACTGGATGCTGACGCAACTCTGCGTCCTGGGTCTTGCCGGGATCGCGGTCTTTATCGCTCCCCACCTGGTCTGGCCGCTGACGCTGCTGATGCTGCTGGTCAGTATTACTTTCCCGCTCCTGGCGACAGTCTACGCGCTCGCAGGCATCGTCTGGGGCTACTGGTTTGCGGTGGATTTTCTGGGCGGGCCGCAGGAGCGGGTTCCTGCAGAAGTTACAGCGTGAATTCGGCAATGAATGCCTGCTGATGGTCATTGAAAAAGAACCATGGCCACAATCGGGACAGCAGCGTTTCGCGGCATTCAGTGGTGAGCTTTGAGGAAAATGACAGCTGTGGCTGGAGGGCGGCTGTGACGGTATCACGCAGCCCCTCCCCAAGGATCTGCAGCTTCCGTCCGGCCTCTTTCGCGGGCCGCCCAAGTTCTCGATTCTGCTGCAGCTCGCGCAGCGCCTCCTGTTTCTGGCTGATCAGCTGCTCCAGACGGCTGCGAGTCGGTTCATCAAAATAACCGGAGGAAAGATGGTGCTCCGGGTGCTGCTGCAGCTCCCGCAGGTGTGACTGCAGTCGTTGTTCAGCGAGCAGTCGATTGCGCTGTTCGGGGAACAGATGGCGCGAAGCGCTGGCTGAGGCAAATGGAGGCGGTTCTTCCTGCCACCAGTTACGGATCAGCAGGTCGGTTGCCGGGTCGTATCGCCCGCCACCAAGTCCGTGTACAAACAGATCGCAGAAGAGCAGTCGCAGGAAAGCTGTGATCAATGCTCCTCTCGGGACCGGCAGATATCCGGAAAGCAGGCAGGACATCAATGCCTCGGCTTCGTGTCCTTTATTCAGTTCACAGATTCTCTCTTCACCGCAGCAGATCCACTGTTCAGAACTGCTGCGGCGAAGCCACAGTGGCAAACGTGAATCTGCTGAGATCTGAATCATCCAGAATGGCAGCTCAAATCCTGCGTCAGTGCTTTGCAGATCCGGAAAGGGATTGGCTGGATTGCGGATGTCGTGCAGGCGGCGAAAGTCCAGCATCGTCTGGTTGTAAACGCTGTGAAAGTCAAACGCTCGCTTCAGAATGGCAGCGAAGAAACGAATCGCCTCGGGAAGCCGACACAGCACAGTGAGCGGAACTTCGGCAAGAGCATTTCCGATGCCAGCGGCCTGTCTGAGCACTGTCATTGCAGGAGCAGCAGCGTCTTCCTGCAGTTGCTGCAGGCGGGCGGAAAACTCATGAAAGGCCTCAGCAGCCTCTGTGCAATCACACTTCAGCAGATCCGCCTGCACCCTTGTGGCAAGAGCCTGTCGAGCGGCTGGTGGGATCAGCTGGCTGTTAAGCAGCAGGGATGGTTTTGTTGACCAGCTGACCTGTTGTTGTGAAACCTGCTGATACTCCGTGGCGTCTGTTGTTGCCTGCGGGGACATGAACGCTCCAGCATCTCCGAAATCCGAGTCGATACAGATAGCGGCCCCGCAGGCCTGCTGTCGGAGCACGAACTGCTGAGTCAGCTGGTACTTACAGACGAGGCCAGGATGAAAGATCACCGGCTGGTGTCCGGTCAGGATCAGGGGGCGATCCGGCGTGAAGTGTTCGGGCAGAGGGCGATGGGACAGCCCAGCCTGCTTTGCTGAATCAGCCAGAGCCGTCTGGTATTTTTGAGCAGCAGTGACGAGACTACCGCGGGCAGACACTCGCAGCTCCGCCAGTTCAGCGTTCTGCAGTGTGTGGACAGTTGCGGGCCACTGGTGAAGCGGTGGCTGAATGGCTGGCGATTCGTAAGGAAACTCAGACGTCATGGTGTTTCTGTCGACAGTGGCTGCAGAAGCGGCGAAGTGCTGAAGTGGCTGAACGTCGAATCAGGTAAAATTGAGAGAACAGTTGCCTCAGGATCAGGGCTCAGACCATAAGATTGAGTGGCACGGTGTTTCAGCGGGCCGCAGACAGGATACCGAAAACGATGGCCGTCGCATCGAGGGAAGAAAGCGGAAAAGATGGAATGCCGCCATCAGTCATTCAGCCAGCAACGGAAGGTCATTCGGGTCTGTTTCCGCTGGAGCTGACAGCATTTGAAGAATACATGTTCACGGACGATCGTCCATCCCAGCCGATGATGATCGTACTCGTATCGGAAGTCACGGGTGACCTGCGGGAGTCTGAGTTTCGGGAAGCGGCGGGGGAGCTGTTTGCGGCACACCCGCTGCTCCGCTGTGTGGTCGGCAGAATCTCCGGTCGTCTGCACTGGATCCCCGTACCCTGTGCGGACAATATCGTTGAATGGGTGGAGCTTCCGGCGCAGGAATTCCGCTCCCTGGTTCCTGACCTGCGTCGCCGGGATCTGCGGCAACAGACTGGCTGTTGTCTGCGGGTGCTGCATTCAACCTCCGGAAGTCGGATCTTTCTGGAAGTTCATCACGCCTGTTGCGACGGTCTTGCGGCAGTGCATCTGGTCGCGGAGCTGTTCGCGCGATACGGGGTAAAGACAGCAGCCGAGGGGGGCAAAGCTCCTGAATTCGAACCGCCAGGGATCGACCTGCTGTGTCAGCGCGATCAGTTCCGTCCCCCGTCTGCGAAGCGAAAACGATCTCGTGGTGAACTTGCTGCCAAGATCTGGCGGCTGGTTTCACGACGTCCCCTGAAACTGCTCGGCAGCCTGCAGCGAAGCAGCTCACGAGCGCAACCATTCGTTGCCCATCAGAAAGCGTTCTGGCTGCAGACGCTCCCGCCAGCGGAACTGCAACGACTGCACCAGTGCGCAGCCCGGCAGCATGTATCCATCAATGATCTGCTGCTGCAGCAGGCGTTTCTGCAGGTGCGCGACTGGAACAGTGATGGAGGCCGGCAGCGGCCACAGGGCTGGATCCGCATTGCAGTACCGCTGAGTATGCGGCAATCGCAGCACTCAGGTATTCCGGCCTGCAACATGGTGAGCTATGGGCTTGTGACACATCAGGCGGAGGAGGCGGACGATCCCGCGACATTGCTGCAGAAGATTCAGGCGAAGACATCGACCTTTCTGCGCAGTTCGGAGGGCAGAATAGCACTGCGGATTTTTTCCGTGTTAAGGCGAATCCCATTCGGGATGCGGGTCTTTCTTTCCCACTCCTCGGGAAGCGGAACCATCGTGATCACAACGGTGGGTGATGTCAGCCGCCGTTTGCGCTGTTCGTTCCCGCTGACCGATGGCAAGTGGATTGCTGGCAACGTGATTGTGGAGAGTTTCGGAGGGGCACCACCGGTGCGCAAGGGAACCTCCGTGGCGATAACGGTTGCAGAGTACGCAGGAGAGCTGACAGTCGGACTTCGCTCCGACGGCGCCGTGATCAGTGAGGCAGATTCACAGGCTTTTCTGACTGAGTTCATGGGCAGATTGCGAGCTGTCGCTGCAGCTCAGGCAACCTCCTCCTCTGGCTCCTGACTCTGCCCCGGATCCGCAATTCGCAGGACATCGAGCAGTTCTGCCAGCACGGCACCACCATCGTCGACCGACGCCTCCAGCGGCCAGTATGCATCGTGCTGATCCACAACTCGCAGATGCAGCCTGTGCAGGTGGGAGAGGATTCCGATCATTCGGGCATCCTGGTAGCGGAACACGGCATACCCGTTCTCAAGACGAATGACTTCGATCTTCCAGCTGACTGCGCGAATACTCAGTTCCCGCAGATTCAGCAGCAGTCGTGCAGCGGCGGGGACCGGACCAAATCGGTCCCTCAGTTCGCCCAGCAGCTCAGCGACCTTCTGCACAGTGCGACACTGGGACAGGCGTCTGTAGACTTCAATCTTTAGCTTCTGATCAGGAATGTATCTGTCCGGCAGAAAGCAGGGTACCGGCAGATCGATGCGGCAATGGGGTTGATATCTGAGCGGTTCACGGCGGAGCGAACGGACGGCATTCTCCAGCAGCTGACAGTAGAGTTCATAACCGACAGCAGCAATATTTCCGCTTTGTTCCGTGCCCAGAATGTTGCCGGCACCACGGATTTCCAGATCGCGCATGGCGATTCGAAACCCGGCACCAAGTTCGCTGTATTCCTCAATGGCCTTCAGTCTTCTGGTGGCTTTGGTCGTGACTACGCGGCCCTCTTCCAGCAGGAGGTAACAGTATGCCCGATGTCGGTCGCGGCCAACCCGACCACGCAGCTGGTGCAGATCTGAGAGCCCGTAGATGTCGGCCTGATGGATGAACATGGTGTTGGCATTCGGGATATCCAGGCCGCTTTCGATGATGGTGGTAGCCAGCAGAATATCGGCGCGACCATTCACGAAGTCCAGCATCGATCGTTCCAGTTCATCCTCCGGCATCTGTCCATGAGCAATCGTGCTCGTTGCTTCCGGGACGATCTGCCGCAGTCGAGCGGCAATCTTGTGAATGTCATGAACTCGATTGTGCACAAAATAGATCTGACCGCCGCGATTCAGTTCCCGCAGCACGGCACTGCGGATCAGTTTTTCATCAAAGCGACAGACGCGGGTTTCGATCGGTACGCGTTCCCGGGGCGGCGTTGTGAGGCTGCTGATGTCGCGAATGCCGAGCAGTGACAGGTGCAGCGTGCGGGGAATTGGAGTCGCGGTGAGTGTAAGCACATCGACTTCTGCCCGCAGGGTCTTCAGCCGCTCTTTCACACGGACGCCGAACTTCTGTTCTTCATCGATCACCAGCAGGCCCAGATTCCTGAAGTGGACATCCTTTGAAACAAGCCGGTGTGTTCCAATGAGGACGTCGACTGTGCCGGCGGCAACTTTCTCCAGAATGGCCTTCTGTTCTGCATCAGTGCGGTAGCGGGACAGCATTTCCACGGTGATGGGAAACTCCGCCATCCGCTGACAGAATGTGCGATAGTGCTGTTCCGCAAGCACGGTGGTGGGCACGAGTACGGCCACCTGTCGGCCATTGTCCACCGTCTTGAAAGCCGCCCGCATGGCGACTTCTGTTTTTCCGAATCCGACATCTCCACAGATCAGGCGATCCATCGGGCGAGTGGATTCCATGTCGGTCTTGATCTCAGCAATGGCAGTATTCTGATCGGGTGTTTCCGACCATGGAAAGGCCTGCTCAAACTCATGCTGGAGGTGTCCGTCAGCCTTGCAGACCAGTCCCGGCCGCGAGTTGCGTTCGGCCTGCAGCCGGAGCATGTCGGTCGCCATGTCGGACACGGCTTCGGACACCTGGTCTTTCTTCTTCTGCCAGGATGTTCCCCCGTATCTGGTAAGCTCAGGAGTTGATTTTGCCGGCCCGATGTATTTCTGGACCAGGTGAATCAGCGACACCGGAACGTAGACCACAACTTCGTCGCGAAATTCCAGCAGCAGATGTTCTTCCTGCACGCCGTCATTCAGCATCATCTTCATGCCGCGGTAGCGAGCAATACCGTGCGCGACGTGAACGACCAGACTGCCTTCGCGCAGATCCAGAAAACTGTCGATGGCCCGCGAATCGGCCGTGCGACGGCGAACGACTGTTCTGGCCGCCGCGGTTCGTGACAGCAGCTCACTGTCAGACAGAACAACCAGCTGCAGATCCGGAAGTCGAAAGCCTCTCTGGAGGCCGCCGACAGTGAGATGCACCTGCTGACCCAGCGATGTCTGCTGTGAGGCATCGGTTTCACGAATCAGTTCCTGCAGCCGCTGTGCTTCCGCCTCGTTGTGGCAGCACAACAGGGCATGATCGGTTGATCCCAGCAGCAGCGAAAGCTCCAGCAGTGCATCGGCTCGATTCCCCGAAAACCGCTCCACGGGTTCCATGCTGAAGTGACAGGACGTTTCATAACTGTCCACTCCGAGTGCATCGAGCGTGACGGATGGAAAGCTGGTAATCCGGGACATGGCAGCATCAGCGGAGTACAGCCCGCGGGGATCCGACATCCGCTGAGAATACAGTCGACCCTCAGAAACAACGTGCTGCAGATCTGAAATGGCAACGAACGTCTCTGCCGGCAGATAGTCGCAGAATGAGGCGGCAAAGGCAGAGAAGGCAGCGGCGTTCTTTGCCGACGTCTGTCTCTGAGGCGTTACCAGATCGATACTCTGCAGGTCAGCCAGACGCCGCTGGGATTCTGCGTCAAAGGAACGAATCGACTCAATTTCGTCACCGAACAGTTCGATTCGCACCGGATCAGATTCTGTGGCCGGGAAGAGATCCAGGATTCCCCCGTGGATGGCAAATTCGCCTGGCAGCTCGACGGCAGTGACCCGTTCAAACCCCTGCGCCATGAGCCATTCTGAGAAATCATCGAGGTTGATTTCCTGTGCGGTGCTGATTGTGCGAACAGAGTTCTGCAGCGTTTCTGCATCGGGTACGGGCTGCATCAACGCCGGCAGGCAGGTCACAATGACGTCCGGACCGGCGTTGCCGGAGAGCAACCCATTCAAGCTGGCCGTGTTCGGCTGCAACGTCAGTCATGGCTGCACAATTTCGACCGCAGCAGGGGGCATCGCCGTCGACTGGTCTGAATCAGTGCGCCTGGCGCAGTTCGCCGATGAACTCGGCGTGGAAGCCTTCATACCGGTCTGCCGCTGGAAAGGTTTCGGCGGGCCGAGTTCTTTTAACCATCGCAGTTTCGAAACCTACACCTGGGCGGCTGGCCTTGCCCAGGCGACAAAGCGACTGCATGTCTTTGCCACCACCGCGGTGCCCGCCATGCACCCGGTGCTCGCGGCCAAGCAGGGCGTGACGGTTGACCACATTTCCGGCGGGCGCTTCGGGCTCAATATCGTGGCCGGCTGGAACCGGGACGAAGTCCAGATGTTCGGTCAGACGCAGTTGCCGCATGCGGCACGCTATGAGCTTGCTCGGGAGTGGGTGCAGTTCCTGTGTCGCCTGTGGTCAGAAGACGGTGAGTTCTCGGTGGAAGGCGAGTATTTCAATGCCGAGCGGGTCTATGCCGAGCCCAAGCCGCTGCAGCGTCCCCGCCCACCCATCATGA
>JALQUR010000292.1 GCA_023260695.1 Planctomycetaceae bacterium
CATGTCGCGGCTTTACTGCCGGTACCTGGCCAGACTATCTCGAAGTCGGCGTGCCCGACGGCAAGAATGAGATCCCGATTGCCGCAATCGCGGGATCCGCAGAAAAGCGCGGTCGGGAAGGACTTTGTTTCGAATTATCCATGGCACCGCAAGCTTCCCAGCGTCGCGTTGCACTGATCAACGATGCCCACAAGATGAATGCCGAAGGGGCAAATGCACTCCTGAAAACACTCGAAGAACCTCCCGCCAGAGCGTTGATCCTGCTCATCTCCGACAGCCCCGACAGTCTGCTTCCGACCATCCGATCACGCTGCCAGGTTGTTCGATTCTTCCCGCTTTCCGCCGATCACATCCAACAGATACTTCTGCGGGAAGGCATGACCGACTCCAATACTGAAGCACAAGCAGTTGCTGATGTCTGTGATGGAAGTGTCACTGCAGCACAGCAACTGCTCAATCCGGACCTGAGAGCACTCCGCAGCACACTGGAACAGGCATTCAGCAAGCTTGATCGGATGAATCCGATCGAGACCAACCAGCAGATCCTGGCGGCCATTGAAGGAATGTCGTCCGGTACCGAAGAGCAGCGGCAGAACACTCAGTGGATGCTCAGATTTCTCAGTGAACTGCTCAATCAGCGGCTGCGAAAACTGATGCAGGGCGACTTCTCCGACCCGATGCACAGGCAATTCGGGGTGCGTGGTGGAGCCGACGTCCTGGCCAGTCTGCTGCAACGGATCCTTGAAGCATCATTCCAGATTGATGCGAATTCGCCTGTAAAACTGGTTCTGGAAACGCTCTTCGACGACCTGGCGCGGGCGCTTCGACTCGGCCCGGCCACCACGCGCTGACGCCGGCTTGAGGAAAAAAAAGCGGTCCGAGATAACTCGGACCGCCTTACTGCTTCAGGAATCTGCCCCGCGTTCATTCCGCCTCAGGGACAATCCCATACCTGTTCCAGAGCGACCTCGTCCATTCCAGCATTGTCGGCTGTCTTACTTCAGCAGACACAAGCTGCGGCAGCCCCCCCCGCTGAAATCCGCCCGGAGCAGCTCCAGCCTGAAGAAACATCTGACGCATTACCGGCTCGTCCGCAATGCGATCCGAGACATGAGCGACGTAATAACTTCGACGCATTTCATCAGGGATAACGCCGACTTCTCCGTCACCCAGATCATCGAAAACGGCTTTCATAAAGTCATTCCCGGCAAAACGCACCGCTTCCCCTGCACCATCAGCAAAGTAGATGGTCGAAAGACGCAAGGACGCCTGCTGCTGGAAATTCATCTGTGGAGTCAGTTCTTCTTCGAACCACGAGAAGAGCTGAGTTCCACGAACAACTACCGCCGCAGAGCCTTCCGCATTGAGCAAGGTCTGTTCCTGCAGCAGATCACTCACCGACGGCGGCTCCTGCTCTTCAGACTCTGCGGCCAGCCCTTTCCGGATCAGTTCCGCCAGTTCTTCACCTCGCTTCTGAACGACTTCCCGGGCACGCTGTCTCTTGAGTTCCAGAATCACTTCATCACGAATCCCATCATCATCCAGCTCAGGCACATGCGACGGTGAGAATTGTGTGATCCACCAGACGTAGTGACTTTCATCTGCTGCAAGATCGAACTGGTTCTTCACCGCACGCTGGCTGTCAAACAGATTGGAGTCTGAGAAGGGATCCTGTTCGTCGGGAAACAGGCTGAAAGCGTCCTGCATAACCGTGCGACCTGTCGTGAAGTCCTGTGCTGTACCAATCGGCGTAACGTCATCAGAACTCAGATCCTGGGCGTTGAGCAGAGGTGTGACAGCAAAAGTAAATCCAAGTCGTTCTCCCAGTTCCTGCATGCCCTGCAGCATCTCCGAGGAGTTCTCCTGCAGCGCTGCAAGGATCTGCTCCGATGTCATTCCTGGATTTCCCAGCGCCAGTTCAGCTCGAGCAGACGACCGGCCGCGTTCAAGTACCCGCAACTCTGCCATCACCTCGTCCATTCGCTCAGTAACCACTTCGCGTATCTTCTTTTCGTGCAACTGGTCACGAATCTCTGACTGCAACGTTTCATCAAGCTCCCGATAGCGTGCTTCTGTGATGATCGGCACCAATGGTTCGTCTGCAGCAGAATCGGCCGTCGCTGGAATCGTCAGCGGGGCTGGTTCATCCGTGGCGGCCGGCGCGGTATCGGCAGCCGGAACAGATTCGTCTGCTGCTTCAGGCGTGTCTGCCACTGGCTCATCGCCCGCAGCCTTGTCAGCCGCTGCGTCAGTCGCAACTGGCTCATCGAATCCAGTGCGGAACGGATCACATTCACCATTGGCCTCGGCCGCCTGCTCCTCGGTGCCCGCGTCCTTTTCAGATGCAGCATTGTCTTCAGATGCAGCTTCGTCAGCGGGCTTGTCCTCAGGCGTGGACTCTTCAGCGGCATCTGCCTTCGCTCCGGAATCCTCAGGAGTATCAGCAGGCTGGTCACCTTCCGGCTGAGCAGGAGCGTCGGGAACCTCCGCTGGCACTTCAGGCGCAGGTTCTTCGAACATCGGCTCTTCCGGTGCCAGATCGTCAGGCAGACGATAGATCTCCTTGTTTTCGTCGTAAAACGTCTGAATCTCTTCCCCAGTCGGAACAGGAACACTCTCTTCCAGCGCTTCGTAGTCCAGCTGCAGATATGCCAGAGACACTTTATTGAACTGCCTGAATCCCGGGGAACCCGGCCCCGTCGCACCAGCAAAACGAGCCTTGTTCTCTTCAAATGCTGCCGCGATTTCATCATCAGTCGGGTCAGCAACTTCGCTCAGAAATGCATCCACATCCAGCTGAACCAGATTCAGACGTTGCCGCACCTGCATCCTGCGATAAAGGTCGTACATGGTTCCGGGATCGGGATTCGCTGCAGCAGATCCGGGTGACAACAGACGAAAAGCAAGCATTGCTTTCAGTTCACTTCTGAATGCTGCAAAAACATCCTCGTCTGACACGGAACCACCTGCGAATTGCAGTGAGTTCCGAATCTCAGTGAACGCAGACTTTGAAAGTCGACCGTCAAGTGTCTCATTGATGTAATCGGAGACCATCTGATCTGTGACGACGACCTGCATGCGATCTGCTTCCGCCCGCAGGATCTCACCAAACATCATCTCTTCTTCGAGCGATGGATATCCAAATCCGAACTGCGGCGCAAATCGCTCAAGACCAGGGCCGTACGCACTGCCAAAGCCCTGAGAAAGCATCGTGTTGGCGATACTGCGTCCGCGGAGTAATTCCCTGATCCGCTCATCATCAAAATCACCAATCTGGGAAGACTGATGGAATCCGGACGACGATGAGGAGAAATCGGGAACGAACCATCCCAGCAGCCCGCCAACCACCGCCCCGGAAATGCCGTAAGAGACCCATTTTCCCTGACGGACACCCAAAAAGGCCATCAGAGCTCCACCGAGCAGGACGCCCAGTGCCACAAACTGATTGGACTGCTGAGTCATCAGGTCACCGATGGTGAACGCCACCATCGAGAGAATGACGACGCCAACCATCGTGACATGCTGATGTCGGCGAAAGAATGTAAACGGAGAACTCATATCGACACTCTTGGTGAACGGAACTGTAACCCGGAAAGCCAGAACTGCTGATCACTCAACACACTGCTGAATGAACCAGCAAACCATAACCCAGCACTGACAGACAACCAACACTGATCAAACACTGCAGGAAAACGAGACAGTCACAGTTGAATTGCACAGTTGAATTGCACAGTTCAGCCGCACACTCACCGGCAATTGACCGCAATGTCTGCAGTTTCAGGAAACCTGCACTGCAGACAGAAAGCACCAGAACTGAAGCATCTTCCCCGCGTCGCCAATGTTTTGCAGCCACTGACGCAATCAGTCCTTCCAGACGAAGTTGCGGTGCAGACATCCGTACCGCAGCAAGCCCTCCCGATGGGAAGTCAAACTGCCCGGAAGTCAAACTGCCCGGAAGCTGCAATCTCCGGAATCTTCGAGAGCAACACAGCCCACAGAGATTCTTCCGGGCCTGCCTGCAGAACATTTCCTGTTTCGGATCCGGAAATCCAGTCCGCATTCCTGGCAGAAAGGGGAAACTGAGCAGGCCCTGGCGAATCGTGATTCTAGCCGTCAGGACGCTGGAGACAAGGTCAACCAAACTTCTGGCTGCTGCATCTCGGAAGAACAAAAATGGGACAGGAAACCAGCCTGCCGGCTATCTGCTGGGACAAAGATTCTGAGCCAGGTTCGCTTGAGCGAGTTGACATCAGAGAGAACATTGTCTTAACGTGAGAGAATAGAGACGAAGTCTGAGCACTTCGGATACCTGAGTTTTTTGAAGCAGAAACCCGCAGTACATGGTCGCGCTCAAGAAAGCCCTGGTGATTGTAGAATCACCAGCCAAGGCCCGAAAAATCGCCGGATTCCTGGGGAACAACTACATTGTCAAAGCCAGTATGGGGCACATCAGAGACCTGC
>JALQUR010000559.1 GCA_023260695.1 Planctomycetaceae bacterium
CCCGTGATGTTTCGAAGTCTGGTTACCGCTGCCGTTCTGATGGCAGCAACTTCAGTTCAGGCGGAGCTGAAGCTGCCGAATGTTTTTGGCGATCACATGGTTGTGCAGCAGAAGATGCCTGTGCGTGTCTGGGGCTGGACAAATCCCGGGCAGCAGGTGAGTGTGAAACTGGCTGGAGCCGAAGTCAGCGGCAAGGCGGATGACAGCGGTCGATTTGAAGTCTCATTGCCGGCCCTTGATGCCGGTGGGCCGCATACGCTGACTGTGGTGGCTGACGAAACTCGCACGATCAGCGATGTGCTTGTTGGTGAAGTCTGGATCTGTTCCGGTCAGTCCAACATGCAGTGGTCGGTCAATGCCGCATGGGATTCGGACCTCGAAAGGCTGACTGCTGCCAACTCAAAGATCCGCATGATCAACTTTCCGCAGGTCGGGTCTCAGGAGCCGATCCTGACTCATGACCGCCAGTGGATGGTGAGTGGCCCGGATACGGTCGGCGGATTTTCTGCCGTGGGCTATTTCTTCGCACGACAGTTGCAGCAGACTCTTGGGGTTCCCGTCGGCATGGTCAACAATGCCTGGGGTGGTTCGGCCTGTGAGGCGTGGATCAACCGTGATCTGCTGGCTGCGGATGAGCAGTATCGTCCGTTGCTGGACCGCTGGGAGGGCATGGAGAAGCAGTACGCTGAACTGTCTGCCATCAAGGAACCCAACGACGATCAGAAGCGTGCACTGCAGGGGCTGAACGGTCAGATGCGTGGAAATTCTCGCCCTGCGAACATCTACAATGGCGTGCTGAAATCACACCTTGGCTACACGATTCGTGGAGCGATCTGGTATCAGGGCGAAAGCAACGCTGGTCGAGCTTACCAGTATCGCGAGTTGTTCCCGCTGATGATTTCCAGCTGGCGTAACGAGTGGGGCCAGGGAGATTTCCCGTTCTACTGGGTACAGCTGGCTGACTTCCGTGGTGAAAAAACGGAACCGGCAGAGAGTGACTGGGCTGAACTGCGGGAAGCGCAGACGATGACCATGTCAAAACTCCCCAATACCGGGCAGGCTGTGATCATTGATATCGGCGAAGGCAAGGATATTCACCCGAAGAACAAGGTCGACGTCGGCCGACGGCTGGCCCGCTGGGCGCTGGCAAAGGACTATGGAATCCAGATCGCGTACCGCAGTCCGGAATACAAGTCCATGGAAGCCGGTGATGGAAAGATCACGCTCAGCTTCGATCATGTTGACGGTGGCTGGCGGTTGTTTGACGTGAACACACCAGTGGGCTTTACCATTGCCGGTGAAGATCACAAGTTTGTGAATGCCACTGCAAATGTGCTGCAGGATGGTCGTATTGAAGTATCCAGTGCGGACGTACCTAATCCGGTTGCTGTGCGTTATGCCTGGGCTGACAATCCGATCTGCAATGTGTTTGATGCAGTTGGCCTGCCCCTGACTCCGTTTCGTACGGACGACTGGGACGGTGTGACCATCAACAATAAGTAGTCTGATCAGCTTCGGAAGGACTGCAGTGATTTCATTCTGCTGCAGTCCTTCCTGCAGATCAGGCCAGTGATTATCTTCAGAGCAAGCCTGTTTCAGGACAGCCAATGGATCTTTCGAATCAGCGAATTACGTTTATCGGAACCGGCAAAATGGCTACGGCCCTGGCTGCTGGCTTTGCAGGCGGGCTGTTGCAGCCGACGCAGATTCGCGGCTGTGATCCAGTGGCGGAAGCACGTGAACGATTTGTTGCGGCAACTGGAGCTGGCTGTGTGGCCGTGGCTGATCCTGCAGCAGTTCTGCAGGATGCCACAGTTGTGGTGCTGGCCGTCAAGCCGGCAATGATTCCGCAGGCCCTGCAGCTGGTGAGTGCTGCAGATCTGCAGGCTCCGCTGATCCTCTCGATTGCGGCCGGAATCACCCTGAGTGCACTGCAGGACGGGCTTCCTCCCGGAAGCCGTGTTGTGCGGATCATGCCAAACACCCCCTGCCTGATCGGGGAGGGGGCGGCAGGAGCCACTCTCGGAACACACGCCACGGAGCAGGATGAACTTCTCACCACCCGGTTGCTGCAGACTGTCGGATTTCTGACATGGGTACCGGAGCATCTGCTGGATGCAGTTACGGGACTGTCGGGAAGCGGGCCCGCCTATGTGTATCAGATGATTGAGGCTTTGAGTGACGGCGGCGTCCGTATGGGTCTGCCGCGGCATGTGGCAACAACACTGGCGGCAAAGACTCTTGTGGGCGCTGCACGCATGGTACTCGAAACGGGACGTCATCCGGGTGAGCTGAAGGATGACGTCACCAGTCCGGGCGGTACGACGATCGCCGCATTACATGAACTGGAACGAGCAGGACTGCGTGCGGCACTGATGAATGCCGTCCAGGCATCCACTCAGCGTTCCATTGAACTGGGGCAGAAGTAAATCCGCCCTGTGCATTTCACATCACGCAGGAGAAAACACCAATGAGACTCCGCAGACTGATCCCCCTGTTATTCCCCGTCCTGCTGCAGTTGTTGTCTGCAGTTCCGCAGCTTGATGCCGCAGATACTCTGGTTTTTGAGCCAAAGGTCGACGCCCGGGGACACATCGTGCTGATCTCCGGGGATGAGGAGTATCGGTCAGAGGAAGTGATGCCGATGCTGGCAAAGATTCTCAGCCAGCACCATGGTTATCGCTGTACGGTATTGTTTGCCTTCGGGCCGGACGGTGCCGATTACATTGACAGCAACAACCAGCAGGGGCTGCGCGGCGTGGAGACGCTCGACTCTGCAGATCTGATGATCATCGCAACAAGATTTCGTCAGCCGGATGAGCAGCAGGCAGAACATATTGCCGCGTGGCTGCGGGCAGGCAAGCCGATCATCGGGTTACGCACGGCGACTCACGCCTTTCGCGGAGGTCAGAAATTCACCGACGATGTGAATTACGATCAGTTTGGACGTCTGATTCTCGGCGAGCAGTGGGTCTCGCATCACGGACGTCACAAAGTGGAAGGGGCCCGCAGTGTTGTTGAAGCGGCTGCTGCGGATCACCCGATCCTGCGTGGAGTGGGTGATATTTTCGCACCAAGTGATGTTTATGGTGTTCGCAATCTGACCGACAAGGACACAGTGCTGCTGCGTGGAGCCATCACGGAGTCACTCGATCCGGAGTCTCCGAATCTCACCGACGATGATCGCAACAAGCCGATGCAGGCGCTGGCATGGGTTCATCAGTGGCAGGTGGAAGGTGGCAAACCCGGAACTTCCTTCTGTACCACAGCCGGGGCCGCCGTAGACTTTGTCGACGAAGACCTGCGGCGCCTGATTGTGAATGCTTCCATGTTTCTGCTGGGGCATGACGTCCCGCAGCAGGCAGAGGTGTCCTTTGTGGATCCGTTCTATCCGACCTTCTACGGGTTCATCAACGACAAGAACTACTACAGCAGTCGCCGAATCGTGCCGGAAGATTTTGCTCTGGGGCGGACGCCATACCGGGCGGATCCTCCGGGAAGTCCGGAGTGGCCGTATCGTCCGCAGCCACAGCGATGAAGTGACCTTGCAGTTGCAGTGAACGTTGTCAAAGCAGACTTTGCCAGCGTTCGCTGCGATCGGAATTCCCCTGCCTGGTCAAATGAAGTAGACTTCGCAGACTGGGGGATTCGTGACTGCAGGTGTGCTGGCAGACGGATCAGGTGGCAACAACGATTGCTGCTGTGCATGGATGTGCAAAAATGACGTCAGAAATCCTGTTTATTGCCGGCAGTCTGCTCTGCTTTATCTTTCTGGCTGCGCTTTACGGCGACAGTCTGAAGTGGCCGCTGCTGTTCGAAGGACGCTGGCTTACAGCTCTGCTGGTCCTTCCGGAGCGACTTCTGCGGCTGCTTTCTGAGTTGATTGAAAACGGCACCGCGTTCACGCTCGCCAACTTGTCCTGGGTGCTGGCGTGTGTGGCAGGCTGCACCGGGCTGGGCATGACACTGTTCAGCATCGGCATCGGAATTGCTGCCGACGCCACTGCATGGGAAAAGGATTCCACGCAGCCGATCAATGCCGGCGGCGTACTTGATCAGGTGGCGGAACTCCCGGCGGAATACCCAGTTGCAGACTCACAGACAGTGGCCTCCGACTCCGACAAATCGCTGCTGATGGTGCAGCAGATTTCAGGCAACTATCGAATCTTCGGGCCACCGACGTCATTTCCCGGACGCAGTATCAATCGTGATTTCCCGCTCGCATCTGACTACCCTCAGATCCGGAATTACGGGCGAGCTGACGGGCCGCAGCTGCAGGTAACCTTTGAGCGTCTGGGCAGTCTGCCCGGGGCAGGCGCGATCCGAACCCAGAGAATTCGCAGCGATCTGGTGCAGCCCCTGCCCCAGCCGTCCATCATTCGCCAGGCTCTGAGCCGGCTCAGTCCCGGTGGCTGGAGAACTGCCGTTGCTGCAATCACTGGCGACCGAAGAAATCTCTTTCCGATGGCAGAGTCCAGCAGCAGGGACGTCGAGATGCTGGAATCATCAGTCCGGATTCTTCCCGGTCCGCTGGTAACCAGTCAGGATTTGCGAGTGATCCGTATCCTGCCGGAGGAGTCTGTCGATGGGGAAGTGAGGATCCGTCTGGCCATTACCAATCAGGGGGACCAGATTATCGACGGGCTGCTGGTCCGGGAACTGCTTCCGCCACAGACCGAAATTCGTTCGGCATCAGATTCACCCCTGTTGCGAAACAATGTGCTCACCTGGCTCATCAGCGGCCTGATGCCGCGTGAAGAACGGATTCTGCAGTTCACTGCCATACCACCAGTTTCTGCAGTGTCCAGACGCGATACAGTGTTTGAGTCCACTACTGAAGTATCCGCAACGATGGCTGTGTCCACGTCTACCAGCGTACGTGCAGACGGTCGCCGAGGCTGGACCCCTTCAGCTCCGCTGCCACGACCGCAGACATCACGTCCTGTCGTGAACGGTCAGGCGATTGTGAGTATGGAAATCATGGAACCGCCGGTGCAGGTCGTGGTCAACGAGTGGGCGCGGGTCATGTTTCGGCTTGAAAACACGGGCGATGCACCAGCGGAGAATCTGCGTATCCTGCTGAATCTGGATCAGGCTCTGGAGCATGCGGAACTTGCTGATCAATCGAGTGAACGAACTGTAGAGGTGTCTCTGCAGAACCTCCGCGCCGGTGAATCGCGGCTGTTCCGACTTGAGGTCAGGCCGGTGGCAGCTGGCAATACGCGGTCTACGGCTGAGCTGCTGGTGAACGACGAACAGGTCGATCTGCAGGTGTTTCGCATTGGCGTATCGGAGCCTGCAGAATAGCCGTGTCTTTTCACTGCCGGTTCAGCTCACATCTCTTCGTAATGCTGCATTTGCAGGACCTGCTGCAGTGTTCACTCTTCTGCGGGCCAGTCTCAGCCTGCTCCACCGGCGAATCAGCAGCACGACTCGCTCGAGTGTGTCGCGATCGAAATACTCCAGACGCTCCTTGCCTGTAAAGTGATACTCCACTGATCTGATAATACGGATCAGCTGCGGTGTGCTCAGGCGACTGCTCACGTCTTCCAGCGACAGACTGGCAACATCGTCAAGGTGCATCGTGTCCTCCGCGCCTGCGATCGCGAAAGGAATGATGTCGTCCGGCGGCGCAGCATTGTCTGTGTGTTCACTCAGCTGCGGCTGCAGTTTCAGAAGCTCCAGAATCTGTATCGCCGAGACGGGCTGCTGGAGTACGGAGTGAAATCCGTGGCTGAATGCCTGCTGGATCACCGTCAGATTGGCATGGTACGACAGCAGTACGCCGGTGAGCTGTTTTCCTGGCACGCTGAGTTTCTGCAGCAGATCCGCACCGCTGCCATCACTCAGACCGTGTGCGATCAGGGCCAGTGAAAAGCACTGCTGCAGTCCCGTGACCAGAGCTTCCCTGCGACTGGTGGCCACAATCAGGGTGAACGGCAAAGACGAGAAGATGGAGCGCAGTCGCTGGACTGAACTGGCATCGCTGTCAACAAGCAGCACCGAGGCATCTGACATACCGGGATCCGCTGGCTGAAACATTGCGGCAACAGCTGCTGTGCGGGAGTCTCCTGTCGAAATCACAGCACTTGTCGTGGTTCGGAAACCACGGCTACGTGCTCAGTGCATTTCGTTTCGCCCGGCTGCAACTGATTCGTGCAGGGTTGCCGAAATCAACGTCGACAAACACCGATCAGCTGCGTTCCTGAACAGTTGCGTTGCCGCAGAATCGTTCTCTGCGAAATCCTGTGCAAATTCGGTGCCATAGCAGGCCGCGTGGCCGTTTTCGGAGGGATCAGTGCCCTGTGGTGATATTTGTGGGGCAGGAGTGCTGTTGATCTGAGCAGGAGGTGTGGGTCTTTCAGGCACGCTTCAGGGCGAGGAAATTCCTCAGCAGATCGTATCCGGCTTCGGTCAGGAAGCTTTCCGGATGGAACTGAACCCCATGCACCGGATACTCCTTGTGCTGCAGCCCCATGACTTCAAAGGCTTCCCCTTCGTCCGCCACCCATGCTGTGACTTCAAGGCAGTCCGGAAGGCTTTCACGGGGAACAATCAGGCTGTGGTATCTGGTTGCCGTAAACGGGTTTGGCAGTCCCGCAAATACCCCCTGATTGGTATGTGTGACTTCAGAGGTCTTTCCGTGCATCAGTCGTTCTGCGCGGACAACCTCCGCCCCGTAGACGGCGGCCAGTGACTGGTGGCCAAGGCAGACACCAAGCAGCGGGATACGACTGCCAAATTCAGCGATCACATCGCAGGAAAGCCCGGCCTCTGCCGGACTGCATGGGCCCGGAGAAATGATGATGTGGGAGGGATTCAGCGCTTCAATCTCAGCCAGAGATGTCTGATCGTTCCGCTCGACCCGGATTTCAGCCCCCGGGTCAATCTCTCCGATCCGCTGCACGAGATTGAAGGTGAACGAATCGTAATTGTCGAGCAGAAAAATCATGATCAGTTTCACACAGTCGATCGGCTGAAGCTTGCTGAAACGGCCATTGCCACCGCTATTGGATCGCACTCCGATGCGCAGGATACCACGCGGTCATTCGACGGGAAACGTGACAAGGCCATGGAATTATGCCTTCCCGGAATCCAGTGGCCGTGAGCAGAGCAACTGGTGCTTCCAGCAGCAAGTGCAACCGCAGCAGCGATTGTGTGCTGCAGATCGCTGATCAGGGCAATGCGCTTCGGCTGATTGACCGCCGCGACATCCGAACCGCACTCGACAAGATGACGGCAGATTGAATCACATTGACACAGATGACTCACGGGGGCGCAGTCAAAATGACCTGTTCGTCCTGATGTTCGTTTTTTGTAAGTCGTTTATGAGATTGACTTTGCGGTTTATTTCTGTTTTGGCACGGTGTCTGCTTCCGGTCAGAGTCAGTTTGTTCGCCGATTCAAGACTAAGCTATCCAGTGAAGGAGCCGTGCCATGAAGAACCGACTCGCCTCAATGCTTGCTGTCCTCACAGTTTCAGCAACATTCAGCAACATTTCTCCGGCATCAGCGAATGATCTGATCGAATTCCTGAACGCGGTTCATGCGATCAGTCACGCAGCGGATCATCATGCGGCTCCTGTTCGTTCGGTTCGTCGCCCTTCCGTATCCATACAGATCGGCGGATCTTCCGGAGGAATTCGTGTGGCGGAACGCGATCCGCGGAGCGTGCTGGATGTGCCACGAGCATCACATCTGCATCGCAGTATGAGCCATTACCATGTGGGTGACATCGTTACTGGTCGGGTTCCGCTCAGTCCCTGCGTTCGCATTCGCAACGAGCGCTGCATCGCTCCGGATGCTATCCCCGTGGCAATGGCTGTACGGGATCCGCATTACTGCCATGCGGGGGATCACGAAGAACTGGTGTTCGTTGAAGTCATGCTGCCACAGTGTGAGCTGGAGCGAGTGTCAATCTCCTCGAACCGTACTCGGGTGCGTCTGGACTATGAGCACTACAGCGTGACTCTGCAGAGCTTCAATGATGTGGTGACCATTACCTACGGGCACTGATTCTGCTGACGCTGTGGGCTGGTTTTCTACAGCCCTCCGCGTCACGTGTCAGGCATCAGCAATCACGAAGGCAGTCAGCATGGCGACCTCAAGCGAACGCATCGCCTGCTGGCTGCCATCAGTTGGCCACAAGTTGTGTTTCCGCGATGTGAATCGCTTTCATCATCGCGCGAGCCTTGTTGATGGTCTCACGATATTCCATTTCCGGCACACTGTCGGCAACAATTCCGGCACCGGCCTGGATATAGACGCGACCATCGGTAAAGACGAGCGTGCGGAGCGCGATGCAGGTGTCCATGTCACCGGTGAAGTCAAAGTAACCCACGGCTCCACCGTAGGGGCCACGCTTGTGCGGTTCCACTTCATCGATGATTTCCATCGCTCGTACTTTGGGAGCTCCGGAAACAGTCCCGGCTGGCAGTCCGGCCCGCAGTGCTTCCGTCGCGGTAAGTTCCTTCCGCAGCTGACCGCACACATTGGATGTGATGTGCATGACGTGACTGTAGCGTTCCACCACCATGACATCTGAGAGCACCACACTGCCGTAATCAGCGACGCGACCGACGTCATTGCGAGCCAGGTCGATGAGCATCACGTGTTCGGCACGTTCCTTTGGGTCAGCGAGCAGATCCCGCTCCAGTTCCGCGTCTTCCCTGGCGTTTCTGCCGCGCGGGCGAGTTCCGGCCAGCGGGCGGATGGTCGTTTCACGATCTTCGACTCGAACCATGAGTTC
>JALQUR010000580.1 GCA_023260695.1 Planctomycetaceae bacterium
GGCCTGATACAGCCGGTGTTCCCGGATCAACGGGGGGCTTTTCCCGGGAAGCAGTGCGTCGGCGTGAGGAATGGGGCTGTAGGCAGAGTAATACACGCGGCGCAGATTCTGGCCCGTGTAGAGTTCACTGGCTGTCTGCAGGATCTCAGTGTCGGGCGTCGGGGTGGCTCCGACAATCATCTGTGTGCTCTGACCGGCGGGGGCGAACTTCGGCGGGCGTCGTCGAGCACTGCGTTCGCTTTTGTTTTCGTCAATCTTTTCCTTGATCCCGGCCATGGCGCTGACAATCTCCGGCTTCTTCTTTTCCGGTGCCAGCTGCTGCAGATCCAGTTCCGTAGGCAGTTCGATATTCACGCTCAGCCGATCGGCCCAGAGTCCCGCTGCGGTGATCAGCTCCTCCGCTGCACCGGGGATCGTCTTCAGATGAATGTAGCCACCAAAGCGGTGCTCAGTGCGGAGCGTTTTTGCGACCAGCGTCAGTTGCTCCATCGTATAGTCGGAGTTCTGAATGATGCCGCTGCTCAGGAACAGGCCCTCAATGTAGTTCCTTTTGTAGAAATCAATGGTCAGATTCACGATCTCATCGACGGTGAAACGAGCTCGAGGAGTTTCACTGGTGACGCGATTGACACAGTACTGACAGTCATAGATGCAGTAGTTGGTCAGCAGGATCTTCAGCAGGGAGACGCAGCGGCCGTCGGGGGTGTAGCTGTGGCAGATCCCCATCCCTTCAGTCGTACCCAGCCGGCTGCCCTTGCGAGTGGATCCGGCACCACTGCTGGCACAGGAGGCATCGTACTTTGCAGCATCGGCGAGGATGCTGAGTTTTGTTTCCAGTGGCTGATGTCGTTCCATGGCCTGCTACTCGTTCCATCAGATTCGTCGCCTGCAGGAGCCGGCTCGCAGTTCGCTCGAAGATCGCCGGTGTTGCTGACCTGTGTTGTATAACGAAGCTGCCGGTGTGCAATAGAGCACCTGGTCGAGGAATTCCTGCCCATCAAGGTTGCTGCTGCGGTTGCAGAGAACCTGCGGAGCGTTCTGAACGATCTGGAGGATTTCGGCCGGCTGAGTGGTGTGCGAATCGTCTGTCGCCTGCACAGCAGGACTCAGACGCCGACGAACTGCGGCTCAGTAAATTAAGAAAAACTCACCGATTCTGTTCATGGCCTGCGTCTGACAAGGCGTCTGGGCACGCATTGCATATCGGGGATCGCAAACAGTTCTTTGGTGGCTGGCGTGTTTGACTGCCGGCGGTTCGGGGGCCATACCGGAGCACCACTCAGCCGGCTGAGGGGGCCTGATCGAGCGTGTATTTCGGCGCAGATCCGAGCGGAATGGAGCGTGCTCCGGGAATGACAGTTACTCCCACTGAGAGTGATGGTGCATCGAAAATCGAGGGGGTGTTTCTGCGTTTGAGATTTGTGGCGACAGCGGGCGAACATTGCAGGCATAAGTGTGCCGGGCGTCTGGCCATCAAAGCTGCCTCGAGGTCCGCAATTTGCAGAGCTCGCAGACTGCGAGCTCCCTGCAAAGAACCACAAAGTTGGCAGGTTTGGACCAGATGCCCGTTACCTGCTCTGAATGATCATCAGCCTGACGAAGAATCCAGAATGACATGCCTGCTGCAGGGCAGGCTGCGTTGCGGTGGTGGAGATTCTGGCGAGGTGTCATTGGACAGCGCAGAAAAGGGAGCCAGTTCAACTGGCTCCCGCGCTGCTCTGCCTGACTTGGGACTGCAGTAAGGCCGTTGCTGTGTCTCGCAGAATGAATATCAAGGGCCAGATCAACGTGAACCTCAGGATTGCCAGAATGATGTTCACTTCTTCCTCATCCCCATTCTGCCGTACAAAATAATTGAGATCAGAGTCAGGACTGAAAACCATACGATCAGAACAGCTTGAAAAAGGACTTCAGCGATTGAGATAAGAAGCTT
>JALQUR010000673.1 GCA_023260695.1 Planctomycetaceae bacterium
CTGACCAATGGCACTGATCAGACACTTTCGGACCTGCGCGTACAGAACTGTGTCATGCTCAGGGGCATGGATGGCTTCGAGCAGCAGCACAACGACAACAAGATCTTTCAGGATGGCTACGCACTGGCGGGATCCCCGGATCGATCCAAATGGATCATCACCGCCTGGGACCCGCTGCACCGCGGCTGGGGAAATGCTCCCTGCCCCTGTCTGCATTCGGACCCGAAGTTTCCCGACTGTCCGCCGGGAGAAACCCGCTTCCTGCGGGGTTGGTTTTCGTTCTACGAAGGCAGGGAACCGGAACAGGAACTGGCACGCATCGAAGCCACTGGCTGGCGCAAACACCCCCTCCATCATGTCACCGGAAACGTGACCGGGCGAGTCCGCGATGCAGCAACCGGTCAGCTGCTGCCCTGTCGCCTGTACGTCAGAAATCTCGACAAGGACACCTGGCACTTTGCTCGATCCACAGCTGTTGCCGGAACTGCGGTGGAGTACCGAAAACGTGTCGGACAGACCGCAAGTATCGAACATCACGTCACACTCTCAGCAGATCCGTTTCAGCTTGACCTGCCGCCGGGGCGGTATCTGATTCGCGCAGAACGAGGCAAGGAATACCAGCCGGCGGAAGCAGAGCTCGTCGTGGATGCCGACTCCGGCAGACAGGACGTGCCGCTGCAGCTGCGGCGTCTGGTGGATATGAATTCACTCGGCTGGTTCAGCGGCGATACGCACGTGCACCGGGAGCTGTCCGATCTGCCCAACCTGATGCTGGCAGAAGATCTGAACGTGGCCTTGCCGCTGACACACTGGGTCCGTGACAGCTCTGAGGTGCCGGCGGCGAGCGGTCCGGAGCAGCCACCGCAGCTGATCGAAGTGGATGATCGGCATGTCATCTGGCCGGTGAATACGGAATACGAGATCTTTTCCATCGAACGCAAACGGCACACGCAGGGCGCTGTATTCGTTCTGAATCATCGCCAGCCGCTGACACAACCCGCTCCTCCGGTCAGTCCCGTCACTGCTGCAGCCCGTCAGCAGGGGGCACTGCTGGATCTCGACAAACACTCGTGGGCCTGGTCGATGATGATCATTCCGCTGATGCAGGTCGACCTGTTTGAACTCAGCAATAATCACAACTGGCGAACGCCCTTTGGCTTTCCGCAGTGGACTCTGGAAAACGCTCCCGACTGGCCGGAGGTGGAACGGGATGAACGCGGATTCACGGAACTCGGCTGGACCGAATTCGGGATGCAGACGTACTACGCCGTACTCAACTGCGGATTCCGCATGCGAGTGAGCGGTGGCACTGGGTCCGGGGTTCATCCGGTGCCGCTTGGACATGGTCGCGTATACGTGCACACCGGGAAGCAGTTCAGCTACGAACGCTGGATCGAAGGGCTCAACCGCGGCAACAGTTTTGTCACCACCGGGCCGCTGGCTGAACTGCGATTCAACGAACAGCTTCCCGGGACGGTCTGGAACACATCGGAGCAGAAGAACTCCGTGAGTGTTTCTGGTCAGATCTGGTCACGCCATCCCCTGAAGTCACTCGAGCTGATTCACAATGGCCGCACAATACAGCA
>JALQUR010000706.1 GCA_023260695.1 Planctomycetaceae bacterium
CGAGAAACTGCGGCAAAAGCTGCCAGAGCTCACCAGCGCAAGGCCGCCGCACGGGTTTCCGGCCCTGTTGCCGTCCATGCTCCTGATCGAGCAGGCGTTGCCGGGCGAGTGCAGCGGCGTGAAATCCAGCACTGCGGCCCCCCGGTTGCAGCGAATATTCTCGCTGACCAGAAGCGACCCCGGCGTTTCTTTGCGGGCCCATTGCAGGCAGCAAGCTGATCGCCCCATGCAATAGGCCGCGTGCACTCGGTGCCGGATCACCGGCCCGGAATCGTGCTGATTTGCAATTGCCTCGCATGCTGAGATTGCATCGCCGAGCGCCTCAGACACGCGGCAGGTTGAGTGGAACGTGCCACTCATCCAGCCCGTGTCCTGCCAATGACAAAGGGTCGCCGCGTGACACTACCGCCCGGCACATCACAGCGCAGCGAATTCCCGTCCTCGACAGAATACCACGAGGGGCTGAAAATTTCGTCGTGTGGCGTACAATCCGAACGGCGGCGGCATGTGTGGGAACGATTCGCGTCCGCCGTGGACTGCGATTCTGAACAGACGGAGCGGCCAGCAAATGGCCCCAAGCGTGTGCAGCATGGCGTGTGCAGCATGGCTGTGCAGCATGGCTGGGCAGCATGGCTGGGCAGCATGGCCGGACATCATGTCCAGACATGCTGTGTCACAAATTGTCCACCTCCGCCGCCAGCCAGTCCGACCAGCAGGAAATCACAATGCCCCTGCGGCTCGGTCGCCGTTTGCAGCAGGCTCGTTCTGCATCAGCATTTGTCGGAAAGCGTAACCAATGAGACCTTCCAGTCAGGAACCGACGAACAGCGATTCGCCGCACCAGATCCGGCCCGAAGAACTGCCTCCTGTCAAACCGCCGTCCGCCGGTTTTATCGTGCAACTGTTTCTGATCCCGGCTCTGATCGTGATGGCAGTGATTGCCGTCTGGGCTCTGTTCGGAAAGCTGGCTGATTCCGGCTCTGACTGGACGCAACTGGTCGCCGAACTTGGTAGTGGCAATGAGCATCGTCAGTGGCGAGCCGCTCAGGAGCTGGCCCAGATGCTCCGCAATGATCAGATCAGTCCTCCTACAGATCGGCCGCCGCTGTCTGAAATCCCGGAAATTGCCAACTCCCTGGTCGACCTGCTGAAGACATCCCTCGCCACCGGCAACCCCTCGGAAGAAGAACTGCTGCAGCAGAAATTCCTGGCCCGAGCACTCGGCGGACTGAACTCCGATGACACCGTACTGCCGGTGCTGGCAGCAGCAATGGACCCCGCTCGGGAAATCTCCGTCCGCGAAAGTGCGCTCATGTCCGTAACCTCAATCTCCGGGCGACATTTTGACAGCGCCACCAGCTACGACCCGGCCGCTGAATCACGAGCAGAAGCCGTCATTCCCGACCGTAAGCCACTGCCGAGCCCAGCGCTGACGCATCCGGAAATCCAGGAACAGATCCGCATCGCTGCTCAGGATCAGGAAGCTTTGCTCCGCAGCCTGGCAGCCTATGCTCTGGGCAACATCAGTGGCCCTGATTCCATCGAACTGCTGCAGGTGATGCTGCTGGACGGCGACGCTGGTACTCGAGCAAACGTGGTCATGTCGCTCGCGCGGAATGGCAATGCAGCAGCGATACCGGAACTGCTCAATATTCTCAGCGACTGCCAGCAGCAGTTCTCGGCTGATGGACAGAAATTCGTGGACGAAACAGCGCGAAGGCGAGCTGAACTGGAATACGAAGCGCAGCGTCCGGTGCTGGCCCGAAACGGACTGCGGGCAGCGCTCGATCTCTGGCGACCAGCAAGTGCGCAGCAACAGCAACAACTGCTGCAGACCGTGCAGAGCATTGCGGAATGTGACAGCCTTGCCGCTGACGTTCGCCTGCAGGCTCAGGAACTTCACTCGCTGCTGAGCAAACAGCTGCAGTGAGCGGCCCCCGACAGTCCGACCGCCGCCGTGAACCATTCGCTGTGGGTCTGGATTTGCCGCGGTTGTAGATTTGCTGCGGGCGTAACAGGCACTGCCTTGAGCACTCGACCGCACCCCACCGGCCAGCGTCCCACAGGCCGGCATCCCACAGGCCAGCATCCCACTGCACGCAACAGGCTGAGGCAATTATTTCGGCCAGGCTGCGGTGGGTTCACTGTGCAGTGCGTGCGCAGAAAAGTATGGTGCAACTGCAGAGGTCAGGTGGGCACACAGGGGTGGTGATCACGACCTGCAATGCGACGATTCAATTCCATTCATAGCGACAGGAACTCTGATGAGCGATTCGAAACGAGTACTGCTTCTGGCCGGAGATTTCGTGGAAGATTACGAAATCATGGTCCCCTTTCAGACACTGTTGACCGTCGGCGTGCAGGTTGATGCTGTCTGTCCGAACAAGGCGGCCGGTGATCAGGTTCGCACCGCCATTCACGACTTTGAAGGCGATCAGACCTACTCTGAAAAGCCCGGACACAACTTCACTCTGAACGCCGCATTTGCAGATGTTTCCACGGACCAGTACGACGGACTGCTGATCCCCGGCGGTCGTGCACCGGAATACCTGCGGCTCAACCCGCGTGTGCTGGAGATCGTTCGTGAATTTGCTGCTGCTGGAAAACCAATCGCCGCCATCTGCCACGGGATTCAGATCCTGACAGCAGCGGGCATTTTGACCGGTCGCACCAGCACCTGCTATCCGGCCTGCAGCCCAGATATTGCAGCAGCCGGAGGCACCTATCAGGAAATCGCTCTGGACGCTGCCCTTGTGGACGGCAATCTGGTCACAGCACCCGCCTGGCCAGCTCATCCGGCATTCTGCCGGGAATTCCTGCAGCTGCTTGGGGTTCTCTGAACGGTCCCGGGGCAGTGCTGCAGACTGTGGATTCCCAGGAACGATCCGTTGGACTCCCCGGGCGTTGACAACACGTTGTCAACGCCCGCTTTTCCTCCAGCGAATTCGGACTGAATTGTCCTTCATCGCCGTCCACAATCAGCGCAACCTGCGATAAATCTCATGCCCGGTGCTGTCTTGGCGCGTCTGTCGGCTGCATCGCCAGATGCCCAGCAGCATCGGGCATTTTCTTCATTTCGCAGCAGCTTCCCTGCCACCTGCCACCTGCCACCTGCCACCTGCC
>JALQUR010000731.1 GCA_023260695.1 Planctomycetaceae bacterium
GTCTGTACCTCAAATCCCTCCCCCATCAGAAACTCAGCAAGTGTGCTGCTGATGAGTTCTTCGTCCTCGACAATCAGGACTGACTTTCGCTGTGCAATAATCCCTGACACTGTTTTACTCCCCCCAATGACTCTGCAGTTTCGCTGCGATTCCTGCCGACGACCCGGTAGCGGCAGTTCTGCACCGGTTCTGTTGAACCCCTCACGTATCGCCGGCTGAGCCTGCTCTTAAGCCGGACATTCTGGAATCCCGTTGTCGGAGTGCCGCATCGAGAAATCTCAATCACCATTCCCGAGGCACTCATCGTCAGCAAAACCGCGGGATTCTGCGATCATACTGACTTGTTTCCGCCAGAATTCCTGGCATCTGTTCTGACAGAACCTGCTTTGACCGTCTTTGCCCTGACAACATGACGCTGGCAATGCTTGCTCTGCTTCGTCCACTGCAGGACGAACTTCGATGGTGGTGCCGCGACAGACACAGCCAAAGCCCGCAACACCTGCCGTCGGCCCGCAACGCCTGCCGTCGGCAAATCGCTGCAGTTTTCCGCGGACTTCCTGAACTGCATTCCTGCAGAATCCATCAGGACCAGGCAGAGAAACAGGCCGCTGGAATCAGCCACAGAAACAAGCCGCAGGGGCGTCGGCTTTGCACCTGTAAAGCCACTGCTGGACACCCAAATGTGTCCGTCAGCGATTTCCTGTCAACGGCTCGCCCGATGCCGGTTTTCGCAACTTTTTTCCTTTTTGAATATCGCACCGGCTCCGGGGAACTCACAGCAACTGCCGCGGAATTCCGCGAAACAGCGGCCGAATTCTCATCCCAAGTAAACCAGCTGCGGCATTTTCTCGAAAAACACGAATCTGATTCGAAGTTTTGCACCAGTTCCCAGCCTTGCACCGGTTCCCTGCCATTGTCAGCTGCCAGAGGAAGCATGCTGCAGCCGGGCAGCGTGCAGCGTATTCTGCAACAGCATAGCGATTGTCATTGGTCCGACACCACCGGGAACCGGAGTAATCGCAGCTGCCCGCTGGGCTGCCGCCGCAAATTCCACGTCGCCGACCAGCTGATCCCCGACACGATTGATGCCGACATCGATCACCACAGCCCCAGGCCGGATCCAGTCGCCACGGACAAATTCCGGGATTCCGACAGCTGCCACCAGGATTTCCGCCCGACGACATTCCTCCGCGATCTCTGCAGTACGGCTGTGACAGACCGTCACTGTGGCATCAGCTCCCTTCTGCAGCAGCAACGCAGCCATCGGCTTCCCGACAATATCGCTGCGACCAACGACAGTCACGCTGCGCCCGGCAGTTTCCGTCCCACTCACTTCCAGCATCTTCATCACACCAGCCGGCGTACAGGGAAGGAAACGCGGTCGGCCCTGCAGCATCAGACCAACGTTTTCCGGATGAAAGGCGTCCACGTCCTTCAGCGGTGTGATCGCGTCCAGAATCTGAGTCGAATTCAGATGTGGCGGAAGCGGCAGCTGTACCAGAATCCCGTGCACGGACGCATCCTGATTGAGCGTCTGCACGAGTGCCAGCAGTTCCTGCTGCGTCGTCGCCGCCGGAAGTCGATGCAGCGTACTTTGCAGACCAGCTTTTTCGCAGGCACGTTCCTTATTCCGCACGTAGACCTGACTGGCGGGATCATCTCCCACAAGCACCGCAGCAAGATGTGGCCGCACGCCCGTCTCGTTGACAAACTGCTCCGCTGCTGCAGCTGTTTCAGCCCGACACTCGGCAGAAATTTGTTTTCCGTCAATGAGAGCTGCCGTCATAATCTCGTTTCCCGCCCTGAATCTGACGCATCAGCTGCCCCCGGGACCATCACTTCGGCCCCGGAATGGCAGCACCCTGTTTTTACCGGAATCATGACGACCGGCTGGCCGGCTTGCGCTCCGATCGATCCGGCAGCCCCGCTGTTCTCGACACTGACAACCCCGCAACAGTGCTGGATCACAGACTCCGATCCGATAGACTGCAGGATCGATTTCCTGACAACCAGCCGCCTGCCAGCCGGTGTGCTTTCAGCCTGAAAGCCACTTCGGTTCAGGTTCAGGCCATCGGAAGCCATCTCATGGGAAGACTGTCTCTCGCCTGGAAGATCCTTACAGACGCTGGGCTTGCACAACGTTGTTCAGAACTGCTCGATCGCGCTGCAGAATCAACGCCGCAGAAGTCATCAGCGGCTGCAGTTGCCGCAGCTGCGCCGTCTGTACCAGCGACTCCCGCTACGCCGGGGCGAAGTGAGGCCCTGACACTGCTGGCTGATCTGCAGCGTGAAGGACGACTACTGGACTTTCTCAAGGAACCCATTGAGAGCTACTCAGATGCTCAGGTCGGAGCAGCTGTGCGAGCGATTCATCGCGACTGTGCAGCAGTGATTGAACGGCAGTTTTCGGTGCGACCGGTCGTTGACCAGCCGGAAGGATCCGCAGTCGACTGCAGTACCCTCTCACCAGCTCAGATTCGCGTCACCGGTGCTGCGGATCAGATCCAGAATGCCACACTGATGCATAACGGCTGGCAGGCAACGCAATGCGAACTGCCGCGATGGACCGGGGCTGCTGGCGACCGCCTGATTCTTGCTCCTGCAGAAGCTGACGCATCACCCCGCTGATCTCAGCGCAGATCGGCTGGCAACTGCAGGCGTTCAGAGTGCAGCGGCGACGTCAGAGTGCATCATCAAAGACTGTGACCGACTCAGAAATGACCAGTGGAGTTTCCATCTCATCGTATCTGAGCTGAGCTCGCACGACTGCATTCCGCAGTGACTCCTGCCCCTGCAGAGTAATCTGGAAATCAAACTTCTCATTCGGTCTGATCAGTGGAACGGTGATATACCGCACCACATTTCCGGAAAGAAGTTCTCCCGGTACGTCTCTCGTTCCAGCCGCAAGCACTCGAATCCCCTGCGGAACCTGCAGCGCCACTCGGACGTTTCGAGCAGTGGCGGTACCACGATTATTCACGGTCACCGTAAAGCCGAAGCGTTCACCAATGGCCACCGGGGCATTGACGCGACTGATGTCCGCAGTGACATTGTGCAGGCCCTCAACCATCACAACTGTGTTGTCCTCAGCCAGAGATCGAAAGCCCGCAGACTCCACGACTTCAATCGCAGATTCCATCCGGCCAGCCACGTCCGGAATCAGCTCCACATCAAGCACCGTCTGTGCTCCCGGTTCAATGAGTGGCAACCTCCAGCGAATCTGACGGCTGGTCTTGCTGTATTGTCCATCCTGACCGATGGAAACCACACGCATCCCGGCAGGAACCGTTTCAATCACTTCCGCGCCCTCAGCCGGAAAGCTGGTCTCGTTCACAACCACATTCTGAAAACTCGCCGCGCGGCCAACATAACGGCGGTCAGGCCCCAGTCGCTGGACCTGCAACTGCGCTCCGACCACCAGCAGATCAGCTTTCGCCATTTTTGTACTGATCCCCTCACCAGTGACCTCCGCCGCGATACGGACCTGATCACCGGGTTCTGCGGCAATCACCTGTAAATCCACGGTCTCAGTGTGGCCCGCAGGAAGTACCGCCATTTCGTACTCAAGATCACTGCCTTCCGGATGCCGCAGGCCAGGCGGCAGAATGCTGTGCAGAACCACTCCGGTGGCATCTCCTGTTCCCTGATTATGAATGCGGAACTGCAGGCCCACACGATCGCCAACACGCACTTCCGGCGGTCCAAGGATCTCCAGAACCAGCCGCGGAGCCCGAACCACTGTTGCGGAGCGCACCTGCGCATTGAAGCGCACAGTGGCCGTTCCGTTCAAAGTCCCCTCGCCGGTCGGACGGACCTGCACCTGAAACTCCTTCGTCTCACCGGCACGAAGTTCAGCAATGGTCCACGAAACAACACCACGCTCGCCAGTCTGATCCGGCACCGGCAAGGCCTGAATCAGCTCCGCTGCAGTTGTCAGTTCGTCTTCAATCACAAGGTCGAATGCCGCAGCATCGCCTTCGTTTGTCACAATAATTCGATAGTTCAGAGGCACGCCGACAATCGCGGAGGCAGGAGCTTCCTTGCGGACTGTCAACTGGGGTCGCATCTCTTCAGTGACCTGACGCTGAATCCCACCATTCGTCAGAGCGGGAACCGCTTCTGTATCCAGTGGAGGCAACATCTGTCCGACACCGGCATTCGCCCCCACGGCAGCATCCACCGGGAACGGCACTGTTCCCTCGTCGTTGCCAAATGTTGCCGCCGCACCAGCGCTGCTGCCCTGAGATGGAAAGAACGGAGTGGTGTCGATTGCGTCTGCTGTCCGAGCGGCAGCGGAACTGCCTCTGCTGCCGGTCCCGGATGCCGCAGGCAATGTCGACGGTTCCAGAAACAGCGGATCTGCCGCGCGGCCTGTCGTGGTGGGATTCCGGAGCGGATCTGCCGTTGGCGGAACGAGTTCCGCGAATCCAGCACGTCCCTGACTCTGCACACCAGCATCGCCAGTGGTTCCCGTCCCGGCGGGCAGTGGCGACGGCTGCAGCTGCTCATCTGCAATCAGGAACGACTCCAGTGTTTCGACCGGCTCCGCAGCCGGTGCAACGGATGCTGCCACTCTGGAACCAGTGCCCGATGGATCAAACTGCAGCAGTGGATCCTCTGCGTTTACGCCCGGAGCCGTGATCGGAGCGGCTGCTGAAGTGGCGGTGTCTGGTTGCTCTGCAAATGTCGTTGCAAATTCACTCGGAGGCAGACTACTGCGAGGGGCCTGTTCAGTCGAATTCAGGGAATCCGGAGTGACTGCTGGAGTCGGCTCCGGAAGATCGGCGAATGAATACACACCGGTATCACCAGCGGAAGCCGTGCCAGCACTCGATTCTGCTGACGGCAACGGTACCGCCTCGTCCGCGGAGAAGCTGATTGGCTGCACGGCTGTCGGAGATTCTTCTGGTACTTCAAACAGAAAGTCGCCGCCGCCGGATTCCGCTGCAGCCCCACCGGAACGCGCAGTTGCAGTCACTTCCGGGAACGGCTGATCTGCAGGATACTGGCTGAAGTCGGCGGAGCCTGTGCTGCTGCTTTCAGCAAATTCCGGTTCACTCAGACCAGCAGCGCCGTCAAAGGGGAACTCCTGCTGAGCATCTGCTGCAAATTGAATCTGCTCGCCCGGGAATTCCGCGAATTCCGCTGTAACAGCCTCTGCGGAGGAGTTCTGCGGAGCCTGCTCGCGGCCCTCAACAGCGTTCTCATCCATGGCAGAGACAGCTGTGGAATTAAAAAGACTCTGCTGAACCTGAGCCGCAATCCAGACTCCGGCACCAAGCACAACAACAACCGCAGCAATCTTGAAAACCGACTTTGACACGGGACTCCCTCCCCTGGTCATCATTTACGAACCACCGCTTTTCATTCCATTTTCAAGCGGCAATTGACGACACTTTGCCGTGCTAAGTAGCAGAATCTGCCGATTGCTGAAAGATGACTTTGCAAAAACCAGCGAAATCAGGGGGGCCCAGGCGCACTGTCATCAGGCTGGATTTCCCGGTCGGTCTGTGCGAAATCCAAAGTACGGCTTGCGAACCCGCCAGATTCTCCGACAATTGCACGCGGCAATCGTCTGCCCGGTAGTCTCCTGAACTCGGGACCAGGTTCGTCTGCATGCGTCCTCTTGTCGCATTTACCGTCCTTATCCTGCTGCTGCAGTCTGCTGCAGATCTCTGCGCTCAGACATCGGCGCAACGCTTCAACGCCTCCACGCAGTCCTCCCGCATCTGGAATCAGGCATTTCGAGGCACAGGCAGCCAGTACCTTCGTTCAGGTTCCGGAATGGGCGCGGCACAGATTCGTTCCGTGATCCCGATTCCTCAACAGCGACCATACGGCCACTGGGGACACGATCACAGCTGGAGCATGTCTCCGTTCGGTGGATTCACCAGTCAGCAGATTTATTCCACACAAAGCGGATTCTCATCCGGTCGCGGTATCTACCGTCAGTATGCATCCAGTCACTGGTCCCCGCATGGAATCAATGCCGGACTTCCGGCTTACCCGTCAGGCAGTGGTCTTTACACGACCTGGCCGGGTACGGCGCAGTTGATTCCACTGGAATGGTGGTGGAATGGTGTTCCGTGGTATTCCACGTGGTACGCACCACCTGCCGTTATTCAGCCTCAGATCAACATCCAGATCAGCAGGACTGCAGATCAGCAGGACATGCGTGCGCAGGATCCGGCCTTCAGACCCGTGCCGCTGGCTCCGGCACCGGCGCTGCTGCAGAATGAGTTTGAACAGGCTGTTGCAGTCGACGAGGTGCCGCAGCCGGCCGTAGCACTCCAGGCATTACGCAGTCAGTCAGCCGGCGATGCCGCCTTTCGGGCGGGTGACTACGCCCTTGCGGATCAGCACTATGCTGACGCCCTCGAGCACGAGGCTGCAGCCGGCAGTGTGCTGATTCGCCGCATGCTGGCCAGAATCAGCCTGCAGGATTTTGGTCAGGCATCCGGACATCTGCGGCAGTTGCTGAAGCTGACGGACCCGCACCGCGTGCCGCTGAATCTGAATGAACTCTATGGCCCTGATGCAGTAAAACGGGAATCGCAATCCGCTGCCGCTTTGTGGGACTGGCTGGAACAACGACCGGAATCCGCTGACCGGCTGTTATTGATGGCAGCCTTCCAGGGGCTGCACGGCCGCAGTTCGCTCAGTCTGCAGCTGCTGCAGCAACTGGGCAGCATCCCGGAAAACGCTGACCAGGCGAAACGACTGGCACAGATCATTTCTGTCTCGGCTGAGCCTGCAGCGAAGCCCGCTGTCGTCCCGGATGTGATCCGGGAAGCGACCGACTTACGTGCGGCAGATGTTGCGAAGGAAGACGGAATCGTTATTCGCGGAAACCGTCGCGTGCCCTCGGAATCTGCGGCATCTTCACTCTGAAAACCGCCGGCTCAGCTTTCAGCTTCCAGGTCGTTCGCGGACGCTGCAGTACCCATGATTTCGTGAGCTGCGCTGAGCACTTTCTGCACAGCAGTCTCAAGTGGCCCGGACAGCGTACAACCGGAGGCCAGCTGATGGCCACCTCCTGAGAATCGGCCAGCCAGCTCTGCCACATTATGCGGCTCGCGACAACGCAGACTGAATTTGATCTGCGTTGTGGGAAGTTCCACAGCAATAAATGCCAGTTCCGCTCCTGCGACCGTCAGACACCGATTAACGAGTCCTTCAGTGTCGGCGGGGCTGGTCCCTGTTGCTTCCATATCGGCCGCTGAGACCTGCAACCAGTTCAGACGACCGTCGGCCGCCGTCCTGATTGATGCGAGCACTTTCCCGGACAGCTGCACGCGTTCGAGTGACATCTGTTCGTGAATCAGGCGATATATTTCGTGCGGTCGGGCGCCAAAATCGATCAGTCGCCCGGCAAGTCGCATCGTCTCAGAACGCGTTGAGGGAAATCGAAACCAGCCTGTGTCCGTGGCAATCCCCGCGTACAGAAAGTCGGCAGTTGTCGCATCCGGTTCCGTTTCAAACTCTTCAAACAGTCGACAGACCATTTCCGCCGCCGCTGCGGCCGTCGTGTCTCGAAACACATTTGGCCCCATCTCGTCCGATGCGAGATGATGATCGATCACAATATGTTCAACTCCGGATGAGCGGATCAGATCTGCCATTGCGCCAAGTTGCTGCCAGGAACTTGTGTCAACTGTCAGGAATGCATCCGGAAGCGTGAGTTGCTGTTTTGTCACGTCGACGTTCAGCTGCAGCACATCCTGACCTGCCGTCATAAATGCTATCGTTGACGGTACTGCGGACGCATTGACGATGGTAGCGGTGCGACCAAGACTTCGGATCAGGTACTGCAACCCAATTTCAGACCCCAGCGCATCTGCATCCGGGCGGACATGGCTGCAGATCACAAATGAGGAATGCCGCAGTATCAGAGCTTTCAGCTCGGACCAGTTCACAGAACCCACCTTCTTACTCCCCTCAGACCTGGGACAACGTAGATGCGAGGGAACTCCTTACGAATCTGCCATTCCCTGAAACTGCAATCGCTTCCGGAAGTCTAGTGCAGTCAGCGGCGATTGTCTTGCAGGAAATGAACGGGATCAGGTTTCCCCTGTCTTCAAAAAACGTGATCAAGCTACAAGAATCACGGAGGGTGCGGTGCAGCTGGCCGCACTGCATACCGCCCTGATCAAAGGCGGCGGAATTTTCACTGTCACAATTACAGTCTTTCGAGGATTCACCAGACCGCCTCGGAAACACCATCGAAAACGCAGGAACACGGTATGTCGTCCCGACCGAACTACTCGGGAATTCGGGCCACAGTCATGGGACTGGGAAACTTCGGTGGCGGCGTTGCCGCCGCCCGCTTTCTGGCGGAGCACGGTGCGCGTGTGTCGGTGACCGACCTGCGTGATGAGTCGCAGCTCACGGATTCGCTCCACGCTCTGCAGGATTTCCCCATTGAACGAGTGGTGACCGGACAGCACCCGGAAGAACTGTTTCGGGAATGCCAGCTGCTGATCGTGAATCCGGCAGTCCCGCCCCGAAATCCACTGGTGGAACTTGCTCGGCGGGAGGGAGCCGAGATCAGCACGGAGATCAATCTGTTCCTGCAGCACCAGCAGGGCCGCCTGTTAGCTGTCAGCGGCAGTAACGGAAAGTCCACAACAGCTGCTCTGACGGCGACTCTGCTGCAGCATTCCTTCCCTGAAGTGAATACGTTTCTGGGCGGCAATATCGGCGGCAGCCTGCTCCAGGAACTTCACCGAATTCAGTCGGATGATTTCGTGGTTCTGGAACTCAGCAGCTTTCAACTGCAGCGCATTGATGCCGATTCCTTCCAACCGCAGGCCGCGGTGCTCACCGGATTCTCACCCAACCATCTTGACTGGCACGGTTCCCTGGCAGATTACCGCACTGCCAAGCAAAAGTTGTTTCGCAGTGCCGGGCGCGAATCCTGCGGGATTGTGCCGGCTGGTTCCGAAGCGGACTTCTCCTCAGAACAGAACTGGAGAATCCGCGGCAGGAAACATGTCTTCGGACTTCAGGATTCAGGTGAAGATGGCGCTTTCATTCAGGCAGGTATGCTCCTGCTCAGAACGGCTCAGGGGCGACGGGAAGACACTTGTCGGCTGCAGATCCCGCGATCACTGCCTGGCAATCACAATGCCAGCAACATTGCGGCAGCCTGCTGTACAGCATGGTTGTGCGAGGCAGACCCGGCAGGCTTTGAGGATGCACTGCGAGGTTTTTCGCAGCTCCCGCATCGATTGCAGAAAACAGCGTCCTGCGAGGGCATCCAGTTCTGGAATGATTCCAAGGCAACCACCACAACTGCGGCAGTTGCAGCGCTGGAGTTATTTTCCGGACGCGCAATTCTGATTGCCGGCGGTGCCAGCAAGGGTGTGGATCCGGAACCACTTGCTGCCGCCATTCGCACCCATGCAAAATCTGCCGTACTGATCGGAGAAACAGCTGAGACGCTGTACCGACTGCTCACGAACGCCTCCGGCGAACAGACGCCCGGATTTCAGATTGCCAGTGACTTCGAAAGTGGTTTCCGAATCGCAGTTGCATCTGCCACCAGCGGCGATATTGTTCTGCTGTCGCCCGGCCACGCCAGCTATGACTGGTTTCGGGACTATCGCCACCGGGGTGAGGTCTTCTGTGAACTCGTTTCAGGATGGATTGAATCGCGATGATTTCCTGCACACGCCATCATTTCATCTGTATTCTGTTCGGCTGCACGGTTTGGCTGTCCGGCTGTGGTGAACCTGAACCGGAAACAGCACAAAGCTCCAGGCCAACTGCACCAATTGCGACTCCCTCAGACGTCCGCACCCGAACTCCAGAATCAGTGCGCAGAGATCTGAACTGTTTTCAGGCCGAGTTTCGCATGCAGGGACTGCAGATTGTGGAGTGTTCTCTGTTCCAGACCGGGCAGAAGGACATCTCTGCTTTGCAGGGGCTGCCACTGAAAGCTCTTGATCTGGGAATGACGAAAGTGGAGGATCTGAGTCCTCTCACGGGGATGCAACTTGAGCGTCTGGACCTTGAAGCCACTCCGGTCAGCAATATTGACGCGTTGCAGGGCTTTCCCCTGCAGGTGCTCAAGATGCAGCAGACCAAAGTCACCGACTTTCAGGTTCTCCGCGGGATGCCCCTGCAGCAACTCAATCTCCTCGACCTGCCCTTCAGCAATCAGGACGTGCAGTACATTGAAAAAGCACCACTCGAAACGCTCTGGCTGGCGGGAACTCAGGTCACGGAACTTGGTCGGATTCCGCTCGATGATCTGGAGAGCCTCGATATTGAACGGACTGCAGTCGCTCATCTCGACGTCCTTGCGACAAGCCCGCGGCTTGTCCGCCTCAATATTGCGGAGACGAAAATCACCGATCTCACTCCTCTCCGTGGACTGCGTCTGCAGCGAATTACCCTGACTCCTCAGAACATCACCGCCGGAATGGAATACCTGCGAAGAATGGACTCATTGCAGGAAATTCGCACCAGCATGTCCGAATCTCAAAGCGCTGCAGAATTCTGGAAGCGCTACGACCTTGATCTGTTCAAGCCAATTCCAGAAGACTCTGAAACTGTCTCGGAGGAGGCCCCCCCTGCTGCTGATTCAGACGCCGAAAAGGAATCCGAATCCCCGGCAGACAACACTGCAGATCCCGCCGAAGACAATTCCGCAGACGTACCAGCTGAGCCGAACGCGGAATGATCCGGCGGCAGGGCGTCTGGATGTTTGCACCATTGCCGCACAGGATCTTCTGATCCCCCGCCGCTCCAGCAACTCTTCCTGCAGACTCGTCCCCGGCTGGATCCGGACACCGGTGATTTCTGCCGGAGCAACAGGTTCAGGATCGAAAACAGCCGAGCTGCGCGCAGCAGAGTCCCTGTCGCAACCAGCCAGGATATCATCGGCCACGACCTTCCGGCTGCGAATGCTCAATCCTGCTGACCGTTTCTGTCGATGACCCCGGAAGAGGCACGCTGCGCTGATTCCTGCGCTGCCAGCCTCAGTCTGAGAAGTAACTTCAGACGGTCACATGCAGGAAGAAGGCCGCCAGTGGACGGTTCCAGTCAGCCCCCAATCATCTCGTCGTTGCCCGAGGGCTATCACCTCGACTGCCGATTCGGGCTTGTCTACGGAGTTGCTCCGCAGACAACGGACGATCTCACACAACTGGCGGGGCTCACTCTGCAGCATATGGCTGCACTGAACCACACAGGCGTGTACTGTTTCGGACAGATCGCGCTCTGGAAATATCGTGAGCTGAATTCGTTCCACGAAGTGCTGGATGTGCCGCTGCGGCAGCTGATCGACCTGAACTGGGTGGAACAGGCTCGTGCGCGCTGTCGCAGTACCGTAACCGTGCGTCAATTCACCCTGCAGCCGGTATTCCGATTGCTCGCAACTGCGGCCATATCAATGCTTGCCGGTGTTTTGCTGCTGATCTCGATGCTGCCTGCACAGCCACAGGCGTTCCCTGGAATGCTGGCCGCGGCGACGACGGAGATTGCGACGCCGGTTTTCTGTGAGCTGGATGAACTGCTGGTGCAGCACGGTGATGAGGTCTTTTCAGGAGACACAATCTGTACCCTGAAGAATCTGGAAATCATCAGACGCACCGCAGAACTCGAACAGGAAGTTGCTGCGGCTGCGGAAGAATTGCGGCGAATTGAAGCTCAGACTTCCCTCGAAACAGATCGCAGAAGTCTTGAACTGGAAGCGGAAATTGCAGAGCTGAACATGTCATTCCAGCAATGGCTGCCTGCTGCAGACTCAAGGTCCGGAAACCATCTGCAGACCGGCTGGACCAGTTCTCGCTCAGGTCGTATGCAGCAGACGCTGGCACGATTTGCGGATGCGTCCAATTCCCAGAAAATGCTTTTCTTCAATTCATCCTCGTCATTCCCCGGTGGCGAAGCAGCCAGCCCGAACGGTTCATCCGATTCGGCCCCGACTGCAACTCAGCCAGCAACTCCGGATAACCGTTCATTCGTCCTGCATCAGATCCAGCAGCGGATGCTGCGTCTGGAAGAAGTACAGAAGCAGATGCCGGAACAGGTTGAGGTGGCCATGGGGCTGCAGACTGCTTCGGAGAATCTTGCCCGGCTGCAGGATCAACTGGCTGTACTCAGACGTGCCGAAACTTCCATCGAAGTGAAGTCACCCTCCCATGGGATCATTGCGGAAATCCTCGCTCAACCTGGTGAGCATCGAGACGCAGCTCAGATTCTGCTGCGCATCCTGCACGAAGACCGTCGCCACATCCAGCTGACACTCGACACCGCACGCATTCATGAACTTGCGGAAGGAGCGGAAGTGGAGCTGATCTTTCCGGGAAATCAGGTACGGAGCGGTCTGGTGAGTCGAATTCCACTGATTGCCAGAACACCCTCGGCAACCGCAGACGCTACCGCCAGCATCATGATCATGCACAGCGGCAAACTGTGGCCATCACTTCCGATGGGCACTGACGTGCAGGTGATCCCGATCGTCCGCACCGGCAGTGAAGCAGGTCACTGAGCAGCGATCAGATACAAATGGGCGTCTGTCCGCAGCAGGATGGAACCATCCACAAAGACGGGCGTTGCCACGGTATGCTCGTCAGCAACAGAGTTTTCTGCGAGCAACTCGAAGCTGTCTCCACCGGCATTCACAACAAACACTGTGCCGTCCTGCCTTGTCAGGTAGACCCGACCATCGGCTACCACCGGAGAAGCACGGAATGTGTTGCGATTCTTTGGCAGCTGTCCGGACCAGATCACGCGACCGGTCTGCAGATCCAGACAATCTACGGTACCGCGCATTTCTCCCGTATCCCGACAGACATATACGCGTCCGTCATGAATTGCAGGAGTCGGTACGTCTGCTGACGTCTCTTCATTGGCCCAGATGACATGCGACTTTGTCACGTCACCCTTGCCACCCATGCGGACTGCGGTGAGTGAATTTCCGCGAGCATACGGAGCAACCACGATTCCCGCACCAACTGCTGCTGAAGCAATTGAGCGGAAGTACTTGTGACCGGTTGGGTTCAACCCGCTCAGACGCCACAGTTCCTCGCCCGTTCGACCATCGTGAGCAGTCACATGATCGGCACCCAGTACCACAAGTTCGTCAAAGTCATCATGAGGCACGACAACGGGAGTCGCATAACTCTGAGCAGCTTCTTCCGGAGCCCCCAGTTCACGTTCGTGCATCCAAAGCAGCTTTCCAGTCTGCTTTTCAAACGCAGCCAGATACGACGGACCGGAATGCATACAGGCAACGACAACGGCGTCTCGCGTCAGGACCGGTGAAGTGCCGAGGTCCCACCACAGCGTATCTGCACCATACTTTTCCTGCAGATTCAGGCTCCAGAGCAGCTTCCCGTCGGCACTGTAGCCACCCAGATCGCCACTCTTGAAGTAGGAAAAGACATACTGCCCATCAGTCACTGCAGAAGGATTTGCACCCGTTCCGTCCTTGCCTGGTTTTCCGGGAACTGCATCCCCCAGTTCAGACCGCCATTCCTCTCTGCCCTGTCGGTTGATGCAGAGCAACAGATTGCGGCCATCCTGAGTCCCGGTCAGAAAAATCCGGTCACCACTGACCACGGGGGTTGATGCACCGCGTGCAGCAAGCGGCGTCTTCCAGATAATGTTGCTGTCGGCCGACCATTGGAGCGGATAACCACCGCCAGCAGCGGCACCATTGCCGCCCGGCCCGCGCCACGACATCCAGTCGCCAGCAGAAGCACTCGAAATTAACAGCAGTGCATACAGTGGAATGAGCAGACGCATGATCCAGACCCCGGTAACCAGTGGAATTAGAAATCACTCAGACGAAATGCTGAACGGAAATGGCCGCAGATGCCGAATCGCAGATGCAGAATTACAGGCAGCGGCAGCCAGACCAGCGTGCAGGCTCTGAGCAGCATGGCTCAATGGGCGTGAGCAGAATCGTGCTGATCCTCGTCGACCGGCACTTCTGCAAAGCTTGCAAAACGACCAAACGATCCGGAAAGCTGAGCCGAACCGCAGAGCAGGGCGATGCAGGTCAGCAGCGTGACGTAAATGAACTTGCCCGTGTAGTTGCTCACCGTCAGTCCAAGGAAATAATGGCTGCCACCTTCCGGTGGTGAAACTGCCCCCCAGACAAGCACGGAGACAAGCATGAGCAGCAGGATTCCCAGTACGCCGCCGCGGCGAATCACCGGGAATGCCCTGCTCCAGTTCACCCCCAGTGACCAGTATCCAATCCATGCCAGAAGTGGCAGCCATGGAATGACGACCTGTACCAGGCTGATGAGCAGATTCCGAAGTGCGAACAGCAATTCAACCAGACTAAAGAATACGTTGAACAACGCTTCCATAATTCATCACCAGCAAGAACCAACGCGTGAGTGTTAAACGGGAACAGCGGCTCCGCATGAAACCGGAGCCATTCGGAACCGGAACGACGACGAGCATCGCCGCGACCGCCAACGAAACCTGACCGGTTTCGCAATTCCGCCAGGCAATGCAGAGCATGCTCCGGAGCCGTGTAGTTTAGCCAGCTTCGCCCCGCTGACTCCACCGCCGCAGGCACCGGATCGCCGTTTTCGCGAAACAGGCGAAACGGCGTCAACCCGCCGGATGCACCGCAGCTCCGTCGCTGGACGCCGACTCCAGTGCAGCATCGAGGACAAGCTGAGTCTGCAGCGCCACATTCGGCCAGAACGAATCTCGCTGCCCACTGTTCACCAGCTCAGCAAAGTCACGAAACAGCTGCGTTTCCTGAGCAATTGCATTATTGTTGCTGTACTCCGGCAGAGTGTGTGTTCGCAGCGACTTTTCCATATTGAAAAAGCACCCGTCAGCCGCGAAGTTGTGCTGGCCCACATCAAAAGCAACCTCATTGCCGAAATAAGGCAGCACAAAATCCTGACAGCTCAGGTAGCCCTGCGTACCGCTGACGTGAAACCACTGCTGATGGTTGGCTCGGAACGAATTGAAAAATGTCGCGGAAACACCACTGGCAAAATGAAGTTCGCCCTGGAATTCCATGGGCACGATGGCATCACTGTCCGGTCGGCGAACACCGTGCAGGATTCGCCCGCGAACTTCGACCGGCATCTCGTACTTCATCGCCCACAGTATGATGCGAATGGTGTACCAGCCCAGATCTCCCAGACACCCTGCCGGCTCAAGCTGACTGCTCGCTCGAATATTTGAAGAGACCCAGTCCTCGTCAGCACAAAAACTGAACTGACTGGCGATGCGGCGAATGGTTCCCACACTGCTGCTGTTGTCAAGCACGTCCCGCATCGCCTGCATTCGAGCACTGT
>JALQUR010000123.1 GCA_023260695.1 Planctomycetaceae bacterium
AACACACAAGGCAGAATCGAGTAGCGATATGGAATAAAACCGGTGGCCGGAACCAGGTGCTTTCCCAGCATGGTCACCACCAGATCCGGTTCTCCGATCGACCAGTCGGACGCTGGTGCAGCCGGCGGTGCCGGCGCCTGCTGAGGATCTCCCTGCGGGCTGTCAGCGGCAACCCAGGCCAGCAATGACTGCTTCTGCTCCTCGCTCAGCGACGTGTCGTTCTGAAACGTCCCGTGGTGCCGTGAAGCGTACCACGGAGGCATTGTCTCGTTGCGAACGACTTCGGCAATCATCTGACGATTTGCCGCGGCGTCGGCATACGTCAGCAATGAAAATGGAGCGGCGGTGCCGGGGCGATGGCAGCGGGCACACTTTTCATGCACCAGAGCACCGATTCCTGTGGACCATGTGGCTGACTGCGGCAACGGCGGCGCAGAACTGAGCAGACAGCCATCAACCGTGGTCTCCGGCACCTCCACCGGCTGACCGGAAAGCACCTGCTGCAGAGCAAGTTCGAGGTCCTGCCTGGAGGCGGTCGGTCGCGATCCCCCGGGACGCAGCTGATCATCTACACGACCGCGATAACGCAGCACGCGATCCCGGTCGATTACACAGACCTGAGGAGTGCGAGTAATTCCCAGCGTATTCGCCACGGACAGCTGGTTATCACGGACAAAGTAGAACGGAATATCAAGTTCCAGAGCCTGTGCCGCCATATCGCGGATGGTGTCGCCAGCCCCCACGTTGACGGCGACAAACACGACCTGCTGGTTCCGGTACCGCTGATACATCTCTGCCAGCTGTGGCAGCACTCGCCTGGCCAGAGGACAGGTTGTGGACGTGAATACGAACACAACCGCCTGGTGCTCTTCAAAATCCGCAATGCTTCGCTGCAATCCGCGTATGTCAGTGAACTGCAACAGTGGAACGGCTTCACCAATCTGAACGGACCCAGGCCCGGATTCCGCTGCTGTGGATCTGCCCTGAACCAGCAACAAAGCCGCCAGCAAAAATGTGACTGCCTTTTTCATGCTCACACTCGAGTCAACTGCAGAACGGACGCAACACTTCATCAACGACTCAGCATCACCAGCGGGAATCACGCAGGCAGCATCACCGCAGAGTATCACTGTACAGCATCAGGCCGGTTCCGGCAGCCCCCACGGTGCACGGTATTTCTTGCTGAGCATCTCGTTGGCTTCGTCACAGTTGACAAACTGTTCTGCGTCCGGATCAAAGTCGAGCCGGCCCTGCGTGCGAAACGCGATTTCCCCAAGATGAACCAGAGCACAGCTGCGATGAGCCGTCTGGGCCGCGGCGGCCGTACCCGTACGATTCCTGACCGCATCCAGGAACTCCGCCATGTGCTCCGCGTAACCTCGCTGACCACGCAGTTCCCGCCCTTCAGTCGGACCAGGTGTTGACTTCGGTCCCAGAAACACACTGAAGGCACCACGTCTGGAGAAGATCATATAGCCCTTTGTGCCGTAGAACACATTGCCGTTGTCGAACCCATGCAGACCATACGGCGTAAACGGATAATTCTCATAGACCAGCAGTCGCCCGTCGGGGTACTCGTAAGTGACGTTCATGTTATCAGGGTATTCGCTGGCGTGACCGTCCAGCAGCATGCGACTGCCGCGAGCCGTGATCTGCTTCGGAAGTGTTGTCACATTCAGCCCCCACGCTGCCATATCAATATCATGAATGCCGTCATCACCGATTTCGCCATTCGCGTAATCACGAAACATCCGCCACGTCGAATGCCAGCGATGCGGATTGAACGGACGCTCAGGTGCCGGACCCAGCCAGCGATCGTAATCCACACCAGCCGGCGGCACTCCGTCAGGCAGCGGCTTTGCCACCGTACGAGTCTCCGCAGTCCACGCACGTGCCACTCTGATGTCCCCGATAATGCCCTCACGGAGCAGTTGTTCGGCCTTCTTCGTCACCGGGCTGTTGCGCATCTGACTGCCCTGCTGCACAACGCGGCCATACGTGGCAGCTGCAGCGATCAGCAGCGGACCTTCACTGTATACGTGCGAGATCGGTTTCTCGATGTAACAGTCCTTGCCACTGGCCATCGCTGCCAGAGCGATCGGTGCATGCCAGTGATGCGGCGTTGCGATGATGACCGCATCCACGTTGCTGTCATCGATCACCGCCGACAAACTCGCAGCCACCGCCATCGACGGTATGACGATCACAGGTGCCACCATCCGAACATCCACCAACGCCACAACCAGTGGCGGGGTTCTGATGAACTCGGCAGGAGTTTTCGCTTACAAC
>JALQUR010000127.1 GCA_023260695.1 Planctomycetaceae bacterium
GCCAGCACCTGATGCGCGTTTTCGATCACCGCATCGGATTCCACAGCTGTGGCAAAGGCCGCCCCGCGATTGCAGTTGCTGTGCAGCAGATAATCCGACACGGCATCCGCCACACGCTGAGGTACCTGGCTGCCGGCCGGGCCGTCAAAAACGGCCACCGGCTGTCCGTTCAGAGTCCGCTGCAGTCCCGGAAACTGTGCTCGAATCTGTTCCACCGGCCACGTGGCGGTATCTGCTGTACTCATCGTGCCATCCTTTGAAGAAATGCGGCCTGCCGCCGCTGAGATGCGGTCACAGTATCCACCCGGGGCGATTCTGCAACCGGTGCGGGGCGGAATGCCCTGACGGGTCGCCGCTCAGATTGCTCATCGCCAGCCGTGGGAACCGCTGATCCAGGTCCGCGGTGGGGGTGGCGGAGTGTGAACGTGGGCAAAGTCTGCTATCCTGCGGGGTACCAGATCCTGCAGACGTCTGGCCAGGTTCCTTCGGTCAGGCCACGTGTCTGCCGTCCCGCGTCGCTGTCGTCATCGTCCGCCAGCGTCAGCTTTGCAGTTTCGAACGTATCGACAGCTTTATGCCCGCCATCACGCAGTTCTTTCTGAATCCGGCCTTTGTGCTGCCGGGCGCTGCGCTGGTGCTGCTGCCGATCCTGATTCATATCCTCAGCCGGCTGCGTTATCGCCAGATCCGTTTTGCGGCGATGGAGTTTCTGCTGGAGAGCGAGGAGCTGAATCGTCGCCGGCTGATCCTCGAACAGCTGCTGCAGCTGCTGCTGCGAATTCTGATCGTGCTGCTGATCGTGTTCCTGATCAGTCGGCTCATTCTGGCCCCGGGTGGCCTGTCCATGCTCCGCGGTGCCAGCGTGCATCACGTGGTGATTCTGGACGATTCGCTGTCGATGCGGGAACGCAGCGGAGATGAACGCATCTTTGCGACTGCGTTGTCGACACTGGAAGCCATGCTGGCGGAAGGCAGTCGACTGTCCAGTGCAGCGCGGGTTACCATTCTGACCACCACCAGCCCTCGGCGTCCGATCATTTCCGATCGCATTCTGGATGGTGCGTTCGTGCAGGAATTTCTGCCGCGGCTGAGGAACCTCACCTGTTCTCAGAAAGCCGCCACACCGCTGGCTGCCATCAATGCGGCTCGCGACATCCTGGCGGCTGATCCCGGGGTGGCTCCGCGTCTGCATCTGCTCACCGATTTCCGCAGATCCGACTGGGAGAATCAGCCGGAAATTCTAGCAGCGTTCAAGGCACTGGACGGAATCAATGCGGAGGTGGATCTGGTCCGCGTGACTCAGGACGCTCGTCCCAATCTGTCATTGTCCGGTTTGACCGCCGACAGTCTGGCTGTGGCTGCTGGTGTCCCGGTGCGGCTGACATTGAAGGTGCATAATCATGGTTCAACCGCTGTTTCCGGACGCCGCTGCACGGTGTATCTGAACGGTTTTTCGCAGCCTGCCAAAGTACTGCTGCCCGATCTCGAACCGGGTACTGAAATTGAAGTTTCGCATGATCTGAGTTTTGAGCAGGTGGGGCTGCAGCAGATCGAACTGCGACTGGATGAAGATGCCTTGCCGGAAGACAACCGGCGGCTGCTGGCGATCGATGTGACCGAAAGTCGCCGCGTGCTGGTGCTGGACGACAGCGGTCCGCAGGAAGATGCGTCGTACATTGCTGCCGCACTTGCCTCGGATTCTGCGCTGACCGGTCTGACGGTGGACGTCCGCCTGTCCCGCGGCCTGACCAGCAGTGAACTCAACACCTATGACTGCGTGTATCTGCTGAATATTCGCGAACTTCCGGCGGATCAGGTGTTGCTGCTGGCTGCGTATGTTCGCAGCGGTGGCGGGTTGATCTGGATTCCGGACGATCAGGCCAACGTGGCCTGGTTCAGTGAGACGCTGCGTCAGCCGGCCCAGCGGTTGTTTCCCGTTCCGCTGGCGGTGGTCCGCGATGCGGCTCAGGAAGCTTCGCTCGCGGTGCAGGATGATGCCGAACCCTTCGTCGGGGCCAGCTTTGAACCTCATCCGGTGTTTGCCGTCTACAACCAGCCGGACAGTCCATTTCCGGAAACATTACGGGTGCAGCGCTGGTTCACTCTCGCTTCCGACTGGCCGGTCGACGATGTCGAACGCAACGATGGTGTGCGGACGCTGATGCGATTGAGCACAGGGGATCCGGTGGCCTTCGAGCACAGCCTCGGGGACGGCAAGATTCTGACATTTCTGACCGGGGCCGGGCGTCGCTGGAGCAACTGGCCGATGGCCCCTGCCTCGCCCGGGTTTGTGGTCATGCACCTGCTGATTCATCGCTACCTGCAGAAACCGGCCGACGGGATTCTGACGCAGGAACTGACTGAACCGCTGCAGCTGCGCTGGTCCCCGGAAGAGTACACCGACGCGCTGGAATTGCAGCTGCCGGAAGCCGGGCCCGATGAGGAACCTCTGGCGGAGACCTTTGTGCGTCTGCAGGCCGTGCTGGATGAACCGACCGACGTGCCGAATGTCAGCGACGATTCTGCCGCGGCCAAGCGCGTGACTGCTGCGGATCAGCAGTATTCCATTGTGGTGACGCAGGCGGAGCGTCCCGGACTCTATCGACTCCGACGATTTCGCACGGAAGGTGCAGCGGAGGATCTGACTGTCGTCATCAACGTGCCTGCCTCAGAGAGTGCCCTGGCACTGGCGGACCCGCAGACATTGACTCAGGGTGAAGAGACACAGCATGTGCGGGTACTGGAAGCGGATGCTGCGGCGGCACTGGCCGGTGCTGATTCCGGTCGCGAAATTCGCTGGATTCTGATCGGTCTGCTGCTGGCGGCCATGTTACTGGAGCAGGCGGTGTCGTTGCGTCTGAGTCATCATCCGGAGCCGGCACGATGAATCAGTGGGAATCGTCACAGGCTGAACAGCTGGCCGACGCCGGACGCTGGATTCCGACCGTCTTCGATGAAGCTGCGTCCGGGCAGCCGCAGGCGACGGCAGGGGCCGCTGATGGTGCAGCGGGTGAGAGTAATGCCGGGAAGCAGGCAGACGCTGCGGACCGGGCCGGCGACGGTGCAGATTCCACGACGACCGCGGCAAGGGAGACGGCGGCTGACTCCACAACAGCCGTGGTGGAAGTGGAAACATTTCAGGTCACGGAACTGGATTTGCCGGAGACGACTGCAGGGATTCTGTTGTTGCTGGGTGGTCTGACGCTGTTGTTCGGGCTGACCGCTCGGATCTCACTGCGGGACTCGCGATTCCTGCGTCGTTCGGCTCGGCTGGTGCTCCTGATTCCACGGTTGCTGGTGCTGCTCTGTCTGCTGGCGATCATGGTAAACCCACGGCAGCGGACGCAGTTCAGTCGCACGGAAACGTCTCGGGTGGCGGTGGCCGTGGACACGTCGCTGTCGATGCAGTGGCCGGCTGCTGACGAGGGGACGGAGACTCGCAGTCAGGCGGTGATTCGGCAGCTGATCACGTCCGGACTGCTCACCGAACTCAGCCGGACTCATGTTGTCTCAGTGTATGGATTTTCGGAAACGACAGCCGGTCCGCTCGCTGTTGTGCGTGACGGAGAGGTGCGATTCATCGAGACGGACGGGAGGGAAACTGCGACCGCGGATGCAGTGGCTGCCGGTCCAAGGGTGAGTCTTGATGAGGGCGCAGAGACCGACCCGCAGGCTCCTGAATCGGCTGCCAGTCTTCAGCAGTGGGCAGAGTTGCTGGCACCGCGTGGTCGTGAAACACGTCTTGGAGAATCGGCGTATGAACTTCTGGGACAGCTCACGGGGCGGACTTTGTCCGGCATTGTGGTAATCAGCGATGGTGGCATGAATGCGGGACTGCCGTTGCAGGCTGCAGCGGAGCGAGCTGAACGGACGGCGACTCAGCTGATTGCTGTGGGAGTCGGTAATCTGCAGCCGCAGCCGAACTTCTGGATCACGGGCATGCAGGCACCGCCCGACGTGCATCGTGGCGATCCGTTCGACGTATCGGTCATGGTTCAGGGAACCGGTTCTGAGCAGCCGGATGTCACTGTGCGACTGTTTCAGCAGACTGCGGGCAGTGATGGGAGTGACCGTCGTGAAGTGGAGATGCGTCAGTTGACTCTGGAGAATGATTCCGGAGCCACGCGCGTTGTCTTCCCACAGAATCTGGACATTGCCGGGGAATACGAATTTGTTGCTCAGGTGGAAGCGCCGAGTGGTATTCAGGAAATGACCCTGGACGACAATGAGCGGCGGCGGACGGTAGCCATCACTGATGAGCGTATGCAGGTACTGATCATCTCCAGTGGACCGATGCGCGATTATCAGTTCGTCCGCAATTCTTTGTTCCGCCACAGTGGGATTGATTCGGATGTCTGGCTGCAGTCGATGGCTGCGGAAAACGCCGGGATGGTTTCGCAGGAATCTCGCAAGCTGCTCACACAGTTTCCTCGCACTGAGGCGGAGCTGTTTGAGTACGACGTGATCGTGGCCTTTGATCCGGACTGGAGTCGTTTGTCGGCGGAACAGCAGTCATATCTGAACCGCTGGGTTTCTGAGCATTCGGGTGGACTGGTGATTGTTGCGGGCGAGCTGTTTACTCCGCGGCTGGCTGAGGAACCGGATGCGTTGCGGGACATCAGCGTGCTGTATCCCGTGTTGCTCAGCCGGATCGCACCGGAAATGCAGTTGACGCAGCGTGCGGACGAACCGTGGCCCGTCCTGCCGACGGCTGAGGGACGAGTAACGGAATATCTGCGATTGTCGGCGGCGTCAGGCACTGCGGACACCAGCGTCTGGGAGCGATTCCGGGGGATTTATCGCTCATATCCGCTGCGAGGCTTGCGGGATGGCGCGGTGACACTGCTGGAATACGACAATCCGCGTGCTCGTACAGAACTGGGGATTCCACCGTTTCTGGTGAGTCAGTTTTACGGAGCTGGGCGAACGATCTTTGTGGGATCCGCGGAGACGTGGCGGTTGCGTCAGATCTCATCAGAGGCGCATCAGCAGTTCTGGACCGGATTGATTCGCGAAGCGGGTCAGGGGCGGCGCAGTCGCGGTAGTGCTCGGGGCGTGTTGCTGCTCGATCGTACCGAAGCGACACCGGGACAGCCGATCACGATTCGTGCTCAGTTGTACAACGCGGAACTGCAACCGCTGTCAGCGGCGGATGTTTCCGTACGAATTACTGATCCGGCCGGAGGTGTTCTGAATGTGCCGGATCGACTGGTGAGTGATGGACGGGGACAGGGACAATTCCGCACGACATTCCGCGTGGATGCACCGGGGCAGTATCAGATCACAGTTCCGGTGCCGGAATCGACCGACGAGCTGAAAGCGGTCATTGATATTGTGCTGCCCAGTCTGGAATCGATCAGTCCGCAGCTGAACACGCTGGCTCTGAATGAACTGACTCAGGATACGCCGGGGCAAGTTCTGGCGGCGAACCAGCTGGAGCGGTTGCAGGACTTGCTTCGAGACGAGAGTCAGCCGGTGGTGGTCGATGAGCAGTTGCGGACATTATGGGATCGTCAGTGGCTGATGTTTCTGGCCTGCGGACTGCTGGCCTTCGAATGGGCCGCCCGCCGCTGGTACCGGCTCTCCTGAAAACGCCTCCAGCCACCGGTGCCATCCACCCCTCCTGGTGCC
>JALQUR010000196.1 GCA_023260695.1 Planctomycetaceae bacterium
GTGCTGGACCATGGCTCTCACCAAAGGTGGTAATTGTGAAAAGTTTTCCGTAACTGTTCATTTCGCACAGAAACGAAGCCCGGCGAGGTAATTGCAGGTCGTGGACTTTCAGATGCACTGGAACAGATCGTCCATCGCTGATCCTGATCTGGCCCACATGCATTCCCGGGGCTGTTGTGTACGGAACATAAAGATCGACAAACAACGATGAATCCTGCTCTGCAGACAGTTCCAGTGAACCGTCAGTCGGGAGCAGTGGGTCCGGAATTCTGCGAACACCGGACTGCACGGGCACCCCGGTATAGATGTCCGTGCGAAGCTTGAGGTCTGCAAATTCCACCTGCAGTTGCTGCCGCCCCTGCCCACGAAGCAGCAACTGCAGACCAACCACCTCTCCGCGAAGAGCGTGGAGCAACACACGATTGCCGTCGTAGATACTATTGTTCTGACGATAGCCCTCCGGAAGTTGTCCCACGGCGTCTCCCCGAGCGTCATAGCGATCGGTAATCGGGACAACGGAAATATTACTGACACCCTGGAGCTTCACTGGTGACCGCCGTGCGGCCGATCTCTGCGGCACCGAAGTGCTGAACAGACGGCCTGTCGCGGAGACAATTGCTGACCTCTGACCATCACGTCCGATGGCCCGCAATGCCACCAGATGCTCATCCGCTGCAGTGACATCATGCGGCAGGTCGCGGAGCAGGATCTTCTGCATGCCGCCGGGTTCCAGAAGCGGAACGTTATGGCGTGGAAGCGCAGTGCCATTGACCGTGATCTCCACAGCAAAACCATCTGCCGGGGCCCGAAAATGCAGTACGGCAGACTCAGAATCGACAGATTCGACACTGACATGTTCAGGCGGCCGCGGCTGCGGAAATGTTGAATCTTCGACCTCAACTACCAGCACTGGCCCGCGTCCGGACTGTTCACGTGAAAACACCGTCGGGTTTCGAGCATAATCCGCGTCGTGCTCATGGATGGCCAGGCCATAAGCAACACCACTGCACAGCGCATGGATCAGATCGGGAGCGACCTGCCAGCGATACACCCCATTCTCAGCGTCCCCGACAGACTGGCAGACAAGCGTGAATGAGTTGCCACCGCAGACTTCAGGGAATCTGGAGCCGACTCGGCCCCATCCGGATTCTTCCGTCAGTCCGTTCGTCAGAGCTGAGGATTTCATCTCATCCCAGGGCGCCGCAATCGTTGAAATGCTGACCCCGGAGATCTGCTCAGCCGCAGCAAAGCAGCGCAGCTCGGCTGCGATCACCTTTTTGCCGCGTAACGGACTGACATCGAACGACATCGCAACAAGATGCTGATTGCCCTTGATTCGCATGCGCCCGCTGCCCCCCGCGTTCAGGTGCCATTCCCCATCGACCATTACGATGGAATTGTCAGCATTCGCTGGAATCGTGACCAATTCGCCACCCGGCAACGCTGCTGCAGACAATGCAAGCAGCAGACAACACAGATTTCTGAACATTATTCCACTCTTTTCCGATGCTGTTTTATCAGTTCTTCTGACGGCGATTCGTCAATGATGTTTCAGCAGGGTCGCATCGACAAGGGCACGGTCGAGCAAGTCTGAATCTCTTTGAATCTTCTCCGCTTCAACTTCTGGATCTCAGGCAGCTCGATGCATCAGGCGTGCGA
>JALQUR010000208.1 GCA_023260695.1 Planctomycetaceae bacterium
GATGTCGAAGTTTGCGATTTGGAAGAATTAGGTGATGATCACGGCCGGCAATGGCGGTAGATTAATCTGCGAGCACGTACCGGAGATTCATCCAGCATCTGCTGCTGCTTTGCATTCAGTTCATCGCTTTCCGCAAATGGCAGACTCGAGAATTCAGGCCAGACAGCGGACACGAAAGCAATCCGCTGTCCATCTGCTGACCAGATTCCGCCCGAAGCACCAGTGCTGATGTCTGTCAGTTGTCGAGCTTCCCCGCCCTGGGAGCTGATTGCCCACAGCTGACTGCTGCCGGAACGATCAGATTCAAACAGAATCCAGCGACTGTCCGGTGACCACTTCGGATTGCCGTCGTGCGCATCCCCGGCTGTCAGCATCCGTGGTGCATCGCTGCCATCAGCCGGTGCCACCCACAGACGCGAACGGCTGCTGTTCCGCTGCGAATCAGTAATTTCTGATTCTGCCCAGACCACCCACGCACCGGTTGCATCAAGTGACGGGCTGCCCACACGCGGCAGCTTAAACAGATCCTCCACACTCAGCGGACGTCTGGTCGCATCGCCAGGATCCTGCCCGCAGGCGGGAGTATTCAGGAATATGCTTGAAAGCAGCACACAGGTCATTAACCGCATCAGCATCACCTCAGTCCCGTTCGCTTCAGAAATCCGGAAAGTCATCGAACCGACAAATTCACCTCAGGCCGCTCTGCAGATGGCTGCTCACGGCAGAGTCATGCTCACAACTGCCCCGCGGGCCTCATCCCGGCTCCTGCACGATTGTTATCACCCAGTTCAGCGCGGGCCGCTTCGGCAAGCCTGCGAAGCCGCGCCACAACCTCCGGATTTGCAGCAGATACGTCAGTCGACTCTGAAATGTCCTGTCGCAGATCAAACAGCTCCTCGCCGATCGTGCTGTTCTCATAGTTCACCGGTATGCCTCCCGTGCCACCCTCACGGCCGGCCAGCGTACGATAGCCGTGAGGAAAATGCAGCTTCCAGCGGCCCGACCGCACAGCCTGCAGCTGCTTGCCATAGTAAAGGTAAAGCGCTTCGTGCGGCGAGGGTGGCGGAGTTTCCTCCAGCAGCTGGGGCACAATACTGCGGCCGTCAATCGTGTGCTCCGGGAGGCTCCCGCCGGTCAGTTCCGCAATTGTCGGCAGCAGGTCAATTGTCATCAACGGCTCGCTGCAGACTGAACCTGCAGGAATGCTGCCCGGCCAGCGCATGATGCAGGAGACGCGACACCCACCGTCGAACATCGTGCCTTTGCCTTCACGCAATGGCTTTGCCGATCCCGCATGATCCCCGTAACTCAGCCAGGGACCGTTGTCTGAGGTAAACACAACCAGAGTGCTGCGTTCCAGATCCAGACGCCTGAGAGTGTCGAGAATCCGGCCAACAGACCAGTCAATTTCCATCATCACGTCGGCAAACAGCCCCTTACCGCTCTTCCCCAGAAACTCCTTGCCGGCGTAGAGGGGAACATGAACCATGCTGTGGGGCAGGTACAGAAAGAACGGACGATCCTGATTGCGTTCAATAAATGAAACAGATTTCTCTGTGTACAGACGAGTAAGTTCAGCCTGCACTGCATCATCCACCTGAGCATTCACCACCTGATTGCCTTCAATCAACGGCAGATGTGGCCAACGTTTCAGACGCTCCTCCATCGGCAGATCGCGAACCCCCGGATGGTAGGGCCACATGTCATTGCTGTACGGCAGTCCGAAGTATTCATCGAAACCCTGCTGCAATGGCAGAAACTTCTCATGGTGTCCCAGATGCCATTTCCCAAAGCAGGCCGTGGCATAGCCCTGCTCGCGACAGACTTCAGCGATCGTCTTTTCATTCGGATTCAGACCAATCCTTGCTGATGGCCCGAGTGCTCCAAGAATTCCCAGACGGACGTTATAGCAACCAGTAAGCAGACTGCAGCGGGATGCCGAACAGACAGCCTGCGAAACATAAAAGTCTGTAAACCGCCGTCCCTCCTGCGCCATTCGATTCAGATTCGGCGTAAGCTCCGCATCACCACCAAATGGTCCCGGATCGGCATAGCCCATGTCGTCCATGAAAATGACGACAACATTGGGCTTCGCTGCGGGCGATTCCGCCGCCGCCTGAACAACTCCGCATTCCAGTGCACCGAGGATGGTCCCGAACATCCATGTCAGTGCCATAAACCTCGGAACCAAAACCGTCAGCCCGACTGCGGTCGGTTGAACTCTGCTCATTACATAAACCTCCTGACTGCCTGAATCCTGCACTGCATCACCTGCGAAACCAGTTGAAGTTGCAGCAACGGTTCCTGCGAGTGCTCCTGCCAGACTCTGGAATTCTGCGAAAAACGGAGCTGAGTGCAATCATCACGAGAAAAGTGGCTAAGCAGCGAGGGAAAATTCACTTCCCAGCGATCAAAACAACTCCATACAGCCGCAAATGACACTTTCCGAAAGCGCCCATTTCCAACTAAACTGCTTTGTCTGTTCTGTCACGGCACACTGTCCAAAGATTCACCATTGGCTGTTCCTTCGCAAATTGCAGTTGTCGGTTCCACCGGTTCAATCGGAACCAGTTGTCTGGACGTGGTACGTGCGCATCCGGACAAACTGCAAGTGGTGGGGCTGTCGATCTGGCAGAACACTGCACAACTGGAAAAACAGGTTCGCGAATTTGGTCCGCAGTGGTGCGTTATCGGAAGTCCTGACGCTGCTGTCCCGGCTGCTCTGGCAGGTAAGGTGCAGTTGTCACTCGGAAATGATGCACTCCTGCAGCTCGTTACTCGCTCCAATATCGATACGGTGGTTTCAGCAATGGTTGGTGCAGCGGGGCTACCCGTTACACTGGCTGCAGTGGAAGCCGGCAAGCGGGTAGCAATTGCGAACAAGGAATCATTGGTTGTTGCCGGTTCGCTGATCACTCGCCGGGCCGCAGAAACCGGAGCTGCAGTTTTTCCAGTCGACAGCGAACACAGTGCTGTATTCCAGTGTCTGCAGGCTGGTGATCGTGGTGCTGTCAGAAGAATTGTGCTCACAGCCAGCGGCGGACCATTTCGCGGCTGGTCGCGGGAACAACAGCAGCAGGTGACACCTGAGATGGCGCTTCAGCATCCCACCTGGGAAATGGGGCCCAAGATTACAGTGGATTCCGCCACAATGATGAACAAGGCGCTGGAAATCATTGAAGCGCGGTGGCTGTTCGGACTGCAGGCGGATCAGATCTCCGTAATGATTCACCCGCAGTCGGTCATTCATTCATTTGTGGAATTTGTTGATGGAGCGGTGATTGCTCAGCATTCTCCGCCCGATATGCGGCTGCCGATTCAGTATGCACTGCTCTATCCGGAGCGGCATCCAGGCCCGGCGGCTCAGACGAACTGGCTGGAATCTCAGACACTTCAGCTGCTTCCACCCGATCTCGAGGCCTTCCCGGCTCTGCAGCTGGGATTTGAAGCAGCGAAGCAGGGTGGAACCTGCGGAGCGGTTCTTAATGCCGCCAACGAAGTGGCTGTGAAACGATTCCTGAACAGCCAGTTGTCCTTTATCTGCATTACCCGGCTGGTTCAGGAAGTCCTGAATCACCATACATACGATGCTCAACCGGATCTGCAGCAACTGCTGACTGCGGACCAGTGGGCTCGGGAGGAAGCTGCTCGGTGGAAACCTTAACGTTCCTGACACTGGCAGCCGGAGGAATCTCAGAATTCTCCGGAATGCTTCAGACCACCTTCGCCGTCGTCTTCGGACTGGGGATGGTAATTTTCTTTCATGAACTGGGACACTTTGCCGTCGCCAAATGGTGCGACGTGCATGTGGAACGCTTCAGCATCGGCATCGGCCCCATCATCTGGAGCCGCCAGAAAGGTGAGACGGAATACGCAATCTCCGCGCTGCCTCTGGGGGGCTATGTCAAAATGCTGGGGCAGGACGACATGGATCCCAACCAGATGACAAGTTCTGAAATTGCAGAGAACCCGAGATCCTATTCCGCCAAGTCGGTCTCTCAGCGAATGGCGATCATCTCCG
>JALQUR010000289.1 GCA_023260695.1 Planctomycetaceae bacterium
GCTGTTCAAGGACGGCCAACTCGCCGCCACCAAGGTCGGCGCGATGAGCAAGGCCCAATTGACCGCCTTCATCGACCAGAAAAGGGGGAACAATGACATCCTCCGGGCGATGCATCGGGCCATAGCGATCGACATCCCATTGTTTGTCGGCATCCCATGCTCGATGGGCATCATAGGATGCAAACCAGAAGAAGAACGGACGATCCTGAGGTCGTTCGCGTGTGATCTTTACCCAGTTGGCATGTCCGCCGCTGTTTCCCTGTTCCCGCCCGGCATCAATGAGTTCGAACGCAGTGGGGCGACTGGCTTTTGATCCATCGGGCGCAGGCCCGACGGTCATGTGATTCTTGCCTGACAGCGCGGTGTAGTAGCCGGCCTTGTGCAGCAGTTCCGGGAACCATGGCAGATGTCCGGCGATGGGCTGGTGCAGCTCAGCGGCCTTACCATTGTTATGCGGGTAGCGGCCGGTGATGATGCTGCTGCGGCTGGGGCTGCAGCTGCTGGCGGTGAGGTATGCGTGGTCGAACCGCATCCCGCGTTCTGCGAGCCAGTCGATATTGGGTGTCAGTGCGGCATGATTTCCGTAGCAGCCGTAGTCATTCCAGCTGATGTCATCTGCGATAAAGACGATGATGCCGGGACGTTCATCGGCGTGGGTGACAGCTGGAAGGCAGCAAAGCAGCAGTGGCAGCAGCGGCAGGCGCAATGGCATGGCGTTTTTCTTTCGCGGACAAGTGCTGATCGGTGACAGTGCTGTTTGGTGGCAGCGGGAATCGGTGGCAGCGGGCTGTTACGGCTGAGAGCTGCGGATCGTTTCATCCAGAACGGTTGTTGTGTGATGCCTCAGAATCAGTTCGCAAAAGGCTGGCAACGGTCCGAATCGACTCCGCTGTTTTAGCAGGATCCGAGCGGATTCACCACTGCCGCGGAGTCGACTTTGGAGCTGTATGGCTGGTCGACTGGGACAGAAACAGCAATCCCCGGAGTCGTGAATTTACTGTCCGGTCAGTTCCTGCGGCAGGTCTGTTCGGAATTGATCAGCGTTAAGCTGTGACTGATGAGAATCCTCTCATGCGTGGCTGAAAGAGCCTGCGGCTGGTGTCGTTTTTCCAGCCGATAGGTTATTCTCTGGTGATCAATCCTGCTGCGGTTTCTGGCCTCACTGCAGAACCATCAATGGCGCTGCCGCGAATCCATTTTGCTCAGCTTGAATGTGGTCATCATTGAATTTGCAAACGATTCTTCTGGCTCAGGTCACGACGCGCATGACAGACAATTCCACCATCATTTACACGCTCACTGATGAAGCACCAGCTCTGGCAACGCGTTCACTGCTGCCAGTTATCCGTCGATTCACCAGATCCTCCGGGATCAATGTAGAGCTGCGGGATATCTCATTGTCCGGGCGAATTCTGGCGGCGTTTCCTGAGTGTCTGACCGCTGATCAGCAAGTTGAGGATGCGCTCAGCCAGCTTGGTCAGCTGGCTCAAACGCCGGAAGCCAATATTATCAAGTTGCCAAATATCAGTGCGTCCATCCCGCAGCTCACGGCGGCCATCAGCGAACTTCAGCAGAAGGGCTTTGCCGTTCCTGATTTTCCTGCGGAGCCCGCAACGGATGCTGAGAAGGACATTCGCAGTCGCTACGCGAAGGTGCTGGGCAGCGCGGTGAATCCGGTGCTGCGTGAGGGCAATTCGGATCGTCGTGTTGCAGCACCGGTGAAAGAGTATGCTCGGCGCAATCCGCATTCCATGGGAGCGTGGGCGTCGGATTCCGGCAGTCGAGTTGCGTCCATGTCCGCCGGCGATTTCTACGGTTCTGAGCAGTCCTGCGTGATGCCGTCTGCCGGAAGTGTCAGGATTCAGCTGGTCCAGCAGGACGGCACCACGACAGTACTGAAGGACGGGCTGCAGCTTCAGGCGGGTGAAGTGATCGATTCGTCCTGCATGAGTGTTTCGGCATTGCGGGAATATATCGCTGAGCAGATTACAGCGGCGAAGGAAAACGATCTGCTGCTGTCGCTGCACATGAAGGCCACAATGATGAAGGTCTCCGACCCGATCATCTTCGGTCATGTTGTGAGCGTCTTCTTCGCGTCGGTGTTTGACAGGCATGCTTCGGTTCTGAAGGAACTGGGCGTGCAGCCAAACAACGGGTTTGGTGATCTGCTGCAGAAGATTGAATCGCTGCCCGGGGATCAGAAGGCGGCGATTCTTGACGATGTGCAGGCTGCGTATGCGTCTGGTCCGCGGCTGGCCATGGTGAATTCTGACAAGGGCATCACAAATCTGCATGTGCCCAGTGATGTCATTATTGATGCGTCAATGCCTGCGGCCATTCGTACATCGGGTCAGATGTGGGGGCCGGACGGAGAGCTGCACGATACGCTGGCACTGATTCCGGATCGCTGCTATTCGGGAGTCTATCAGGCGGTCATCGACTTCTGCCGTCAGCATGGGGCGTTCGATGTGCCGACGATGGGTAATGTATCCAATGTCGGCCTGATGGCTCAGAAGGCTGAGGAGTATGGATCTCACGACAAAACGTTTGAGATCGCGGTGGCAGGGACTGTTCAGGTGGTGGGTGAAGACGGCAATGTGCTGATGCAGCACGACGTGGAGTCCGGTGATATCTGGCGGATGTGTCAGACGAAAGACGCACCGATTCGGGACTGGGTCAAGCTGGCAGTGAACCGTGCTCGGCAGACCGGCAGCATGGCGATTTTCTGGCTGGACCAGAATCGTGCCCACGACGCCAACCTGATCAGCAAGGTCAATGAGTATCTGCAGGATCACGACACCAGTGGTCTGGAGCTGAAGATTCTGTCGCCAGTTGATGCCTGCACGCTGTCGTGTGAACGGTGTCGCGAGGGCAAGGACACGATATCGGTCACGGGGAATGTACTGCGAGATTATCTCACCGACCTGTTCCCGATTCTGGAGCTGGGGACCAGTGCGAAGATGCTGTCCATCGTTCCGCTGCTGGCCGGCGGTGGCCTGTTTGAGACGGGTGCCGGTGGATCTGCTCCCAAACACGTGCAGCAGTTCGTGGAAGAAGGGCATCTTCGCTGGGATTCGCTGGGAGAATTCCTGGCACTGGCCGTTTCGCTCGAGGACCTGTCGCTGAAGACCGGGAACAGGAAACTCGCGGTAGTTACGAAGGCGCTGGATGCAGCGAACGGTCGCTACCTGACGGAAAACAAGTCACCGGGACGTAAGCCCGGTGAGCTGGACAATCGTGGCAGTCACTTTTATCTGGCCCAGTACTGGGCACAGGCGCTGGCAGCTCAGACCGAGGATGCCGAACTTGCTGCAGAATTTGCTCCGGCTGCCGCGGCACTGACGGATTCTGAGGAGCAGATTCTGGGAGAGATTGCAGCAGCGTCCGGGCATGCTCTGGATATCGGTGGTTACTTTCGACCGGACGAGGACAAGGTGTGTGCCGCAATGCGTCCCAGCGGCACACTGAATCAGATTGTGGACTGAGTTTTCTGATTGCAGTTTCCGCTGGGTCAGCTGTTGCATCCGGGGAACAACGGATGGCGGCTCATTCTCTGGCAGACGCTGATCACACGGCAGCAGGGCGATGGGCAAGCGACTGGCTCCAAAGGATATCTTTGTTGCGGACGAATTGGGTTCGGCAGATCTCGGCATCGTGATTGGTGCCGCTGATGAGGCTGACCTGAGTCATCGGATGGTTGAGGCTGTGCGACTGCATCGTGCTGGAAAACTGCCGTTGCTGCTGCTTTGCGGTGACGGACGAGATCGTCATTCTTCCGGAGTTTCGGAAGCCGAACGGATGCGGCTGTATTGTGAGCAGCAGGGGGTTCCTGCGTCAGCGGTGCTCTGCGAGGACAGCAGCAGTGAACTGACGCGGCTTGCCAAAGCAGTCAACAGACGATTTGCTTCCGAATCAGTGTTCAGCGGTGTGGCGACGATTGCGTTGATTTCATCTGCGTGGCACGTACTGCGCGCCGGAATCGTGATGAAGAAGCACCTTCCCAAACGGGTTCGGATCTGCCGTCATCCGGCAGCTGACGGTGTCACTGCGGCAAACTGGAGCCTGAGTGACCGCGGACGTGCAATTGCCGACAATGAGCTGCGGCTCATCGACAAGCTGTTGAGCAGCGGTTATTCCGTGAAATGACGCAGCGGCAGGACAAGAAACTGCTGCCGGGCACAGATCGCGTTGGTTCCGTGGGGGACAGGCCTGGCAGGAGACCCCCGGCGTGCCGGATGTGACACGCCGTATCAGGAATTCGTGGCGGCTGTCAGCGGTGGCAGACTTTCTTCCAGAACTCCGCGAGCTCGAGGCCAGATCAGGATTGCTTCGATCACCATCCAGACCTGCAGGCCCATGACCACCAGCCCGAAGCTCAGCAGCAGATACTGCTCTGTGGCGAGCCAGCCTGTTTCTGGTGCGAACATCTGCAGCAGCAGAGCCCATGCGGGCATGATCAGCATCATCAGCATGGGCAGCACTGCGAACATGATTGGTCTGCTGCGACGCCAGAGATAAAAGGTGAGGACCATGAAGGCAAGGCCAGCGAGCAGCTGATTGATGGCGCCGAAAAGGGGCCATAGGATCAGTCCGCCTGTGCCTGGAACACCGGTCGGTCCGGGAAGCAGGGCTACCAGCAGTCCCAGACCTGTTGCAAGGGCGGTGGCCAGATACTTGTTCTGCAGAGGAGCGATGCTGAATGCGCCCGCGAGTTCCTGTATGACGTAACGCTGCAGACGCGTGGCTGTATCCAGTGTTGTGGCAGCGAAGCAGGCAACGAGCGTCGCGATAACGGCGATGCACAGCCGCAGCGGCATTCCCAGTGTGCTCAGAAAGTTTGCTCCACCTTCCACAAATGCTCCAACAGTGTTGGGGAGCTTGAAGTTCTTCCAGTCGCCATCCGGGCGATAGCGAGTGGCCCACGCAGCATGTCCGGTGACCACCGTCCCGTCTTCTGCAACGACAGCGGTATAGCGGCCATCCGGTTCTGGAGAAAACAGGCCCATGCCGACGCCTGCCGTACAGGCAAGGATCACGATCACCGCGAGACCACCCTCCAGCAGCATCGAGCCGTAGGCGACGTACTGGGCGTCCTTTTCGCAGGCGACCTGTTTGCTGGTTGTGCCACTGCTGAC
>JALQUR010000302.1 GCA_023260695.1 Planctomycetaceae bacterium
ATGTCGAGTCCGAGGTGCAGTGCGGTGATCGCGCGGGTGTGGATCGCAGCGGCATCGAGCTCGGGCAATTCCGCGCTGGTGCCAAAGCACAGGCTGGCCGGATCGCAGACCGTGTACAGGGTTTCCGGCGGGAGCGGAGCAGGCAACTGGCGATCGGCGTTTCTGCCTGGCGTGTACCAGGGAACGCTCATCGACACATCTCAGCAGGATCCACAGAAACTGATCGCCAATATTCGCAACCAGCGCACCTCCCAGGCGCACCAGCAGAAGCTGTTTTCCCTGCTGCAGAATCTGAATCAGCAGCACCTGCAGACACGTCCAGGGGAACAGGCACTGGAGGCTCGAATTCAGTCCTTTGAGATGGCCTGGCGGATGCAGATGGAAGCGACCGACGCGTTCGATGTGGAGCAGGAGCCGCAGCATATCCACAATCTCTACGGGAAGGGTCCGCAGAATCGGCAGCTGCTGCTGGCTCGCCGACTGGTTGAACGTGGCGTCCGCTTCGTTCAGCTGTGGCACGGCAACCTGCAACCGTGGGACAGTCATTCCAACATTCACACTGAACACCGCAAAGTGGCCGATGAATGTGACCAGGGACTGGCCGCACTGCTGACGGATCTGAAGCAACGCGGTCTGCTGGATCGTACGCTGGTTGTCTGCAGCGGAGAATTCGGCAGGACACCTTCCGTAGAGATGGGACAGGACGGATCCGGTGCCGCGAAAGGGCGGGACCACAACCACTGGGGCTTCTCCCTCTGGATGGCCGGGGGCGGAGTTCGTGGTGGGACGATCTACGGAGCGACTGATGACTTTGGATTTCGCGCAGTCGAGAATCCGGTGTCCATTCACGACCTGCATGCGACCATGCTGCATTTGCTGGGATTCAACCACGAGCAGTTTACGTACCGGTACGCCGGACGAGATTTTCGACTGACTGATGTGCACGGCTCAGTTGTTCATGATCTGATCAGCTGATTCGGCGTTCCCGGATTCCGCAGAAAGTGCAGTGCCACAGAGACCTGTCTCCCGATCAGCGGCAGCGTGCACATCGCCAGGACTGGTGCATAACCACTTCGTGCAGCCACTTCAGACCCCGTACAACGGCCGAAACCGCTGTTCCAGATGCTGCACCAGGGGACCGTCGGAAAGAGGCTTCCCGCTGGCCAGCTGAATCAGCTCTGCAGCGGAATGAACCTGCCCGTGCTGATGAATCTGCGAACGCAACCAGTTCAGCAGCGGCTGAAACTCCCCACGACGAATCTGATCATCAAGGTCGGTCAGCTGCTGCCTCGCTGCATCGAACAGCTGTGAGGCGTACATGTTTCCAAGAGCGTAGGTCGGAAAATAGCCGAACAGCCCGGCGCTCCAGTGAATGTCCTGCAGACAGCCAGCGGCAGCAGACTGCGGGCGAATCCCAAAATCATCCGCGAAGCGATCATCCCATGCTGCAGGCAGATCTGCCGGCGACAGATCACCGGAAATCAGTGCTCGCTCCAGATCAAAACGCAGCATGATATGCAGGTTGTAGGTTACTTCGTCTGCCTCAACTCGGATGAACGACGGCTCAACATTGTTTATTGCGAAATGAAAATCAGCCACATCCACGTCATCGAGGATTCCGGGAAATGTCTGCTGCACATGTGGCAGAAAGCCCTCCCAGAATGGCAGGCTGCGTCCCACCAGATTTTCCCAGAGTCGCGACTGAGATTCGTGGATTCCCAGTGAAACGGCAGTGCCCGCCGGCGTCCCGAAGGCAGCGGCCGGCAGTCCCTGTTCGTACATCCCGTGCCCGGCTTCATGCAAAGTTCCGAAGAACGCAGTTGAAAAGAACTTTTCGTCGTAACGCGTGGTCAGCCGACAGTCACCGGGACCTGTGCCACTGCAGAACGGGTGCGTCGTGGTATCCAGACGCCCGGCCTGGAAATCAAAACCAATTCGGGCCGCTACCTGCCTGGCAAGTTTCTGCTGGGCATCAATGCTGTAGTGGCGATGCAGAATCTCTGCCCGCGGCTTGCAGTCGGATTCCGTAATTGCCAGCAGCAATGGCACAATCTGTTCTCGCAGTCCACTGAACACAGCTGCAATCTGTGCACTGGTCGCCCCGGGCTCATATTCATCCAGCAGAGCATCGTAAGACTCACCGCCTGCAGGAATCCCGACCGCTGCCGCTTCCTCGCGTTTCAGACTGACAATCTGTTCCAGCCATGGCTGAAAGATGGAATAGTCTCCACTGCCACGTGCCTCAGCCCAGTGCTGCTGTGCCAGTGCCGTCACTTTTGCAAGTTCGCTGACCAGTCTTCCCGGCAAACGCACTGCACGTTGCCACGTTCGACGCATTTCCCGCACGTTGGCATGACGAACTGCGGCAGCATCGCCGTCGAACTCTGCTTCCGACAAAGCTTCCAGCAATTCTCCCAGTCGGGGAGAGGTTGATTGTTCATGCACCATGCCAGCCAGCAGACTCAGTTGCTCAGAACGATGCTCTGCGCCGGCTGGTGGCATATAGGTTTCTCTGTCCCAGCCCAGCACCGAGCCACAGGAACCAAGCACAGCTGCTTTTGCAGACAACTTCAGTAACTCGTCATACATCTCGTCTGCAGATGTCATTCCAATGCCCCTTCCTGTGCGTGGCACAGTTTATTCGATGATCTTATCTGTGCAGTGCGCGACGATGCACCGGATCCTGCGAACGGCCTCAAGGCAAGTTGCTCTCCGGCCCGACCTGATCGTCCGGAGCATTCGCCGCGGCAACCTGAATCGGACGCCGTGACCAGACGGCCGCAAGCACGCTCCCGATGAGACAACTGGCAAGTCCGCTGAACACGCCCGGCAGGGCAACAAACTCACCCGCCAGAAAAGCCCCACTGGTCGCCAGAGAAGTTGCCATCCCGCCATTCTGCATCCCCACCTCGATCGCGGTGGTGCGAGCCATCTGCTCCTGTCCGGACAGCTTTCGACCCAGAAAGTAGCCCAGCGTCGCTCCCATGACATGCACAAGACCAACGGAAACCAGTAATACACCACCCGTCTGCAGAATCGTCTGCTGCTTTGCGGCAACCAATGCAGCCACAATCAGCACCACAGCCAGCATGGCAATTGTCGGTGCCACCGGAAGCAGGATCTGAGCAATCCTCTGAAAAAAAGTGCGGATCACCAGACCTGCCAGGACCGGCAGCAGGACGACGACCGCCACCTTCTGAATCAGTGCCAGCGTGTCGACCTCCACACGACTGCCAGCCAGCCACGTGACCAGCAGCGGTGTCACAACCACCGCAGAGATCGTCGACGCCGTGGTCATCGAGACACTCAGCGCAACATCCGCCCGCGCCATGTACGCAACCACATTCGATGCCGTACCTCCCGGGCAGCAGGAGACCAGAATCAGTCCCACAGCCAGCGGCGTATCCAGAGACAGTGCATGCGCGACAACGTAACCGAGCAGCGGCATGATCGTGAACTGCAGTAATACTCCGGCCAGCACTGCACCGGGCCTCCGACCAATCCTCTCAAAGTCTGCAAACGTCAATGAAAGTCCCATCCCCAGCATCACAATGCCAAGCATCGGATCGATGACCGACTTGAGGTCCAGCCACAGGAAGGAAGGTGGATAGAGCAGGGCAATCAGCGATGAACCGAAAAGCCACAAAGGGAACAGATCGACAACTAACTTGAGTACCTTCATTGATCTCTCCCGGCAGCTGTTCTGTCCGGTCTGGTCACCATGCGGACAGCCGCGAAAGCACGGCTTCGGCCCATCACCAGAGCGGCAGTCGATTGGGTCGTGCCCAGCGAATTCGAGCCAGCAGCCTTGCAGGTGACCTATCAGTCCATGTCGCGGCCGGAGCCCAGCGCGCGCTGGATTGAGCCGCACGCCCTGGCATTCGATGGGTTCCGCTGGCACGCCCGGGCGTTCTGTCAGAACGACCAGGTGTTCAAGGACTTCTTGTTGTCTCGGATCGTCGAAGTGGGTGAGCAGGGGCCCGTGACCGCTGAGCCCAGCGCAGATGAGGCATGGCACACAGAAGTTGTTCTAGAAATCGGCCCGCATCCGGACCTGTCTGACAACCAGCGCCGTGCG
>JALQUR010000319.1 GCA_023260695.1 Planctomycetaceae bacterium
GAAGCCGGACGCGCCAGTCGATTACCGCGGTCCCTACATGCCCATTCAAACCCGTGTGCCGGGAATGATGATCAATGAGATGCACACGGAACTGGCGAAGCAGGCTGATACGTTTACGCTGATCAATTCCATGACGCATCCTGGGTCGATCAGCAATCACTTCGATGCCATGCACAATCTGCTCAGTGGTCAGTCCAACAAGCGCGTGCAGCAGGGCATCATGAATGACCAGCCCTACCTCGGTTCTGTTGTGGCGCGGCATCAGCCAAGTACGCGAAATTTTGTCTCAAATGCCTGGCTCATCAAATGCGTCGGCCCGCCGGTCTTCTGTGCACCGAATATTGGCATTGGTGGTTATCTTGGTTCCGCATACGCACCTGTGTTCGTCGGATCTGCTGAAAACCATCCTGCGATGCCGACTTTTGAACCTCCGGAGATCTATGCTCCGATTGACGAAACGCGGTTTGGGAATCGCAAGACCCTGCTCGCTCAGCTTGACTCACCGCGGTACGACCGCGACAAGCAGGTCAAGGACTGGTCTGATCTGCGTGCAAAGACTTACGATGCGATGACTCGTTCTGAGGGACGCGAGGCGTTCGAGCTGCACCGCGAACCGGATCAGGTAAGGCAACGTTACGGAATGCATCCGCTTGGTCAGAACCTCCTGCTTGCTCGTCGAATGGTCGAATCCGGAGTTCGGTTTATTACGGTGAACGGATGGACCGGACAGGCGGAGCACGACAAGCAGGGACCACCCAGCAGCAGCTGGGACATGCACGGCGGAAACATGGGAATGGGAAATGCCTTCGGCACTGGTTCCTATGGCATGGGCTTCTGCCTGCCGCGACTCGATCAGGCACTCTCAGCACTTCTGAGTGATCTGAAGGAACGCGGAATGCTCGACAACACGCTGGTTGTTGTCACCGGAGAATTTGGACGCACCCCTTATGTCCTGAAACAGGACCCGCCCGGACGTCAGCACTGGCCGCAGTGCTTCTCTTCAATCCTCGCGGGTGCGGGAATCAAGGGTGGACAGGTGTATGGAAAGTCCAATCGCTATGGCGAGTACCCGACTCACAACGCTGTGCGTCCGGAGGAACTGGCTGCAACGATCTACCATGCCCTGGATATTCCAATCAATGATCCGCTGGATGCCTCCGGCGTCTTCCGCTCGCTGACCGAAGGCAAGCCGATTCTCGACCTGTTCGGCTGAGGCATTCAATGCCTCGGTCGTTCGGCAAGATGATATTCCGGCTGTTCAGTGAGCAATACACGGGTGTTTGACACTTTGTACGACGTGTACAAAGCAGGTCTTGTGCCGCGCACCAGCGGTGAACGTGAGTTTTGTGCGAATTCAGCGGCACCAGGAAGGTATCGGGCTGAATTTTTCAGTCGATCCGGTGAGTGCAGGTAAACCCTCGTTGACTGTTTCACAAATTAATCACGTATGTTCGGGAAAACGAGCATAGTCGGTGTGTCTGGACCACTGCCTTGAGGGGTAACCGCCTCTCACTCCGTGGCATCATTGTTGCGTCCCATTTTCCACATTGCGGCGAGTGGAAGACAGTCTTCGGCTCATTCTGACCCGACTCGGGTGCATAGCCGGGAATAGCGACTGATGATGCGATCCCTGTTTCTGAATTCCACGATACTGCTGTTGCTGCGGAGTGTGTGTTGCGGTGACGTCCTGACATTCAACGCTACAGATGACTTCTCTTTCAGCATCAACACTAACCAGTCTGTCTGGTCGTATCGATACGCGACAGACCTCGTCCGCGACGGCGACTACACACTGTATACAACGGTGAATCCGATTGCCGACCCGTTCACATTAAAGCCGTCGGTCTGGAATGACGGGAACGATGGATTTCCGGCATGGGTGGGAAAAAACACGACCGGTGCCGATCAGACGTCTGGCGGTGCAGGCAACTGGATCTGGCAGGCAGGTGATCTGATGATTCATCCTGGCAACGGTCGACTTTCCGTGATTTCGTGGCTGGCACCAGAAGCAGGTCTGGCCACTGTGAACTACTCGTTTGCCGATGACATCATCGGTGGACCGGCGATCTGGTTTGTTGAAAAGAACAATTCCACGACAACGCTGGCAACGGCAACCCTGGCATCCGCTGCCTCGACTGGTGTCCTGCAACTGACGACAATGGTGAACTCCGGTGATCGTCTGAATTTTATTCTGGATGCTGACGGTGCGATCGGCACGGACGCAATTGTATTCACGGCCGAAATCAGCCTCGACAATTCTGTGGTGCCTGAGCCATGCAGTGCGTGGCTCTCATGTGTTCCGTTGGTGATCATGCTGCTACGCCACTATGATCACCGACGACTGGAGATGGCAGCGTAGCTGGATCTGCCCGACGGTACTAGTTTCGTGGGTTCCCGGAGAGTGGCAGATCATGCTGCTGCGAGTTACTTATGCAGCAGACGCTGAATTCCGGCCGGCCCGGCTGGTACCCGCGATCTGGGTGCAGTGCGGCCGGTTGTTCCGATGCTGGATTCCAGAATTTGTGCGCATTGCATGCGAATTCTCTCCTCCATGAAGTACAGGTTGCTGGATTCCTGCGGATCCTTGTTGAGATCGTATAGCTGGGCCGGGGCATCAGGTGCTGTGTCGTCCCGCTGATACTTCTGCAGTGGCCCATTGTCGTAACGATTCCCACCGGACCCGGTGTGAGCAAGATACTTCCAGCTTCCCAGACGCAGTTGAAACTCCCCGCGGAAGCTCTGAGTCAGCATCAGCGGCCGTACAGGCTTCTCGTCAGGCTGCACTCCCAGTAACACCGGCAGTAAGTCAAAGCTGTCGACCGCGACATCTTCCGGCAGTTCATAACCTGTGATGGATGCGATCGTGGCAAACAGATCGGTAGTGTTGGCAAGCTGAGATGTTACCTGCCCCGGCGGAATCGTGCCGGGCCAGCGGATGATCAGCGGGACACGATGGCCACCCTCCCAGCCATCGCGTTTCATACCTCGAAAACCGCCCGCGGCATCATGGTCATGATCGGTGCGCATCCAGTCCGTGTGAAGTGTCTCCGGGCCATTGTCTGAGTTGAAGATGACGAGCGTGTCATTGGCAATCTGCAGTTCGTCGAGCAGGTCCAGAATTCGGCCTGTAAGGATATCCAGCTCGCGAATGAAATCACCCCGAGGTCCGGCGTTGGTAAGGCCGCTGAATTCTTCTGCGGGAAGCACTGGTGCGTGCGAAATCTGAGTGGACAGTACGGCCATGAAAGGGCGGTCCGGATACTTTTTTCGATGTGATCGAATGAACTTCTCGGTGCGATCCGTGAACAGCAGATCGGCGTCTGTAAAGCGGTAATCCGGAGCCATCCAGCCTTCGTCGTTGTCCCACCGCCATTTACCTCCCGGATTCGGCAGGTTGTCACTCCGATGTCGCTGACTGGCTGGCGTCACAACACTGCCGTTTTCAATGTAGACGTAAAGGGGATCTGTGGTTGGGCAGTTGGGTGTCACAAATGACTCATCGAAACCCCTGGCCTGCGGGCCGTCAATCAGAGGGCAACTGCGGTCGTAATCGATCAGCAGGGAATTCTCAAATCCGCCCTTAAGCACCGCTCCCTGTTGGTCGTACCACGTAAGACCAAGATGCCATTTCCCAAAGACGCCGGTGCGATATCCCATCTGTTGCAGCATCTGTCCGAGCGAAAGGCTGTCTTCCGACAGGTAACTGGGGCCGCCGGGACCCTCAAATGCTGTTGGCCGACGTCCGGTTCTGCAGACCAGATTGCCGGAGAACAATCCGTATCGTGAGGGCGAACAGATTGTGCATGGACTATGCGCATCTGTGAACCGAATCCCCTCTTCCGCCAGCCTGTCCAGACGTGGGGTCTCGTATGCGCAATGCGAGTTGTAACACGACAGATCGCCGTAACCGAGATCATCTGCGTACACAATCAGTATGTTCGGGAGGACCTCGACGGCTGCCGCAGATGAGGCAAAAGCGAGCACTGCAAGGATTGTCGTTGACTGACTGAAAATAAACCTGAACTTCATTCGTAGTATTCCGGTGACCGTGGTTCCACTCCCAGAGCCTCATAGTTGAATCCGCTTTCGAGCGGATCGTACAGCCCCACGTAACTGACGTCGGCGGAACCATCGACAGCCGCTTCTTCGTGCAGGCACCATTGTGCGGCATTGATGAGCATTCGTCGCAGCCCTTCACTCTGAAAGTCCCGTGCGCTGCCCATCGTGACATGAAACACACGTGCGGTCATTCCTGAACTGCCGGTCCATTCCTTTGTCCATGCAACCGGCAGCGGGATCTTCTGCGGGTTCGGCCCGTCGTCCGGATTTCGACCCAGGAGTGGCTGGCCCATCAGCAGGGGCAGGCAGTCGTCCGGCAGCTGAGCGTCTTCCGCAAACGTACGATAGACGTCAGACGGGCCCCACACGTCATCAACGCCGCGAAGGACGGGATGCTCGCGCTGAGCCTCCACGATGATTCCTCGAGTTGAGTCTCTGTGCCAGTTGCCGTGATGGTTCAGAAATGTTCCGCCGAGGATGTCCTTGCCGAAGTGAATTCGCCGACCATTGATGCTGTAGGGGAAGTTCTCAAGGAATCCGTGGTTGGCTGTGCGAATGCCGATCACTGGTTTTCCAGCGTCCAGGTAATTAATGATATGACTGATCTGGTCGTCCGGTAGTGTCACCAGCCGAGTAAACAGAATCATCAGATCCGCGCTTGCCAGGTGTTGTAGTCCGGGAATGTTGTGCTGTACCGTCCTGTCTTCCCAGCGAATCTTCTGAGTTGGGTCAACAAGGTTCTCTGTGTTCATGCCAAAGAGCACCGTGCAGTGAAAACCAAATCGCCGGGACAGAATTTTCGCGAGCATCGGCAGGGACTGTTCGCTGCGATATTCCTGGTCTGCTGAAATCAGCACGAGATGCCTGCCTTTGCCGGGACCGGAGACACCTGGATAGCGCAGCCAGAGCGGACTCAAAGGTACAGGGTGATCTGACACTGCATCCGGGTACTTCGCCTGCAGGCGGTCCCAGAACGGCCGCCAGTAATCGTCGTAGTAATCCAGTCCGGCATTTCGAATGTGTTCCGGAGTGTCAACGACAGGCGCCTGATCCGGATCGTAGCCTTCCAGATGCGTCTTTCCGGCACGTTTGCGTGGGGACTGGAAACGCCAGTCGCCGGATCCGAGCACTTCTTCGCAGAGCCGGGCGAGCGGCTCATCGTATTCCCGGAGCTGTTCACGAGTATGAATGTGGTTGTGGTCGTGATCCATCGTGCGATTCGTGTCGAACCAGCACTGCACTCCTTCCGCCCAGTATTCAGCGCGATTACGAGTCGCGTAGCACGCTTTCTCTCCTCCGAATACCACAAGGACCTGGTCATCCTTCGTGACCTTTGTCTCAAGATCTGCCGGAGCTCCGTTGACAAGGATGTCGCCGCCCTTAAGGCACGCCTGCAGCAGCTCCACCGGCTGCTGGGGGAACCATTCGATCAGGGCGGACAACAGTGAGACTGGAATGTCGCCAGTTACCCTGCGAAACCGCTGAGCAGCCCTGCCGTCCTGCCAGAGTCCGCCTGCCTGAGCACGCTCGTAGCAGTCGGTGAGTCGCTGCTGCAGACCGGCGTCGAATCCCGACTGGTGGATAACGTGCGCAAATTCATGAATGAGTATGCTCTCAAGCTGCATGCCCCCTTCGTATTCAAGGACGTCTTCTTCTGCAAAGACAACCGTCGGACGGCCATCCTTTCGAGTCAGGAATCCTCTGTTTCGCCAGTTGTAGAAGTCAAGCTTCGTTCCGCTAAGCTGGGAGCGAAACTGTGGAAGATCAGAAGTCAGCTCGGCATGCCCGATCAGCAGGCAGAGCACGCCCGCTGCACGAATTCGTTCGGCAATCGGCTCTCTCAGTTGCCGCATTATTTCTGCAAACTGGCTGGCAGCTTCGGCATGAGCAAATTCAGAAACTCTGCTCGACGACGCGATCAGAATCCCCTCGACGTGGGTGGTCCGTTCATAAAACCCGGTGTCGAGTGAGTAGGTGGCGGCATCCTGTTCGCTGAGTGGAACAGTGGGATACAAATCGTCTGAACGGCCCACATTGAGAGAGCTGAACAGCAGTGCGATGCAAAGCAGACGTATCACGACCTTAATTCCATGATAAGGACCGCGGGCAGGTTCGTTCCAGTACCGGCGTATTCTCGCTGTCAGAGAAGCGGCGCCAAGTATGATGCACTGCAGAGATGGAATGAAGGCGTGAACAAAGTCGCCCTGCCCGCGAGGTACAGATCTGAGATCTCGGATAACCTCAGACTGCCCCTGTACTGCTTCTCAGGTCATGGGTGTGAATGAGAAATTGCAGACGACGATCTCAACTTCGCGCAGGTTTGCCGGCGGCTGCTGAGCTGAAAAGTCAAATCTCAGGTGCATTCGTTCATCGCCAGCCGGTGGGATTCCATCCCCCTCAAAGCCGTAAAATGCAATCACCTGATCCGGGGAATCCACAAAACTACGGTGGCCCGCGAAACTCTGGAACCAGACTGATTTTGGCGTCCATTCAAAACTGTGGGTTGTCTGCTCCATGTCCGGATGGCGGAAACGAAAACGATGCCCGGCGTCGTCAATCGGATGGATGCCGTAACGTGCATTGCTGGAGCGACCTGCGGTGGAATCTCCACCAAGCTGCAGATCAATTTCTCTGTGGGAGTATTGGGAGTCTCTTGTGCAAGATTGGCTTATAGAACAATCGAGTTAAAGGATCAACTTGAGTCAGCAGTTGCAACTGTGGATTATCTATTTGAACGAGTTGCATCTATCGAGGATGACGTCAT
>JALQUR010000377.1 GCA_023260695.1 Planctomycetaceae bacterium
GAACAGCCACCAGGCAATGCCCTCGCTGTGCAAGAGCGGGCCGTCGCTGGTACAGAAACACTGGGGCAGCATTCAGGCCGGGACCCCGGAACAGAAGCTGGCGGAAATTCGTCGCATCACCAACGACCTCAATGCCGGTTCCGGAAATGCAGCGACAGGTCGCCTGCTGTTTGAAAAGCACTGTGCGAACTGTCACCAGCTGTTCTCGGTCGGCAGAGAAATTGGTCCCGATCTGACCCGAGCCAATCGCGGCGACCGCAACTTTCTGCTCGTCAGTATGGTCGATCCGTCCGCTCAGATTCGCCGCGAATATCTCAGCTACGTTGCAGTCACCACGGACGGCAGGATCGTCAACGGACTGCTCATCGACGAATCTGCAGCCAGTGTTACGATACTGCAGGCCAACCATGAACGCATCGTGATCTCACGCGGCGAACTGGATGAACTCAATGCCTCTGCTGTCTCCCTGATGCCGGAAAACATCCTGCGGGGACTCCAGCCTCAGCAGCTGCGGGACCTGATGCAGTTTCTGCAAAGTGATGGAAAGTGAGCTCCATGAATCCGCATGCATCCGACGGCAGCACCGCCCCTCAGACATCGCTCTCCCGACGTGGTCTGCTGGCCGGTGTCGCTGCCGGGTCCCTCTCCGCTGCACTGGCATCCACCCCGGATCGACGCAGCAGCAACAAAGCCCGAATTGCCATTACGTTCGATCTGGAAATGAGTCGAATGTATCCCACCAGAGACGTGCTGGAATGGGACTACCAGAAGGGAAACCTCAACCATCCCACGAAGCAGTATTCCCTGCAGGCGGCGCGCATCGCTCATGAACAGGGCGTCCCGATTCACTTCTTCTGCGTCGGCAGAGTCCTTGAGCAGGAGAATATTGACTGGCTGCAGGAAATCGCCGCTATGGGACATCCCATCGGCAACCACACTTACGACCATGTCAATGTCTGGGCTACTCAGCCGGAACAGACCCAGTTCCGCTTTCAGCGTTCACCGTGGCTGATCCACGGAAGAACGGCCCGGGAAATCATTCAGGAGAATATCCGCGTCACTACGCTGGCCATGAAACAGCGAGCTGGAATCTCTGCCACGGGGTTTCGCACACCCGGCGGCTCGAGTGCGGCACTGAACGGCCGGGAGGACATTCAGCAGATGCTGCTCGACGAAGGATTCACGTGGGTCAGCTCCGGCTATCCCGCACACAAGAGCAGCTCGCCCGGTGCAGAACCCGACGATGAAATCTTCGCGTCCATCCTGGAATCGCAGTTGCAGGCACAACCATGGGTCTATCCCACCGGCCTTATTGAAATCCCCATGAGTCCCATCAGCGACGTCGGCGCATTTCGTACCAGTCGCTGGAAACTGCCGCACTTTCTGAAATCCGTTCGGCAGTGCGTTGAATGGGCGATCGCACACAACGCTGTCTTTGATTTTCTCTGCCATCCCTCAATCATGTACGTTGAGGATCCGCAGTTTGAAACCGTCCGACTGATCTGCGAACTGGTCCGGCAGGCCGGTGACAACGCAGAAATCGTCGGACTGCAGACCATCGCTGCACATGTCCCCACGGAATAAATCCGCAAGGAAACGAAGATGTCACGAACACTGTTCCCGCATCACTGCATTCTCATCGCGCTCCTGACCGCCTGCTGCACATCTCCGGCACAGGAATCCGCCCGCGTCTATCACAATCGGCTGCAGCCGCTGCAGAATCCACCTCCACTGCTCAATGACTACCCCGAGTTCATTCAGCCAGTGGTGGAATTTCAGAGATTCTCCGCCCCGATCCTGGTTGATGAAGAAGGTGCTGATCTGAGCGTACGTGCGTGGCGATTCTCCTACAACGCACGCGGAATCATCGAAATCCCCAATCACATTCGCGCCGACAGCACGGCGGTCATCATGGTGCATCCCTGGGGAATCGACGACGGTCAGGGATGGAAAACCCCGGAACCGGCCGGCGTCTGTGACTTCTGCACACCTGCCAGAAATCATCTGGCCGGTCGACACACGCGGGAAGTCATCGACCCCTTCCTGAAACAAATGCGCGGCGACGTCAGGCTCATTATGTACAGTCTCATCGCTCCGCCGGATCCCATTCGCCGCAGACTGTATCGCACCATCGACGCAAACCCGACCCGGCAGGAACGCACTGCGGCAAGGCAGGAACTGACCGCGAAACTTCACAGCCTGCCGTATCAGGGCGAGCCGCTCGTCGAAAAGATTACCCTGTCCAGCGAAACGCCCGTCAGTGATTACTTTCGCCAGTTCCCGGGACTCAGCGCCGGTGACCGCTATAACGGCAACGGGTTCTGGGATGTCCCCGTACCCATCTCCTCTGATGTCACCGTACACCACGACGATGTGCTGATCTTCGATCAGGAAGGCTACGACAAACTGCGAGACTTCCTGAAACAGCAGGGAATTCGCCATGTCCTGCTGACCGGCTACGCCACGGATATGTGCTTCTGCAAGACAACAGCCGGATACGAAAACCTGTCCCGTGACTTCAATGTGTTTCTGGTCGGCGATGCCACCCTGGCCACCTTCCCCGCCAACAATACGCCGCGCTACGCCACCAACGCACACATTTCATTCGCGTCACTCAATCAGCTGGTGACTCAGGTCTCCTGGATCAGAAAACTGCCCGTCGAAGAATAAACTCGGCCGCGATTCCGTCGCAGACAGACGTTGCCCCATTCGCAGACACAGCACAGATCCACCCGGCAGTCGCGTGCTGAAGCACACCCGGCAGTCGCGTGCTGAAACAACGGCGTCCCGCCACTGCAGTCGCTCAGACAATCTCGCGAATCACCTGACCTTCAATAAACGTCAGCCGCTCGTCACGCCCCAGATGCGGCCATGTGAGCTGATGCTGATCAAGTCCCAGCTGATGCAGCATCGTGGCATGAATATCACGGAAGTGATGCGGCGATTCCACGGCCCGCAGACCGATCTCATCCGTCGCTCCCACCACCTGCCCACCACGAATTCCTCCGCCGGCCATCAGCATCGTGAATCCCAGATTGTGGTGATCTCGCCCCTTGCCGCCCTGAGCTTCCGGCGAACGGCCGAACTCACCGCCCCACAGCACCAGCGTCTCGTCCAGCAGCCCTCGACGCTTCAGATCCGTAATCAGTCCGGCAACCGGCTGGTCCGTTTCACCTGCCTTTCGCAGATGATTCTCTTCAATGTCCGCATGCGCGTCCCACTGCATATTCCCGGGACCACCACCGGAAACACAGCAGACAAATCGCACGCCGTTTTCCACCAGCCGTCGAGCCAGCAGACACCTGCGGCCATAGTCGTCAGTCGGCTGTTTCCCAATGCCGTACAGCCGCTGCGTCTCTTCCGTCTCTTCACTCAGATCGAAAACCGCCGGAGCCCGCTTCTGCATGCGCGCGGCCAGCTCGTAGGCGTTGAGCCGGGCCTGCAGCTCTGTGTCGCCCGGCGTCAGAGTCGCACTGTTCAGATCGCGAATCAGATTCAATGTCCGCCTCCGCTGACCAGCCTGCACCGACTGCGGCAGCTCAAGATTCAGCACCGGCTGCTTCCCCGGACGAAACATTGTGGGCTGATATACGGCCGGCAGAAACCCATTCATGTACATCGGCTGCCCGGCTTCCAGTGCACCCAGTGGATCAGGAAGCACCACATACGCCGGCAGAGAATCACTCTCGCTGCCCATCCCCAGCAGCGTCCATGACCCCATGCTGGGAAAACCGGGCGTCGTGCGGCCGGTCATCAGCTCATACTGAGCAGCCGAATGCACAACCTGATCACCAGTGCACGACCGAATCACCGCAAACTCATCAATGCACCGGCTCATCTGCGGAAACAGGTCCGAAACCTCAATGCCGCTTTCCCCGTATCTGCGGAACGTCCGCTGCGTTCCCAGCAGCTTCGCGTCGTTCTGCACAAACTGATACTTCGCATCACCGAATTCCGCCGGGCGTTTCTGACCGTGGAGCCGATTGAGCAGCGGCTTTGGATCAAACGTCTCCAGCTGACTGGGACCACCCGCCATGAACAGAAAAATGACGCTGCGGGCTCGCCCCGGACGATGCACAACCTGAGGTGCCAGTGCGGTACCGGTCTCTGCATGCACAATCTTCTGCCCCGTCACGGCTGCAATTCCAGCCAGCGCAGCTGTCGATCGCCCCAGCGCAGTACGCCGCGGTATCAGCAGTGAATCCGTCATCATCCGTTCAGCGCACATACACAAAGTCATTCAGATTAAGAACTGCCAGAGCGAATTCCTCGAGTGGCTGCTCCGCCAGAAAGTTCATGGAAATCTGCTGCTCCTGCCGCGTCGGGACTCGCCCCGCTGCCAGCTGAAACGCCCACTCCACAATCCGCTCCGGATCATCACCACACTCACGCCGCAGCCGCTCCGCAAATGCCGCCGCCATCTCATTGGCAAAGTCGCCATTAAGCAACTCCAGCGCCTGCGGTGCATGAACACT
>JALQUR010000447.1 GCA_023260695.1 Planctomycetaceae bacterium
GGTTTTTCTCAGCGATCGACCGTGCACACGCTCATCACTCTTCTCCCTTTGCCTCGAACAGGTCCAGCAGTGCCGTCGAAGTCGCTAACGCGGCCCGTCGTTCAAACTCGGCGGCAAACTCCTCTGGCGCTGGCAGGCAATAGTCACCACCCGATGGCCACTTGTCCCCGATCTGAGGAGCACGCGAAAACCCGCGAGCTTTCTCAACATACCTCGTGTATGTCTGAATAAACCCGTTTCGCAACGATCTGATCAGCTGAAGGGCTTCAGCCGCTGAGACTCGGTCACGAGGGTAAGTCCACGTGGTCGCCCCCATAATATCCTGAAGCTTCGAGTCGTTCTTTGGCGAGTCCGGGTGCTCATTATGGCAGGTGACACATGCCTGCACGGAAGCGTAATCCGGATACATTGCCGTAAACGTGTTCGCCCCGGCATCAGGAAACATCACAGCCTCACCATTCTCGGCCACCTTCCGGAACTGCTGCATCTGAGAGTCCGAAAACAGATTGCTGGCGGCAATTGGATATTCACTGCCCAGAAACAGGCCCAGATCCGGAGTCACTGCAAATACTTCGGCGGCGGTGGAACGCAGGAACAGAGCAGGGAGGGGGCCCGCCTCTATACTCGCATCCTGCCAGTGCTCTGAGAACTGCAACCCCACAGCCTTGCCCGCACCAACGATCTGGGAAGTGTACAGTGAACGCGCCACGTCGTTCTCCGCCGCCAGAATCGCCAGCACCTTCGCCACTGGTACTGTTGCCTCAGGTGATGCCTGTTCAGACTTGCCGTCCGGCAGCTCCGTTGGTGCGCTGACAAACAGAAACACAATTAAGGCTGTACCGGCAAGCAGAATCGTTACCATGCGTTCTGTAGCGCTCATTCCGCTTCTCCATTTTCCTGAAGTGTTGACACCCACGGGGACGAGCCATCGTTCAGGTATTTCAGCAGCACATCCGCCGAAATCATCTCCGCATCATCTCTCGGCACCTCCCAACCATGCACTCCGTGATACGGGTGACAGCGGAGGCAGGAATCCCACTTGCCATTCGCTGCCAGCAGATGGTGCGGCTCCGTCAATGGATCATTTCTGAGTCTGACTTCCTGATGGCAGGAGCTGCAGAACGTCGGGTTCACAGTGACCCGGCGGCCCGAATGTTCCCGATGACAGGTCACACACTGATCAACCGCGAAAGTCTGCCGCAGCTCCGCAAATCTCGGTTCCAGCATACGAACAACGGAGTGCTGATCCCGATCACGCTGATGACAGCTTGTGCATGACGCATTCTGAACTTCAGCGTGTACAAAATCCACGCGGGACCTCCGCAGGCCAAGAGCGTAACGAGCGGCCCCGCTGATCTGCTGTCGAAGTGTACCGGCTGCGTACTGATGACAATCACTGCAGGACAGCGACGCATGTCCGGGGTTAGCCGGGCCTGCTGAACGCCATTGCTGCGCATTCTCCGTCGAGAACCAGAGCAGCAGAAAGACTGCGCAGATCATCCCGGTCGAATAGCCGATGCGAGCATGTGGCTTCAACGCTTCCCCCTCAACTGATTCCTGCGCATGTCACCTGTCACCTGTACGCGATCGATGTCATACCGTGCACGATTGCCAAGGCAGACACAATGAACGAGAAAATAATATGCAACGGCAACCAGACACATTCGTAGCGTCTGCGCAGTTTCGTGCTCTGAATCAGATCCGCAGAGAAGAATCCAACAAGGGAATTCGTCAGCAGGCAGACACTCAGCAGACTGGTCAGAGCATACCCGAGACTGTTCGCATGAACGAACAGCAATACCGGAAGCAGAAATCCGATCGCCCGATGCACACGCCGTGCTGCAGGAATTGCCGCAGTCCGTCGCAGCCAGCGAAGCATCGGCAATCGCCATTGCCACAGCAGCGGCAGCATGACCATCCAGCCCGTTGCCAGCTTCTGTACGCGACCCTGATCAGTATCCGCCCCATCCGACTGCATTAACCACGCCCAGACAGCCAGAGTCAGTCCGGAAGCAGCCAGCGCTGACCACCAGCCGGTCATACCTCGATGTGGTACCTCTGCCTTTACCACTGTTGCTGACTCAAAGCGTTCGATCTGTATCCGATCCGCAGTTACACCGAATCTCTGCAGAGCCTGCATGACAAAATCGTTATACGACGGTGGACCGCACACATAAAAATCTGCTCCGGAGAAGCGATTCCAGATGTCGCGGAGATCTGCTTCCTGAAGCCGTCCTCTCTCACCGGTATAGTGCAGCAGCAGCTCGTTGCCACTGTTGACACGGCAGAACTCCTGAAATTCCTCAATGCAGATCGCGGTCGCGTTGCTCCGCTCGGAATAATGGACGATCAGCGGGCGACAGGAAGCGACATCAGCGTGTGATCGCATCGCGGCAATGGCCGGGGTAATCCCGATCCCTGCGCACAAGAATACCAGTGGCGACGTCTGACTCAGGTCAATCAGACATTCTCCACAAGGATCCGACACCTCGATTATCGACGCAGCATCGGCGATGTCGAACAGCCAGGATGTGAACCGTCCGGGACGCTGGCGGCGAACAGTAATCTCCTGTGTTTCCCGCTGTCCCGCAGCACTCGTGAGCGTATACGGACGACTGACCCAGTCACCTTCAACCAGGGCACGGATCACGACGTGCTGGCCAGGCAGACTGGACTTAAAAAATGAACCGTTGGGGATAAATGTGATTCGTCGTGTATCCGCACAAAGCTCTATCTGTTCCGACAGCTGCACGGCATTCCATCCAACCTTCGCTGTGACCTCCTGAAGCGAGGGCCGGCACGCACCGCAGATGCTGCCACATTGCAGCTGATCACACAGCTGATCCACCGTGCTGGCGCCAGCTCGAACCGCCCGGAAGACACTTCCAAAACTGACCTGCAGGCAGTGGCAGGCAAGGTCATCGTCAGTATAAATTCGCCCGCTCTCATCAATAATACAGCCGGTGCGGCGGAATCGCTGAATCTCGTCCTCGGAGAGCGGTGTCCCAGTCAGCATTCGCTCATAAACGGGCCCCAGGCCCCTCCAGAGAGTCCATGCAGTGATGCTGATAATCTCATGCCCCACAAGCTGTACTCGCAGACGAACGTTTCTGGCCGGGTCCTCGTATCTGATCACAGTGCAGTCGTCTGCAGTTCGTCCCATCAGACATGAGTGCACAATCTGGTCACCAATCACGTGACTGGACGATACCGGGTGCCCGGAAGTCGTGCGAAAGAAAGAGACAACACAATCCCGGCCTTCGAAATGACCATTGAACTGACGCGTGGTGCCTGCAGTTCGGGTCGGGTAAAGCTTCTGCAGCGTCTGCAGGTATTCACGCAGCTTGATGTCGGACGAAAATCGCTGCCGAAACTGAGCGGCTGAAAACTTCAGCAAGGTGGTTGGCTCCACCGTCTGGACAGTTGCCTGACGACCTTCCTGACGAAGAATCGCCAGCTCGCCAAACGGCTGCCCGAGATGAAGAATTGCCAGCTCTCGATCCACTCCGTCATCCGTCCGCACCACTCGAACAGACCCATCGATGATGAGGTAGAACGCGTCGCCTGTTTCTCCCTGACGAAACACGAACGTGTCTGCAGCGAGCGAAATTCGCTCCGGAGCACTCTGCTCATCCCCGAACATGAGGGAGTCCACGACCGCCGACCTGAGCGCGATACTGGCCTGCTGCTGGTCGAGCGCTGCTGCTGAAAGACGCTCGGCCAGCTGCGGACTTCGAGCAATTGCCATTCGCAGATACAGTGCGGGAATACGAAGCACCTGGCATGCAACACTGGTCACCGCCTGCAGTCCGTCAGACGAAGACGTATCGACAAGCACCTGCTCGATACCAACGCACTCTGCAGCCTCGACAACCGCAAGATCAATCACTTTTCCGCTGCTGCTGCGGGCAAATATCTGAATCCGCCCCGAAACAAGCAGGTAAAAGTATCCTCCGGAACTTCTGCCCAGCGGCAGCGACCAGTGAGCCGGCAGCGATACCACGACTGATTCCATCAGCAATGAATCAAGCTCATCGCTGGTGAGTGCGTCGAATATCTCATGTTCTCGAAGCTGTTCGACTGAGATCATCTGCATTGAGAATGGGCCTCGCATCTGCTGAGGCCATGCAGGTTCTCATTGACCCCGTTCATCGGTATTCTTCACTGTTCATGAGCCGAAAGTAAAGCCGCAGCATTCAAGGGGCAGTCCGAATGGTTGATTTCTGTCGTTTACTGCGAGTCGTGCTGCACATCGTCAGCGTCCTGTTCATACACAGCCACGCTGCTCTTGCAGAGAATCGCCCGAACATTGTGCTGATTATCGCTGATGACATGAACTGGGACGACTGCGGAGCGATGGGGCACCCATCCATTCGCACGCCATCGATTGACCAGCTTGCGGGGTCCGGGATTCTGTTTCAGCGGGCATACCTCACGACAAGTTCCTGCAGCCCTTCCAGAGCCAGCATCATCACTGGAAAGTACCCGCACAACACCGGAGCAGAACAGTTGCACTGGCCATTGCCGGATGGAACAGCAACCATCGCCGGAGTGCTTCGGGAAAGTGGCTACTACACCGCAGCTGCCGGGAAATGGCATATGGGTGATGCAGTTCGCCTTCATTTCGATCGAATCCATGAAGCGTCTTCTGCCGGATTTGTCCTGCCGACGGGAGATCAGCAGGGAAAACCCATGATTGCGACTCAGCCGAGTGGGTGCGAGGACTGGGAGACGGCAATTCTTGAGCGAGACAAAAAAAAGCCATTCTTTCTATGGCTTGCAGCACTCGACCCGCATCGTGAATACACGCCAGGAGCCCTTGATCCACCGCATCAGCCCGAGGATGTCATCGTCCCGCCGCACCTACCCGACACGCCTGAGGTACGAGAAGATCTGCGTCTGTATTACGATGAAATCGGACGACTCGACACCTATGTCGGACGTGTCATCGACCGTCTTCGCAGTGAACAAGTGCTCAACAACACCATTGTCTTCTTTCTCAGCGACAACGGACGCCCATTTCCTCGAGACAAGACAACCCTGTACGACGGTGGCATTCGTACTCCGTTCATCGTCTCATGGCCGGATCGAATTGCTCCCGGGCAGAAGTCTGCGGCACTTGTGAGTGTCGTGGATATCGCTCCAACGCTGTGCTCGATTGCCGGAGCCGAATCCAGCATTCTGGATTGTGAAGGAATGGACTTCAGTATGGTTCTTGAGAACCCGGGACTGCAGTACCGCCGATTCGCGTTTGGGGAAGATCACTGGCATGATTATGAAGATCACTGCCGCTGCATTACTGATGGGCGATTCAAGCTGATCCGAAACGACTACCCGGATCTCGCGGCAACGCCATCTGCCGATGCCGGCAGAGCTCCGACATGGCAGACAATGCTGCGTATGCAGCGACAGAATCTGCTGTCTCCCGAACAGCAGGGCTGTTTCCTGCAACCTCGCCCGCAGTGGGAACTCTATGATCTTCAGCACGATCCTGGTGAGTTCCGAAACCTTGCCGAGGATCCTGCGTGGTCCCGTGTTCTGCAAAATCTGCGAAAGGAACTCGATCTGTGGACGGAACGAACGGGCGACTATCTTCCGACTAATCGTACGCCTGATGAATTTGACCGAATCACCGGAGAGCCCGACAATTCTGTGCGCGTTCGACCAAGGAGGTCAAAGCTGGAGACATTTGGCACAAACGGGAGATACTGATTTGTGGTGACTCCATGGCAGGAATGACCGTCATCGTCCCGACCACATCATCAGCTACCCTCGGGACGCAGCGACTTTGCCTCGAAGATGCTCACCCACTTGCCCTCCGCGAACACATCTCCCGTCGTTGACGGAAACTCGCATGGAGCTTCTGCTGGTCTGCTCGTCTGCCGACACCGGCTGCATGATCAAAAAAACAGCCTGTTACACACGGCAACAGGCTGCTCCAGAAGTCAGTCAGTGTGGAGTTGGTCAGAGTTCGATATTGATCTCATTTGAACCGGAATTGACGGTCTTCTTCATCGATCCATCCGTAGCTGCGTCCGGCAGCGGCTTGCTGGCTTCCAGAGCCGCTTGTTCCTCCGCGGACATTTCGGATGGGTCGTCGGGAAGATTATCAAGTTCCGTCGTGACAATTCGTTCGATCGACACGACATGGTCACCAACTACCGCCCCCTCCACGTCCGGCAGATAAACCAGTTCGTAATTGCCGTCGGCATCAGTTTCTGCAGTGGACGGCCTGCCGGGGTTTACGGGCGCAAAATTCACGATCGCCTCAGCCACCGGTTGTCCATCAAGCGTCACCCTTCCGAAGACAGTCCCCAGCTCCGGAAGATCACTGCCGCCGCAGCCAGCCACAAACAGCATGCAGATGCAGGGCACGAGAATTCTTGTCATGAAACACTCCTGTGCTGCCCGCAGACAGCCCGAATCTATGGAAGAAAAAGGGAAACAGCGCGGCTCAGAATTCACCCACGACCTCACCGTCATCCTTCATACCCAGCTTCTGGTAGATCCCAACTCTTCCAGTATTGGCAACATCTGCAGGCCAGTTGATCCCCTGGTCATTGCGCTCCGGAGCCCCCTGCAGATCGAAGTGAATATTGTCACTGATGAAATGCACAGAACCGTCAGCAAACAGAAACTGGCCACCGCCGGTGTGAGGGCTGCTGAAGCCGTCCGTGCAGCGATCATTGCCAGTGTTAATGGGATCATTCAGAACCTGGCGAACACGAGCCAGATGATAGTCGTTTCCGTGTGTTCCGTTCCCGTCCGGATTACGGCCACCGAGCCATGTCCCGGCACCACAACGTTTCACACGCTCTCCTACCATGAAGGTGTTCGATGTGCCGTCTGTGATGTCACGGAACTTGACCCGACTGCCGTTGTAGAAAATCCCCTTTGGATGGCGATGGTTGAGCTGCCGCGGTGCACGCAAGTCACCCGAAGGATCGCCAGTGGAACTTCAAGCCGAACTTCAGTCCCGACGGCAGTCGGCTCACCTTTTTCCGGCGTTACGTGGCCAACGGGCC
>JALQUR010000500.1 GCA_023260695.1 Planctomycetaceae bacterium
GGCCAACGACGCCGCCATCGGGAAGGTGCGCGCCGACTGATCTTCACTGCTGCGTAGTCATTAACGCGATCAAAAGTACCTTCGCTCACGCTCACGCGATCTTCTCCTTGTTTTCGGAGCCCTGTTGTATTCTTTGAATTCTCTGAGAACAGATGTGGACTGCTCTCGACTCTGTCTGATCCTGACCAACAACTGCCTTCCGCAGCGTCAGGTCACTGCTTTTTCCAGCTGCAGATTCAGACAGAGACCCCGAATTTCATTATTCAGTACGTCGAAGCTTGCCGGAGTACCGGCTTCCAGAGTGTTTTCACCCTTGACCATGCTCTCATAGATCTTGGTGCGTCCTTCGACGTCGTCACTCTTCACAGTGAGCAGTTCCTGGAGGATGTAGGCCGCCCCATATGCCTCCAGAGCCCACACTTCCATCTCACCAAATCGCTGACCACCGAAGCGTGCTTTTCCGCCGAGCGGCTGCTGGGTGATGAGGGAGTAAGGACCTGTCGCTCGAGCATGGACCTTGTCATCCACAAGGTGGTGCAGCTTGAGCATATAAATCTGCCCAACCGTCGTCTTCTGCTCCATCCTCTCGCCAGTCCGTCCGTCGTAAAGGAAGGCCTTACCATCTTCCGGCAGGTCCGCCTCGCGGAGCGCTTCACGAACTTCCTCCTCAGTTGCTCCGTCGAACACAGGACAAATCGCGCGATAGCCAAGCTTGCCAGCAGCCCAGCCAAGATGCGTCTCAAGGATCTGCCCCACGTTCATGCGACTAGGTACACCGAGCGGATTGAGGATGATGTCCACCGGAGTCCCGTCTTCGAGAAATGGCATGTCCTCAATCGGGAGCACCTTGGAAATGACCCCCTTGTTCCCGTGCCGTCCCGCCATCTTGTCGCCGACAGAAATCTGCCGCTTGGATGCGACATAAACCTTGACCATCTGCAGCACTCCACTGGGAAGCTCGTCCCCACGTTTCATGCTGTTCACTCGATGATCTTCTGCGTCGATCACATCCTCAACGGCAATCCAGCTGTCGCTGAATGCACGGCGGGCCGCAGTCTTCTTCTGCGGAGTTCTGATGTCCATTTCCTCAAAGTGACTGCGGAACCGACGAGCAAACTCGGCGACCGCCGCTGCGTCATCGACACTGATCAGCTCACGACCATCGGCATCAACAACGGCCTGCCCGAGCACTGTCTGAAATTCGCCCAGAAACTTCTGGAAGGCCGCGGCAATCCTGCTGTCAGCCTCGCCTTCCGCCTTCTTGAGCCCGTCTTCGAACCGCTTTCGCTCGACGTCAGACAGACTCATGCGACGTGAAAAGACCTCAGTGTGAATGACGATCCCGCTGACGCCACTGGGGACCTCAAGGCTCTCATTCTTCACATCCTCACCGGCCCGACCGAAGATCGCATGCAGAAGTTTCTCTTCAGGAGTCAACTCAGACTTGGCCTTTGGAGACACCTTGCCGACCAGAATATCTCCGGGGCTGACCCTCGTACCAATCTTGACGACGCCACTTTCGTCGAGATGGCGGAGTGCCTTCTCGCTGACATTCGGAATATCTCGAGTGAATTCTTCGCGACCCAGTTTTGTCTCACGAATTTCCACGTCGTACTCATCGAGGTGAATAGAGGTGTAGACGTCCTCCTTCACCAGACGCTCGGACAGAATAATCGCGTCCTCAAAGTTGTATCCCTGCCAGGACATGAATGCGACAAGCACATTGCGACCGAGAGCAAGGGAGCCATTTCGAGTTGCCGCACTGTCACACAGAACCTGTCCCTCCTTCACCTTGTCGCCGACACTCACAATCGGCTTCTGGTTGAGACAGGTTCGCTCATTCAGTCGCGTGTACTTGCGGAGCGGAAAACGACGACCATCGATCTCTACACATTCGCCATCAACATACGTCACCTTGCCGCTCTTCTCAGCACGGAGCACCATGCCCGAGTTCTGAGCAACATAGGCTTCCATTCCCGTACCGACAACAGGCCGCTCGGAAATGAGCAGCGGGACGGCCTGCCGCTGCATGTTGGACCCCATCAGAGCACGGTTAGCGTCGTCGTGCTCCAGGAATGGGATCAGTCCCGCGGAAACACCCACCATCTGACACGGTGCCACGTCGATGTACTGCACCTGATCACGGCTGATCCAGACAACGTCACTCTTGAACCGAGCAAGAATGCGGTCGTCTGCAATCGCACCGTCGGCAACAGGAGTATCCGCCGGACAAACAAACGCTGACGATTCCTCGTCTGCCCGCAGCCAGACAACTTCGTCGGTGACCTTCGACTCGCGAACGACACGATACGGAGACACCAGAAAACCATAGTCGTCAACGCGGGAATAGATCCCAAGGCTGCTGATCAGACCAATATTCGTTCCTTCAGGAGTCTCAATCGGACAGATGCGCCCGTAATGCGAAATGTGCACGTCACGCACTTCAAAACCAGCTCGCTTACGATTCAGACCGCCAGGTCCAAGCGCACTCAGACGACGCTCGTGAGTGAGCATTGAGAGGGGATTTGTCTGGTCGACAACCTGAGACAATTCGCTGCGACCATAAAAGAAATCAATCGCCGCAGAAACACTCTTCGGGTTAATCAGCGTGCGTGGGGTCATTGTCTCGACCTCCTTCACGCTCATTCTCTCCTGCACCGTTCTACGCAGCTTGAGAAAACCCTTGCGAATTTCGTCTGCACCAAGCTCGTCGATTGTTCGCAGCCGCCGATTTCCAAGGTTGTCGATGTCGTCGATCTGAGCTGACCCGTCGCGGGAACGCAGTCGCACGATGTAGCGCATCGCATTGATGAAGTCCACAGGATTGAGCGTCATCTCCTCGTCAGACACATCCTGCTGGAACTTGCGGTTGATGCGGAATCGACCAACGCGTCCGAGCCGATAGCGATTTACGTCAAAAAACTTCTCGCGGAACAAATCGCCGGCTTTGTCGAGGTTCGGTGGGTTCCCGGGCCGCAGACGCTGATAAATCTTGAGCAGCGCGTCCTCGTGCGTTGACGTACTGTCTTCAGCAAGCGTCTTCAGGATGAGCTGATCGCCCACATCCGACTTCGCAATCACTTCCACAGATTTCAGACCGCTGCTGATCAGCTCTTCTGCAATCGTGTCGCTGATCTCACTGCCGGCATCGACAATAATCTCACCAGCACGTTCGTGCCCCTGCGGGAAAACAACATCGTCCACAGAAAATGCACCAAGCAGATCTTCTGCAGTGCTCCTTGCAGACAACTTCTGAGTCGTGGTGGTGTAGAAGAGCCGCAGAATGTCAGCACTTGAAGAATGCTCCGCTGACATTGCACGCAATAACGTCAGCGCAGAAAACTTACCGCTCTGGTCGATTCGCACTCCAATGGCGTCACGCTTGCTGACGAGCAGCTCAATCCAACTGCCACGCTCGGGAATAATTCGGCAACTGTGAGTCTTGCGATCACTGCCAGCACTCTCCTCCGCCATCACGAAGTCAACGCCGGGAGACCGATGCAGCTGACTTACCACAACTCGCTCCGCTCCGTTGATGATGAATTCGCCACCACCAATCATGATCGGAATGTCGCCGAGATATACCTCTTCCTCAACTGGCTCCTGCTTCGTCAATCGCAGATAGACCCGGAAGGGCATGCCGTAAGTGAGCCGCAACTGGCGACATTCCGCCGGAGAATAACGGGGCTTGCCCAGCTCGTACCGCAGGTACTCCAGACGGAACTCTCCGTTAAAACTCTCAATTGGAAATACTTCTCGCAGAATCGACTCAAGGCCGATATCCAGCCGGTCGCGACTGGGCACTTCAGCCTGCAGAAACCGCGCATATGATGCCGTCTGAATCTGGGTCAAACCGGAGATCTCATACTCCGACCTGATTGAACCAAAATTGCGAATAGTATCCTGGTCGATGGTACGAACGGACGGTACCGGCATGCGAAACCCTGCCTTAGATTTCAAAACCTTGACCAGTCAACATTTCCAGCTGGTGCG
>JALQUR010000557.1 GCA_023260695.1 Planctomycetaceae bacterium
GAACCACCTTGAGTGGCGCCATTTCGATCATGGCAGGGCGACCAAATTTACTCTCGTCGGCCACCAACCAAACTTGGCGTGACTGCTCAACGATGGCGCGCGCCACCATCACCTCGCGCATATCAAAATCGCGTACGGAATGCAGCTGGTCAAAGCGGATTTCACGCAACTCTTCAAAGCCGATCCCCATTCCGGAACGGGGCTGATGGCAGTAGTAAAACTGAATCACACGGCGTTGTCGGTCGATTACAACTTTCTTGCCGGGAGCTGCGGGGTCGTAGCATCGCATCGGGTTGCGGCTCTCATCTGAATTGCTCAATCACACCTCCTGCACAGCCTGTTAAACGGAAGTTGCCTGGATGCGGCCTCGGCAGCAGAGTCGGTACTCACAAAAACGCTGCAGAAGCCAGGAAAATGAAGCCTTCAACAGCATCCCGCACAGCTGTACAACACAAAAACCAGTACTCAGCATGCGGGCAAAACTCTCAGTGATCCTTCAACCAGCCGGGATCGTTGGAAAAATCTGCGTTGACAGCAATGAATCTCTGCGTCCTGACCGGCGGATGCTATTCTCTAAACGACGAAATCGCGAATCTTCAATCAGCAAAAAACCTTCTCTCCGCCAAAGGCGACATCGTGCCTCCCGAACAGGATCCAGTTCAGCCAACCGGAAAAACTCTGGTGATCACCGGGCTGACTCCACGTTCCCCCGGCAATGGTGGTGAGATCCGATCGCACTACCTGCTCTCAGAGTTATGCCGAATTGCCAATGTCGTCAGCATCGGGATTCCACCCGCACTCGCCAGACAGTTACAGGCCACTCCCTGCCTGGAAATCCGGGCAGAAAGGCAGCCAGACGCACCGGCTCCGTCATTAATCCGCAGAATCCCGGCGTCCGTCTGTCGCACACTGCTCACTTTACTGCTGCCGTGGCTGCTGAACTGGACACGCTACCTGGCACTTGTAAATCGCGCTCAGCCTGGACTGCAGACACATTCTGCATTTTCCCTGCGTGGTCTGCTCTGGCGCCTGGTCAGTCTGCACTACTTTGCAGTTTCTCGATGCCTTTCCGTTCCCCCATTTGCCGCGCACTACATACGGCTGAGCTTCGCCTCGGAAAAGACTCAGCTAGCACTTCCACCAGACTGCCGCCCCTCTGATATTGAACAGGTCTGGGTGGAAAGCACTTCCGCATGGCTGGCGGCGAAACAGATCATACGACAACTGGGAATTCGACCGAGTGTTCCCGTTGTACTCAGCGCTCAGAACGTTGAGTGGCTGATTCCCTTTCGCCTCGCTGCTCAGGCAGACAACTGGTGGAAACAACAGTTCTGCCTTTGCGCAGCAGCAAGCTACCGCAAAATGGAGTTTGAGGCACATCGACAAGCCAGACTGGTGCTGCACTGTTCAGCGAACGATCGCGATTTGGCATTACAGCTCAACCACGCTGCAAACATTGCGGTGATCCCCAACGGGGTTGACACCAGATACTATGCAGGCCGAAGAGAAGGCCATGCTGAGATCCCAACTCTCTTCTTTACCGGAAGTTTCAATTACGCCCCAAATCTGGAAGCTGCACAGCACCTCGTTCATCAGGTGCTGCCTGATGTGCGTCGCGAGGTGGGCCGAGTCCGCTTACTGCTCGCAGGAAGAAATGCCTCCGTACTGCAGGAACTGGTAACCATCGATCCGGATCTGATCATCAGCGACAGCCCTGAAGACATTCGCCCCGTGTTCGAGGAAGGCTGGATCACTCCGGTGACACTCACCTCTGGCGGAGGGACACGACTGAAAATTCTTGAAGCGATGTCGATGCGACGCGCTGTTGTATCGACCGCTGTCGGTGCCGAAGGCCTTCCTGTGAAAGATGGAACGCAGTTACTGATCAGAGAACTGCCGGAAATGGCCACGGCGATTTCCGAGCTGATCAAGGACAGGCAATTCCGCGATCAACTGGCGGACGCAGGGTATCATTGGGCAATCAACACAATGTCCTGGTCTGCCTGCACCAGTAGTCTGCAGGAACTTCTCAGGAAGCTGTAATTCTGTACTTCTGAACAACTGATTCAATACAAAAGACTACCGCCCCGGAATCACACCAGCACGTCGTCAACCGGCTGCAGCATTTCAGGAAGGGAATGTTCATCAAGGTGCTGTCGCAGATTCACCTCAATTGTGCGACACAGCGCGGTGAGCGGTA
>JALQUR010000133.1 GCA_023260695.1 Planctomycetaceae bacterium
CCCAGTCCGTGGCGGCTTTCCAGCCATCCTCCGCCTGTTGCGCGACGGTCTGAATATCCTGCCAGGTCGCGTCTGACTGCAGGCGCCTGGGCAAAACGCTCTGCAGGCGGACCCATGCCTGCCGTGCCAGTGACGTCTGCATCGCTTCCACATTATCCCGTTGAAGCGTTCCAACACGTTGCAGTAATTCAGCAAGCTCCTTCTGAGCGGTATCTATCTCACCGCGATCCAGCCGGGAAACAATTTGTTTATGCTGCTGGCTTAATTGCTGCAATCTGGCATTGATGCCTGCGGAGCTGACATTCCATTGCTCCCCGCTTAACGTCTCTCCCAGGGGGTTCAGCAGATCCCGCAGACGTGTCATATCGCGATCGGCCGCACCGGCCACTTGCAGTGCAGCGATCGCCTTCCGAAGCAGCGGAATTGCATCAGCAGCTGTCTCTGAACCTGCCATCTGCCGCCACTTTCTGGCGTCTCCCAGTGCAGCAGCGACCGCCGGGTTGCTTTCCGGGAGTTGTTCCGCCTTTTGTGACTGCACTGCATACTCTTCCAGCAGCGTGTTGCGGCGAGCATCCTGATACAGATTCCACGTGGTCCAGAGCGGCAGACCAAGGAAAATCACGGTGGTCAACACCCACAGGGCCACCATACGACGATAACGACGCTGGTCCCGCTGGCGGTGCACGGCATCAAACATCCCCGCCATGCCCGCGGCAGACCAGTTATCTTCATGCTGAGGTTTTGTTTCGGACATTTCAGAATTCCTTTGCCTGTGACATCATCGCAATCTGGTGTGGTGGTGTTTCCATCTTGGGAAGCAGGAATTGACTGACGTCCGAACAAACCCCGGACTGACGCAGAATGGAACCCCACTCAGCGTCGGGCGATTCAAATGCGATTTTCCCCGTCAGGACGGTGAAGCAGACCTTCGCAACTGCGTGCACTTCATCCGGAATTGTCTGTTTCCGTTCGCCATTCCGCACGGGCGGACTGGCAAACGCTTCGGTCGTGGGCACCCGTGACAACGAATTCAAGCTGCGATAGCCGGGCACAGCGCGTCCACCGCCACCAAAATCAATCAGACGGATGCGTCGCCCGGAAATCATAATATTGCCCAGTGAAACATCCCGGTGAATCAGGTTGGCAGCATGCAGGCGAGCGTATGTCTCAAAGATTGCCCGACACAGGGCTTCACGATCGTTCATGGGCAGATTGGGGTGCGCATCCAGCCAGTCGCTCAGCTTGCGACCTTCGATCCATTCCTGAATCAGGAACGGCTGACCGTTTCGTGGTTCTTTGGCGGCATAAAACCGCGGTGCAATCCCGGTGGGCATTTCTGCGGCGTCCAGAATCCGACACTCGCGACGGAATATCGTCATACGACTTTCGTCTTCCGCGTGCAGGACCACCTTGATTGCTCGAGGGTTTCCGGTTCGTTTTTCTACAGCCCGACAGACAACGCCATACCCACCACGGTCCACGCGTTTCAATTGCGTCAGACCTTCCGCAGCGACAGCTTTTTTGGTGGCATCCAGCACCTCGTCCAGTTGCTCATCGTCCTGCAGCCCCAGGGCATCGCGAAACTGTGGCCCGACAGGTCCACTGTCTGAACGATCCGTCAATAATGCTGATTCGGGAGGCTTCTTCATGGCTTCAATTTCCTCAACTGGTACTTCGCACGTTCCAGAAGTCGTTCCACTGTTTCGCGGTCAACCTGCATTTCGCTGCCAATCTCGTCGTAACTAAGGCCGTCCACATAACGCAGTCGCAGTACGGCAGATAACGAATTCAGATCGGGATCCGCTGATTTGTCCCAGCTGTGAATCACTTCCAGTCCATTGGCAAAGGTAACGCCTGTCCGCCGTTCAAAATAACTTCCCTTTTCCTCGGACAGATGGGACAGGATATCGCGAACATGAGCGTCCTCCTGTTCCGTAAGCCCCAAAGTCTCCATCACCTTGCGGAACGTTCCTTTGCGTTTGTAGTGATTCAACATCATGTTTGACATCGTTCTGGAAACGTAACCTGTCAGCTGTTCCCGAGATTTTGACCGCATCAGGCGATCCGGGTAGCGCTCGATGATTCGCAGAAATGCCTTGTTTAACACACTGGTGAAGCGGCAGGAAAAATCGGCATTGGCCTGATTCGCCTGGGGACCAAGCCCCGGCAATACGGCAGCGACACCACGTAGTTCCCGGTACAGGAACTGATAAATCAGACCTTCCAGTTCCGGATCACGCGGCCCGTCACTGTTCGGGTACTGTTCCTGCCACTGATTGATTCGCTGAAAGATCAGATCTTCCAGCGAATCATTACCAGACGGCCACTCCTGAGATTCACTCATCGACGGACTCCTCAGTTGTCTCGACCGTTGCAGTGGTGGCTGCCGCAGGTTCCGGCTGCAGCTGCGAATCCTTGATCACGATCACAACATCACCCTTGCCAGCCGGCGTCGCTGCGACCGACTCCGGATGATTCTCCCCAGCTGCTGCGTTTCCGGCAACCGGTGCAGAAGAATCTGTGGAGCTGGCCTGAACTTCAGCCTGTCGCTTTTCATGCAGCACTTTCAGACGATCCAGGCGGTTGTAAGCCTGAGAAAGACGACCGTATCCAGGGTCCGCTGCAGGAACGGTGGTGCGACGAGCTTCGTTGCGAGCTTCCATTTCTTCAACGTCCCCGCGCAGATCCTGCAGGTTCGAGCCGATATGAGCTGCTGCTGAGTTGCCACGACGGCCTGCCGCGACCACCAGATCCAGCAATTCATTTTCGTTCTCTGCCTGATCGCGACGAACCACCAGAGCCTGAAACTCGTTCTCTGCTTCCAGAAGCCTGGCTTCCATCTGTGTGATGGCGTTGGCCCCTTGTTCCACGCTGGCCACCAGACGCTCCATGGCATCTTCTCGGATCTCGAGCTGCTTTTCGTCACGTTCCTGCTCCAACAGCATGTTGTCAATCTCTGCTCCCAGTTCCGCCGGCAGCCATTCTGTGCCGGCAAAGCTGACCTGAGCCAGGCGATCTTCAGCAGCTGACTGAAGGGCCGGGTAAGCTTCTGCCAGAATCACTTCACGACGAGAAATCTTTCCTTGCAACTGCTGGATATCGTCCTGCATGCGGCGAATTTCCGTAGTGGCAAGATTCAGCTGCACACGGCGATCAATGATGTCGCTGCGAGCCTGATCGATGTCATTCCTGAGCTTCTGGTCACGAATCTCTGTCGGCACACTGTCTTCCATATGACTGACCGTTGTGTCAGCCGTCGCCCGGGCATAGCCGAAAAACTCCGACAATGAGCGGCTGGAAAACCCAACCAGCAACAAGGTCGATCCCAGAACAGATGCCCCAATCAGTGTCAACTTTGCCATTATTCCTGCTCCCGATGTAAGAGTTTGAAGACCGATTGCAGCGATCACCGCCGCGTTCTGCGGTACTGACAAAGGAGCCCTCTGAAATCCGGAAAAAATCCGCACGGTTTTGCAGAGAAAACAAAAGAAAGGACCAGAAAAAAACGCAAGCCAAAACCTCATAACGACTTACAAGCACGGGCAGGTTTTGAAAAAATCAACGGGCGGTTAGCCAGCGTGATATTTGCGGAGGCTCTGCACGGTTTTGAATCTCCGCAGCTGGATGCTCGGCGACTGAGACAGCATTAGTCTGCTGCGTCAGTTTCGTGACGCGTTTCTTGTGAAAAACAGCAAGCTGGATGGGACAAAGTCTGTCGCGACGCATGTAGGGCATTCCTGAGACGGTGTTGAATATTGCGGATGTCCCCACGATGCTTGTCAAGTGTTTGACTTCGCAGTAAGCAACGCCAACCCGCTTCCTCTTCGATGTGAGCCATGCCCGCGGAAAATCCGTCCGCGTTGGCGATCTCAGCGACTGATGGCAACAGTTGGCAGCGCCTGCCGGTGC
>JALQUR010000621.1 GCA_023260695.1 Planctomycetaceae bacterium
ATCCAGGCGCAGTCAACGGACCAGATCATCGAATCCATCTGTGGACTGCCGGACGGGACACGTTTTCAGATCCTGGCTCCGCTGGTTCAGAATCAGAAGGGTGAGTTTCGGGATCTGTTTGCTGATCTGATGAAGAAGGGCTACCTCAGGGCGCGGGTGGACGGTGAAGAGATTCAGCTGGCATCACCACCGACTCTGCGGCGACATCATAAGCATACGATTGAAGTCATCATTGACCGACTGGTTGCCGGGGGCACGGGGCGGGCGCGGCTTGCCGAAGCTGTTGAGCAGGCTTTGAAGCTGGGTGACAGTCGGCTGATCTGTGTAACGCAGCAGGAGCGGCCGCGACGGACCGGGAGAGTTCAGGCTGGGTTGACTGCTGCTGCGGCCGGGGAAATGGCGGCGGAGGAGGCAACGGCATTCGCTGCGGCCGAAACCGAGCGCCTGTACAGTGCCTTTTATGCCTGCTCTGAAAGTGGCATCAGCTATGAGCCACCATCTCCGCAGCTGTTCAGTTTCAACAGTCCTCTGGGAATGTGTGAGGACTGTAACGGGCTGGGTCTGCGGCATGGTTTTCCGCTTGAGGCGCTGGTGGCGGATGCGACTCGTACAATCATGCGAGGGGCGAATCTGCTGCTGGAATGGAAGAAGATGGGACGCTGGCCGCGACACATCCTGCAGGGTGCTGCCGCTGCGATTGAGCAGGAATGCGGACTCGCCGAGGGCAGCATGCTGAAAACAGCGTGGTCAAAGCTTCCGGAACCGGCGCGGCAGCTGTGGCTGTATGGTATGGGCGAGAAACACATTACCTTTGCGTGGAGGACGCGGGGCGGAGTGCGTCTGCACGGGGGGACATGGGAAGGCTGGGCGAATCGACTGCTGGAATCGTGGCGGACAGCATCCAATCCGATGCGGCGGCGGCAGCTGGAAAAGTACATGGAAGTCGTGACCTGTCCCGGCTGCGGTGGCGAACGGCTGAATCGTCAGGCACGTCATGTGCGAATTCGTACTGCATCGCGATCCTGGAAGAAGCGTGGCGGAGCGGAAGAACTGAGTCTGCCGCAGTTGTGTGCGCTGTCGGTGGAAGACGCTGCGGAGTTTCTTGGGGAGCTGCAGCTGTCGCCGATTGCAGAGATCATTGCAGAAGAGGTACTCCGCGAAATCCGTGGTCGACTGCGTTTTCTGCTGCAGTGTGGCCTGAATTATCTTTCGCTGGATCGGTCTGCCCCGACGTTGTCAGGTGGCGAGTCGCAGCGGATTCGTCTGGCAGGGCAGATTGGCTGCGGCCTGACGGGTGTAGTTTATATTCTGGATGAGCCGTCCATCGGTCTGCACCCGCGTGACAACGCCATGCTGCTGAGCAGCCTGGAGCAGCTGCGTGATCAGGGGAATACGGTCATTGTTGTCGAACACGATGAGGAGACGATTCGTGCCGCCGATCACATCGTGGACTTTGGTCCGGGGCCGGGAGTGCTTGGCGGGGAGGTTGTGGTTGAGGGTACTCTGCAGGATGTGCTCAAGTCGAAACGCAGCATAACGGGGCAGTTCCTGTCGGGCCGTGAATCCATAGCAACGCCCGCGAAACGCAGAAATCCGGATCGGGGCAGGATCATCATTCGTGGAGCCCGGCACAATAATCTGAAGAACGTCACGGCTGAACTTCCGCTGGGGCGTCTGATCGCGATTACGGGTGTCAGCGGTTCCGGCAAGAGTTCGCTGGTGAATGATATTCTCTGGCAGGTGGTGAATCGGGATATCAACGGTGGCAAGGGCACACCGGGAAAGCATGATTCGATTGAGGGACTGGATCTGATTGATCGCGCGATTGATATCGATCAGTCTCCGATTGGCCGCACGCCTCGGTCCAATCCCGCCACCTACGTCAAGGTGTTTGATGAAATCCGCAGGCTGTTTGCCGGGTTGCCGCAGTCTCGTGCTCGTGGTTACCGTGAAGGGCGGTTCAGCTTCAATGTGGCAGATGGTCGCTGCGAAGCGTGTGAGGGGCATGGTTCCACAAAGCTGGAGATGGACTTTCTGGCGGATATCTGGGTGCCCTGCAATGTCTGTGAGGGGCGGCGATTCAATCATGAAACGCTGGAAGTCAGCTATCGTGATCATTCGATTGCCGACGTATTGAATCTGGAAATCCGCGCTGCTCTGACGCTGTTTGAAAATCACCCGAAAATTGCTCGGCTGCTGACGGCGCTGCAGGATGTGGGGCTGGACTACATGCGTCTTGGGCAACCTTCTCCAACTCTTTCAGGGGGCGAAGCCCAGCGTATCAAGCTGGCTCGGGAGCTGGGCAAGCGATCAACCGGGAAAACGCTCTATCTGCTGGACGAGCCAACAACAGGACTGCATTTCGCCGATGTCAGGAAGCTGCTTGAGGTACTGCAGGGACTGGTTGATGTTGGCAATTCGGTAATTGTGATTGAACACAATCTGGATGTGATTCGTTGTGCGGACTGGCTGCTGGATATCGGACCTGAAGGTGGAGCCGGTGGCGGAACGCTTGTCGCCGCAGGAACCCCGGAGGATGTCGCGAACTGTCAGGAATCACGAACGGGAGAAGCTTTGCGAGCTGTTCTGCCGGGTTTCCGCAAGCCACGGACACGCAGAAAGAAGGCTGCCACTGCGGCAACAGCGGATCCGTTTGCGGCATCCGGCAGCATTCGTATCTCCGGGGCTCGACAGCACAATCTGCAGAAGATCAGTCTGGAAGTACCGCGGGATCAGATGAGTGTTTTCTGTGGTCCCAGCGGCAGCGGCAAGACGTCACTGGCGATGGATACGCTGTATGCAGAGGGACAACGACGGTATGTGGAAAGTCTGTCAGCCTATGCGCGACAGTTCCTGGGACAGATGCCCAAGCCGCGTGTGGAGAGCATTCAGGGGCTCAGCCCGGCAATTGCGATCGAACAGAAAACGGTCGGCTCAACACCGCGTTCGACCGTGGGAACGGTTACGGAAATCTACGACTACCTGAGAGTGCTGTATGCGCGACTGGCAGCAATCCACTGTCCGTCGTGTCAGCAACCTGCGGAGCAGCAGACCACGGATCAGATTGTGGATGCCATCTGCGGAGCGGATCGTGGCACGCGAATGCTGCTGACGGCGCCGTTGCAGATTGATCGTACAACTCCGTATGCCAAAGTCTGGCAACGGCTGCAGTCTGAGGGATTTGTGCGCGTCCGCATTGACGGGACCACGCACAATCTGAGCGATGTGCCTGACCTTGATCATCGCCGCAGTCACACTGTCGCCGTTGTGATCGATCGACTGGCAGCCGGGAGTGGATCCCGGTCACGAACAGCAGACTCCGTTGAATCTGCGCTTGATGTCGGACGCGGTATCCTGGATGTGGTCACAGTGGACAGTGAGTTGCCGGAACCTTCGTGGTCACAGAGAAGATACAGTCTGCATTTGTCCTGCAGCAGCTGTCAGCGTGGCTTTGAGCCGTTGACACCGCAGGGATTTTCCTTCAACAGTCCGCTGGGCTGGTGTTCCAGCTGCGAAGGGCTGGGGACGGAGTTCGGGGCCAATCAGTCGTTACTGATCACCAGTCCGCATCTTTCCCTGCTGGACGGGGCGGTGGGAGCCTGGCCGGACGCCGCACAGAATGCGGTGTGGAAATTATTCCTGCAGGCTGTCTGCACTTCGTTTCAGATTCCTGCTGACCAGCCATGGTATCTGCTGACGCCGCAGCAGCAGCGACGGATTCTCTACGGTGCTGAGGATGTGTGGATCCAGCTGTCAGCGGAGCAACTGCAACAGCTTGCCGGCAGTCGTGACGATGTCGTTTCGGGAACGGGGATACGTTTCCGTTATCGTGGGCTTTATCCGGCGATTGAGGCGGCTTCGCGTCTTTCCTTCTCACATCGGCGGCAGCTTGCGGAAATGGCTGGTGAGCGTGACTGTTCCGACTGCTGCGGCAGTCGGCTGAAGGATACAGCCTCGGCGGCACGACTGCGGGAGCGGACATTGCCGCAGGTCTGCCGGATGCCATTATCAGAGGCGCTGAAATTTCTTCGGGGGCTGTCACTGAATCGCACAGAGAAGCAGATTGCCGGTGATCTGCTGAATGAAGCCGTCCATCGTCTGAGTTTTCTGGTGGATGTGGGGCTTGAGTATCTGACGCTTGATCGCGGAATGCCGACGCTTTCCGGCGGGGAGTCTCAGCGAATCCGGCTGGCCGGGCAGGTAGGGAGATCGCTGACGGGTGTGCTGTATGTTCTTGACGAGCCAACCATCGGACTGCATCCTCGAGACAACAATCGACTGCTGAACACACTCCGGCAACTGCGTGATCTGGGCAATACCGTACTGCTTGTGGAACATGATCGTGATGTGCTTGCTGCTGCGGACAGGTTGTTTGACTTTGGACCGGGGGCAGGTCGGCTTGGTGGTCATGTCGTGGCTGAAGGGACACCAAAGCAGCTGCAGCAGAAGTCGCGCAAGTCGCTGACCGGCGCATATCTGTCCGGAGCTCAGAGTATTCCGGTCCCGGAGTCGCGTCGTGTTGTGGCGCTGCCGGTTGAAGAGTTCAATCGCGATGCAAAGGTACCACCGGCACGGCATCGCGCTGTTGACGCAGGGGGTGATCCGTGTCAGCAGCTGCAGCTGCTGGGGGCAGCTCAGCACAATCTGCGCAATGTTGACCTGCAGATTCCGCTCGGGACTCTGACCTGTATCGCGGGTGTCAGTGGATCGGGCAAGAGTTCGCTGGTGATGGACACACTGGGGCCGGCTGTGGCAAAGGCGCTTAATCGGGCCAATGCGGCACCTGGCAAGTATCGTGAGCTGCGTGGAGTGGAATACCTCAGCGGTATGGTGGTTGTGAATCAGAATCCGATTGGCAGCACACCGGCGTCCAACCCGGCCACGTACACGGGCTTTTTCGATGAGATTCGCGAACTCTTCTGTCGCATGCCTGAATCACGAGTGCGGGGCTACCGACCTGCCCGATTCAGCTTCAATCGTTCCGGCGGCCGCTGTGAAGACTGCGAGGGGATGGGGCAGCAGAAGATTGAAATGCACTTTCTGCCCGACGTGTGGGTGGAGTGCACGACCTGCGGTGGCAAACGGTTCAATGAGGAGACGCTGGTGGTTCGTTTCAATGGCTACAGCATTGCCGATGTCCTCGAAATGTCCATCGGCAAGGCGCTGGAGGTGTTTGCTGCGATCCCAAAAATCCGTACGCCGCTGGCAACGCTGTCGGCAATCGGGCTGGATTATCTGACGCTGGGACAGTCGGCACCAACACTCAGTGGCGGGGAAGCGCAACGTATCAAGCTGGCGGCTGAGTTGTGTCGCCGGGGTACCGGACGAACATTGTATCTGCTGGATGAGCCAACGACGGGACTGCACTTCGACGACATACTGAAACTGCTGGCTGTTCTGAACAGTCTGGTGGACCAGGGAAACACTGTCGTCGTGATTGAGCACAATCCGGATGTCATCAAGACAGCGGACTGGGTGGTTGATATTGGTCCGGAAGCCGGCAGCGGGGGAGGGCGGATTACAGCGGAGGGAACTCCTGAGGCTGTCGCTGCACGTGGAGTCTGGGCAGCGACACAGGTTCAGGAACCGCCTCAGGGCCGCAGGCGGGCTCGGGGCAGTGACTCCGGGGGTGGAAATCTTCCGGACCGCTCATGGACCGGCGAAATCCTCAGCGGTGTCCTCGAACAGTCCGTGAAGGGAGAGATCACTGCGTTTGATGTCAATTCTGTTGCCGAGCAGCAGGAAGAGGATCTGAGTGTGGCTCAGATTGGCAAGGCTGTGCGACTGCCATGGGAAACCGATGGCCGGCAATGGCATCTGCGGGATCGAGTGGCTCATTCCGGCAAGCCATGTCGCTGGGAAGGGGCGGCCCTGAAGCTGGTGACTGATCTGCTGGAACGAAAGAAGGAGCTGCGGGAGGCATCCTGGAATGATCGATCGACCGTGGAGGTCAAAGGGGTGCGAGGGACGGGCTGGCTGCTGCATGCCCGCACCGGAGGGGAGTGGCTGCTGGGGCTGTGCTTCCGAGTCAGGAAGGGTGCCTTTGAGCAGCAGGAACTGGATGCGGCTCTCGGTCTGCTGCCACTGGATGAAATGACGGAGCTGCCGGTTTATGGTCATGAATCGCGTGTGCGGGTCAGAAATCTGCGCAGTGGCTGGCAGGAGGTGACGCTGAAGGTCTGGAATCGTGAGGAGATTGATACCGATGATTTTCGAACGTTTCTGGATCAGGCAGTGGAATCCTATCTGAGCATCAGCGCGCCGGAGGCACAGAACCCCGCGGATCTGATGCCATGGAAGAAGCTGGGACGTCGGTGGCATCTGATGCGGAAGGGACTGCCGGCCGGCGGACGAATCGGCTGGGAATTTGAGTTGCTGGAACCGCTGCTGACTGTGGTCGAGAAGGGGCTTGAAAAGCTGACCGTGGATTACACGGTGCGGAGCAAGATCAACTGGAATCATGCGAAGACCGGAAGACTGCTGGCCGAACTGCATACGCGTCGAGCGGACAGCGCCGAACTGACTCTGTACTGTCAGTCCGGCAAGGTCACACTGGGAGCGATTTCCGCATTTGGTGATTCCGTTGAAGTTCTGCCGGGAACAGATTGTGATCGTGTTCGACTGCAGTTTCGGACCGTCAGTCAGGCTCAGGATTCTGCGTTCGGGGCGTTCATTGGTCGGGTTGCTGCAAAACTGGTCAGCGGCGGAAAAGCGAAGTGAGGCAGAGATGAGTACTCAGGGCCTCGAGCAGACTCAACCGGATCATCCGGACTTCGGCAGGCTGCTGCATGACCTGCAGCCGTGGCCGAATCTGTCAGCACTGGTACAGGGTGTGCTCTGCTCACTGCCGCAGCATGTACAGCGGGATTTTCTGACGGATCCGCGGTTTCGCATCACCTTTGAGGACTACCAGCCGGGGCGCGGCTGGCGACTGTGGCTGCCGACGCCGGGACCGCCAGGGGAGGGGACACGATGCGTTGTGCTCCGCCTGCGTCTGGGCGAATGTGAGGAGCATTTTTCCCGCTGGGTGATTGCTCATGAGCTTGCGCACGCATTCCTGCGCAACGGTGGATGGAATGAAATTTCAGATCCTGAGGCAGCAGCGGATGCTCTTGCTGAAAGCTGGGGTTATCCGCGCCCGCCGGGGTCGTGGAGGGATTTTCTGAAGGGTTCTGAACCGGAGTCCGGGCAGACAGCAGGCTGATCACATCGCATCAACGATTGCTGCAGTGATCTGAACCGTTGTGCGGGAACCTCCCATGTCCGGCGTTCTGATGGAAGGATCCCGCATGACGCTGGTTACTGCCCTGCGGATTCTCAGAGCGGCTGCACGGCTGGCATCGGAGTCAAGCCATTCCAGCATCATGGCTGCCGAGAGGACCATGGCAATGGGGTTGGCGATGCCGCGTCCGATCAGATCCGGTGCCGTGCCATGGCAGGGCTGGAATACTGCCGTATCGTCTCCGATGTCTGCCGACGGTGCCATTCCCATACCGCCGACAAGAGCTGCTGCAAGGTCGCTCAGAATATCGCCGAACATATTTTCGGTGACGATCACGTCGAAATCCGTCGGCTGACGAACCAGCAGCAGACTGGCCGCATCCACGTACAGTCTGTTGGTGGTCACATCCGAATAATGCTCAGCAACTTCGTCGAAGATGCGGCGAAAGAAGACCATACTGGGCAGGACGTTGGCCTTGTCCACCAGTGTCAGGTGCCGGCGACGTGTACGGGCCAGCTGGAAGGCTGCATGGAACAGCTGCTGGCTGCGTTCGCGCGTGACCAGCAGTTGATCCGTAGCGGCGTCTGCCGCCGGATCGATTGCCCGCAGGCGAGTGGAAAAAAGGCCCTCGGTGCTCTCGCGGACGATGACAAGGTCAATCTCCCCCGGCTTGTAGTGTTTCAGTGGACAGTCAGCCTGGTGATACAGAAAGACCGGGCGGATTCCCTGATACAGCTGGAAGATTTCGCGAAGGTCAATCTGCGGGGTCAGTTCTCGACCGTCCGGCCAGCGGACACAGGGAAGCCCCATTGCCCCCAGCAGGACCGCATCGGCCCGATGACACGCCAGTCGCACATGCTCCGGCAGCGGGTCACCACTCCGCTGAAATTCTCCCGCCCCGGCTGCGTGTTCATCAAAAATCAGTTTCAGCCCGGGAACACAGCTCTGGACTTTTTCCAGCACATGTATTGCCGCTCTCATAACCTCAGGGCCAATCCCATCTCCCGGGAGCACCGCGATCCGGAATGGAGCTGTCTGCGCTGAACTCTGCATCGACGGTACTCGCAAGGGGCAAAAGGCAGCAGGGGATGGTCAGGTGAATTTCTGCAGGTCGGCAGCCTTCAGGGCGTCAAGGATCTCACGGATCTGTTCGGACTTGTCGGAATCAGCGATCAGTGTCGCGTCGTCCGTGTGTACAACGATGAGGTTTTCAACTCCCAGTGCAGCGATCAGATGCTGGTCCGTGGTGCGCACGATGCAGTTCCGCGTCTCAACGCTGCAGAACAGACCGTCAATGGTATTCCCGTTCTGGTCACTTCCATTCAAGCGAGGCAGGGACAGCCAGCTGCCGACATCATCCCAGCTGAAAGGTGCTTCAAGGACGCCGACATGCCGAGCCCGCTCCAGTACGGCGTAGTCGATGCTGATACTCTTCAGGGCCGGGAATTCCGTGGCCAGAACCTGCGCCTCCTGCGGAGTGCCGAGCGCATTCTGAATTCGCATCAGACCGGCATGCAGCTCCGGTTCAAACTCCTGCAGGCAGTCGAGAATCGTGCTCGCCTTCCAGCAGAAGATTCCGCAGTTCCAGAAGAAACGCCCATCACGCAGATATTCCTCTGCGATCTCCCGGGCGGGCTTTTCGCGGAAGGAGCTGACGGAAAAGAACGGCGGGCTGCCCTGGTCCGGCTGTGCGCCACGTTCGATATAGCCATAGCCGGTCGACGGAAACGAAGGTGTTACACCAAACAGAATGAGTCGATTCTGATCGGCGGCAACGAGCTCGGCGGCCCTGTGAACGCCCAGCTCAAACTGCTCCGTTGACTCAATCACATGATCGGCAGGCATCACAAACATGACACCGTCCGGATCATGCTGCAGAATCCGGATGGCTGCCAGCCCGATGCAGGGAGCTGTGTTTCTTGCAGCCGGCTCCTGCAGAATCTGATGTTCCGGCAGTTCACTCAGCTGAGCCGCTGTTGCGGCTGCCTGGCTGGAGTTTGTGACAATCCATGTTCGTTCAGCAGATGCCCAGTTGCGACAGCGATCGGCAGTCTGCTGAATCATGGTGCGATCACCATGCAGTCGCAGCAGCTGCTTGGGCATCTGCGAACGACTTTGCGGCCAGAATCGAGTTCCACTTCCTCCAGCCATGATTACTGCATGCAGCATCAGACTCAGTTCTTTCTTCAGTTGAATTCGGGAAGGACGCGACAGCGAAAGTAGCAACGGCAGCAGATCCGCAGGTCACAGAACGGATTCGTCGTCGGTCGCCGAATCAGCAGCCTGCTGCCGGTCTCAGGGGGTGCCGCTGCCAATGATCCTGCCGACAGATTCCAGCAGAACTTCCATGGCGAATGGCTTGCGCAGGTAGTCCACGACACCGAGCATCTCGGCATAGGCCTTGTGTCGACTTCCCTCATTCGCCGTCATCATGATGACCGGCGGTGGACTCTCCATTTCTGCGAGGAACTCAAGCACCGGGAAGCCGCCCATCCGAGGCATCATCATATCTGTGAGTACCAGGTCAGGTGTCTGTTCTGTGATCAGACGCCGTCCCGCCTGTCCGTTACTGGCAGGCAGGACATGATATCCGGCGCGCTGCAGAACAGTCTGGATCGTGGTGGAGATATCCCGGTCGTCTTCGATCAGGACAATTGTCTTTTTCTCTTCAGTCATGGAGTTCTGCATTCTGCAGGGCAACTGCCCTCAAAAAATCCCGAGCGGTTCAGTTGGAGGCAGGAGTGACCGCTTCAGTAGTCCGGGTGGCAGCGACCGCCTTGTCCTTTGGAATTGCGGGGAATGCATTCACGGCCGAACCATCTGCTGCATTCCAGATTCGCACTTCACCGTCATAACATCCGGATGCCACCAGGCCGCGTTCGGCATGACTGGAGACTGTGTAAACCCAGTCCGAATGACCGGCGTACTGACGCACAGCACCGCCGTCAGCAGATTTATGCAGGTGCAGTTTGCCGTCACCGCTGGCGGAAAGAAGCTGATCTTCTGCCAGACGCTGAATGCGAAAGACATCGCCTCCAAATCCTCCGATGCCACGCACTTCCTTGCCATCGTTCGATTTCCAGATGCGGACGCGCTGGTCTCCACCACCGGTGGCGGCTGTGACGCTGTCGGACAGAAAGACAGCCGTGTAGACAGGCTGGCCATGTCCGGAAAAAGTCACAACAGGAGATCCATCAGCAGAATTGAACACCTTGCTGGTCTTGTCACGACTTCCGCTGATCAGTTTCTGCCCGTCAGGCGACCAGTTCACATCAAGCACCCAGTCGGCATGGTCTTCAACATGCAGCAGAATCTCTCCGGACTGCAGATCTGCAATGGAAATGGAACGGTCGGCGCCACAGCAGGCAATCTTCGACTGATCCGGGCTGAAGCTGAGTGCAAACACGGCGTCGCGGGAACGTACCAGAGTCCGCAGCAGGGCGCCGTCGGTGGCGGAAAACATCTTCAGTTCTCCCAGTTCACCGGGAGTTCCTGCCGCGACAGCAATCTGCGTACCGTCGGCACTGTACTCCACGTCGTAAACACGCTCTGCAACGTTGGTGATCCGTCGCAGGAGTGAGCCGTCTGTCGTACTCCAGACCAGGACTTCGTGGTAGCCTGATGTTGCCAGTTCAGAGCCATCAGGGCTGAAGGCGACAGCTGTGACCGGGATCGGAGTACTGTATTCCGGTGGCGGCAGCGGCTGAGTCAGTTCCGGCATCAGGTCGAACAGATCGCTGGCCGCTGCCATGCCGGCGTCCAGCGGGGCACCGGCATCGATCCAGCGTCTGACAACCGCGATCTGCTCCGCTTCGAGAGCGGCAGCTTCCTTCGGCATGGATCCGTCTTCGATCATTGAGAGCAGCAGAGAGTCGGTGCTGTGTCCCGGTGTGAATGACTCCCCGGATTCACCACCCTTCAGCAGTGCCGCGTAGGAATCCAGATTCAGACGTCCTCCGGGACTGCGAGTGTTGTGACAGGCCACACATCGTGCAGCCAGAATCGGGGCCACATCGCGTGAGAACGATACGAAACGCCCCAGTGGTTCAAGGGCTGCCTGTGCTGTGCGGCGTTGTTCAATACTTTCAGCATTCACAATCGCTGTCTCGGCACGCAGTTTGTCCAGTGACGGGCTGAGTGCAATGAGTTGCGCGTTGAGGGTTTCCTGCCAGCTCTTGCCTTCGGTGACAGTCTTTGTCAGCGTTGCTGCTTCGGCAACAGACGCATCCAGAGCAGCCGCAGCTGTTGTCAACGCTTCGCGGAGCGGTGCAGCTTCCTGATCGCGCGCGGCAACAGCAGCGGAATCCTGTTTGAGTTTTTCCTGAGCTGCCGTCAGTTGTCTGGCGTATTCATCCACGCGGGCAGTGAGGGAATTGATCAGCTCTGTGTTCTGCGCAGTCAGCGGAGCGAAGTCGGCGATTGCCTGCTGCAGGCTGTTGATCGCTGCCGTGGAATCAACGCCGGTGGTTTTGGCGGCTTCCTGCAGCATCTGCAGTGATGTCTGCAGTGATTTGACAGCAGCGGCAATCTGCTCCGCTGATTTCGCAGCCTGCTGCTGTCGCTCTTGAGTCTGGTTAAGTTTGGTTTCTGCAGCGGTGGCAGCCGCCTTTGCGTCCGCCTCCACTTTCCTTGCTTCCGCAACAGTCTGTTCAGCCTTGTCCCGTGCTGCTGCTGCTTCGTCGCGTTTCTTCTGTAACTCCGGACGGGCCGCAGTCAACGCTGCAATTCGCTGTTCAGATTCTGAGACCTTACTCCGCCATTCCACGGATGATTTTCGCAGCGTTGCCAGCTGCTCCTGCAGAGATGCAGCCGACTGCTGGAGTTCTGCCAGTCGAGCCGCAGAAGCATCCGCAACGCCGACAAGCACATCAGCCGCTTCATGCAGCGGGAGCACTTCCCGGGACTGAGCAATCTGTCGATCAAGTGCGGCAGTTTCGTTTTCCAGTCGAGTGACTTCCTGTTGTTCTGCTGCCAGTTTCTGCCGAGCCTGCTCCAGTTGCTGCTGCAGTTGTTGCACCTGATCTGCTGTGACCTTTGCCGCTCCCTGTTGCAGCGCCAATTGTCGAGCCGTGGTGGCACGCTGCTGCTGCTGTTGCTGAATGCGTTTCTTCAGTTCAATCGAGTCAGGGACAGGTCCGTCATCCGCACGAGCGCACAGGGCAGTCAGCAGGAACAGAGTTCCAGTCAGTAAGAACCGGGCACGGAGCGAAACCGAGCGGCGGAAAACTGCGGACATATTGAGACTTTCTTTGCGGAGAATCCCCAGAAGCAGGTGCCGTCCAGGCAGAATTGATGCAGGACCTCAATCTGCCAGTCCATTGAGTGTCGTTTTGTGGGTGCACAATTGCAACTCCCACAAAAAACTTGAGCAAATCGGAAATGGCTCTGCACCAACCCGTCACCCCGGAGGGCTACCGACCGCTGGTGTGTTTCTGTGACCCGATTAACCCCAAAGGACGACGCACCCTTCCTTTCTCGTAAGATTTGCCCTCCTTACCCGGATGTCAAGTACCCCGCAGGCCACAACATTTGCCAATTGGCAGACTGTGTCTTCCGGCTGTGCCTGCTGCAGCGGATTTCGGGGGGCCGTACAGTACGACCAACTGCGTGGAACGGACGAAATCGGCAGGATCAACATGATCGGTGCCACTGCGACAGTCATCTGTCTCCAGCGTTATGAAACCACTGGATTTCTTCCGACGTGAGCAAAGCCGTCTGCGGCATCCAGCCTTCCGCGTTGAGTGCCGGATTCAGAATATCAGCGTCCATTGACGCCTTGAGTCGCGGAGTTTCAATGGCACCAGGCTGCAGAAAAAGCTGCTCGGGGACAGAGCATCGGGCCACTGGCGGCTCATTCCCTGAGCAAAGTAAGTTACTGGCAGCGCAACATTGCTGCAGCACAGCCCTGCGGTGGAGAGCGGGCTGGAAAAGCAAAAGCGTCAACCAGGGTGTCGGATCATCACACTGGGGCCATGAGTTGCTGATGAATCCCAGGTGCAATGGGAGCGTGCCAGCGCTGAGTTGCTTTGCGGCGTGATTCAATGCCACAGCGGCCACGGCAGGAACTGTATGCAGTGCTGTGCAATGCAGTGCTGTGCATGCCGAAAAGGAGAACACGGTCGAACTGCCCGCAGAAGTGCGCGGCGGTGAGTGTCCTGATCAGGCAGGGCTGTCGTTTTCAGGGGCGTTGTGGGCAAAGCCGGTCGTCAAAGATCGCCAGTGACAACGCGTGGCCCCAGAGGGGACTTCCCGCAGCTGTTAGTTGCCGCAATTGGCAGTTCCCGCAATTGGCAGTTGCCGCGATCGGTAGTGGCACCGATGAGCTATCGCAGCGATGAACGGGGCAACCAAAAGCCAGTTCGCCCGGAGAAATTCCGGGCGACGGCAGAAGACATCAGCCCTTACGGTGACGGATTCTAGCACGCATTTTTCGCTTCTTGCGGCCGATTTTTCTGCGTCCTTTACCCGTCTTCTTCGTTCCCATGAGCTGTCAATCTCCCAAATGCAATGTCTGCGGATTTGAAATGGTCAAAACCTGATCATACCACTCAATGTGATCTCGATCAAATCAATGTAATTCGCCTGCCCCATGACGGGTGAGTTTTCTGAATCCGGGGATTGAGCCTGCAATCTTCCGGGGGGAGATTCTCTGGCCAATCGTTCAGTTCCGTTCAACGATCTGCAGATCAGCAAGGTCAACAGTGACTGACGCACCCTGCTGCATGAATGACACCATGAGGGTCAGTCGATGTCTGCCGTCCACGGCCGTAACTGTGCCGGTCAGGCCAGCAAGCGGACCGCTGACTACTCTGGCAGTCTGACCCGTCTGAGGAACCGGCTGCGGAGTGACATCAGAGTCCGTCTGCAGCATTTTCCAGATTTGTCGTAGTTCCAGGTATAATCGCTGATCGTCACCCACTGGCAGGCAGTTCGCAATATCACCCGTCTCAAGGCAGCGAAGCTGGTCATTCCTGTTGCAGTATACGAAGACGTATCCGGGGAAAAGTGGCCGATACGACGTCCTGATGCGGCCGGCAGGAGAGCGTTGTCGCTGCGGCACGACAGGCCCGTAGTGCCAGATCTGCAAGGCCTGCAGTTTCCGCAGCAGCGACTTTTCCCTGCGTGGCAGGGTATGCAGCACCAGCCAGCAGACTTCGTCCGATTCCGGCAAATCTCCGGCAAACAGAGATTCCGGGTACTGGCATGGTTCCTGTTTGAGAATTGGCATGGGGCAGGTTGAGTATTTGCGGTTTCGCAGTCAGCGGTGAGTCATCTGAGTGCAACAAAAGTACACCTTCCAATGGAACTCAATCGACATTCTGATCGGGCTGAATCAACCCCCACTTCGAGTGTTGTGGTGAATGGACGGATTTCATGTCAACGTAATGGTTCGGAACTGACAGTTCGGGTCGGCAATTCTGCCCGATCATGCCGGGGAAGAGACTCCCCAGTGCGGGCTGATGAGTCGTATCGGGACACCAAACTTCTCCTGGAAACTTGACCGACTCGGTCTGTTTCGTCAACCTAGTGCAGGGGTTGGTGGCGGTTTTGATGCCTTGACGCTGGCCTGATATGGTCTCACAAGTTTTCCTATTCGATCTGGATCTCCTGCTATGAGCAAATCTGAGCAAACGTCTGCATCTTCACGCCGATCATTTCTTGCCACGGCCGCGACTGGTGTCGCTGTCGCGGGCAGTCAGGCTCTGGCAGCGGGGGTACATGCCGGCGGCAGTGACCTGCTGCGAGTGGGCCTCGTGGGTGTGGGTGGACGTGGAACCGGAGCGGCTCAGCAGGCGCTCAATGCGGATCCCGGGACAGAACTTGTTGCTCTGGCGGACGTTTTTGAGGATTCGCTTGAGCGTGGACATCGGCAGTTGTCCCGGATGTTCAACAAGGACGGCCAGAAGCCCCGAGTCACAGCAACTGCCGATCAGTGCTATGCCGGATTCGACGGCTACAAGCGGGTGATTGACTCCAGCGACGTCGTTCTGCTGGCGACCACGCCTCATTTCCGTCCACAGCATCTGCGTGCTGCAGTTGAAGCGGGAAAACACGTATTCTGTGAGAAGCCAGTGGCTGTGGATGCTCCGGGCGTTCGCTCCGTCCTGGAGTCCAGCAGAATGGCTGCAGAGAAGAATCTGAATCTCGTATCGGGCCTTTGCTGGAGATATCACCACGGTAAGCGAGCAACATTTGAACAGATCAGTAACGGGGCGATCGGTGAGATCGTATCCATGCAGTGCAGCTACATGACCGGAGGAGTCTGGGATCCGCGTCGCCAGCGCGATGAGTGTGCCAGCGATATGGAGTACCAGATTCGCAACTGGTACTACTACACGTGGCTTTCAGGTGACTTCAATGTCGAGCAGCACATCCACAGTCTGGACAAGATGATGTGGGCGATGAATGACGAGCCGCCGGTGACGATCAGCGGATCCGGGGGACGGCAGGTACGGACTGATGAGCGCTACGGCAACATCTATGACCACTTTAATGTCGTCTACACATGGAAGAACGGCGTCAAGGCATTTGCTCGCTGCCGTCACTGGCAGAACTGTGAAAATGAAGTTGAAGACTATATCGTCGGGACGAAGGGCGTGGTCAACGTCATGCGACACACCATCACGGATCATGCTGGTAATGTCATCTGGAAGTTTGAAGGACCGGGTGGTGATATGTACCAGATCGAACACGACGAGCTGTTTGCTTCGATTCGAGCAGGCAAGACCATTAACAACGGTGACTACATGTCCAAAAGCACGATGCTGGCAATTGCCGGACGTATGGCTGCCTATACTGGTCAGCGTCTGAGCTGGGACGACTGCATGAATTCAACGCAGGATCTGAGCCCGGAGTCGTATGAGTGGAATGAGAATCCGGTACTGCCAATTGCTGTCCCCGGAAAAACACCATTCGTCTGAAATTCGCGACCGCTGACCTGTGCCTGTCACATGGTTCCCCAGCACAGACCCGGCTGAGTTCAGCCGGGTCTTTTTTTGTCCTGGACGACCGTTCCCGGTTTAAAGTTCGGCACACTCTGAATGTTCCTGCCGGCTCTGCCTGGACGCCGACGTCAGTAGTGTCTGCCGATGTATCTTCGTTGTCGCTGCGATACGGATAAGACTGCCACATCAGATTCGACAAAAAAAGCCCGGCAAACTGCCGGGCTTTTCGATTTGCAATTGTGAGTCTTCACTTGCGCAGATCAGCCAGTTGCTGCAGAACTTTCTGAGCGGTTGCGAGGTTGTCTCCACATGCTGAAAGAAAGCCGCGGGCTGCCTGCAGCTGAGCGATGGAGACGTCAGCTGCTGGAGCTGTTGCCGCTGGTCTGGCAGCACGACTTGCAGCTGCTCGTGACGCTCGACGTGTACGCTTTGCTGGTCGCTTCGCAACAGTTCGGGCGAGGCCCATCCTTTTACGGATGTTGGCGAAGGCTACCTGCACGCTGTTTTCATTGATGGTCATAGAGGGGAATTTAGCTTTCAGAGCGGCAATCAGCTCCGGACCGCGGATTTCCTTATTCGCTTCGACAATTACGCGAATCTCCTGTGACATGTTTACTTTGTCGCTTCCGGCTGCAGCACGCTTTGCCATTGTCCCGACCCCTCGCTGTGTGGGAAAAGTTGTGAGTGAATCTTCCAATATACGCTGCTTCGGATTCTAAACTTGAATCCCGGATTCCGAGGGAGCAGGGTTACCATTCCTGAAGAATTCCGGAATTAATGATGATAATTATGAGACAAATGATGTTATTGCCCCGATGGGCATGCTGCAGCTGTGGGCGTTGCAATGGGTGCAGTGGAAACAGAAAAAGCCGCCGTGAAACCCGCATTTCACGACGGCTCGAAGTCCGAAACTGCTCATGCATTCTGCACAATTGTCGCCTGAACTGAAGGGCCGGCCGCACCAAGTCCTCAGCTACCTGCCTGCACAAGGCGGGCAGGTTTCAGGCTGCAATGCTCATTCTGCTGCAGTTCCGAGGATAAGTTCTTCTTCCTCTTCCTGAATGATGATGCGGGGCGTGACCATCAGCATGATGCTTTCTGTTTCACGACCAACACCACTGTTCTTGAAGAGACGACTGATATAAGGCAGCTTGTTGAGGATTGGAACGCCGGCCATATTGCGACCTTCACGCAGCCTCTTAATGCCACCGAGGAGGACAGTTCCGCCGTCCGGAACGCTGACCACAGTGCTGACTGAGATCGTTGCGATCACAGGCAACTGAACAGTACCGGACTGTCCACCACCCTGCTGGCCCTGCTGCCCACCTCTCTGACCGCCGCCACCGCCACCGAAGCCGCCGCCGCCGCCACCGCCGAAGCCACCGCCGATACCTCCGATACCGAAGCCACCGCCGCCTGCTCCACCGAAGCCACCACCGCCGCCGCCGAAGCCGCCGCCACCCTGGCCGCCACCACCAATAC
>JALQUR010000626.1 GCA_023260695.1 Planctomycetaceae bacterium
TTCGTTGCAGTTCAGCAGAGCGCGACAGAATGTGGGCAGCCCGTCCTGTTGGATAAGCGTCAGGGCTTCCTGCAGTTCGTCCGGTTCAGCACTGCGGCCACAGCATAACTGCATTGCCAGCTGTATCTGTGCTGCCTGATCATCAGCTCGTTCTCGCTGCAGACGCTCCGCCAGCAGGTCAGCCTGCTGCAGCATGAATCTGCTGTTGAACAGGTTGAAGGCCTGCAACGGTGTGGTGGAGCGACTTCGTCGCGGTACGGAGCTGGATCCATCGGGGCAGTCAAAGACTCCGAAGACGGCTTCGCGTTCCTGCCGCACGCGCGTCTGGTAGATCATTCGGCGCCAGTCTGCCGGGCCAAATTCCTGTTTGGGAAAGTAGTGGCGGACGTTTTCCAGCTGTACTTCAAAGGCCGTGAAACCGGGTCCATACATCTGTTCGCTGAGGACTCCGGTGACCTGCAGGATGCAGTCACGCAGTGGTTCTGCATCCAGACGTCGCATCGGGAATCGCCACCACAGACTTGTGCCGGCATCTGCCTGCATTTCTGCAGGTCGAGGCAGACTTTGCTGCTGCCAGGTGGCGGAATTCAGAATCAGTCGATGCAGGTGTTTCAGTGACCAGTTCTGTTGCATCAGTTGGGTGGCCAGCCAGTCGAGCAGTTCCGGGTGCGTGGGGGCCGTGCCGGCCGTACCAAAGTCGCTGGGGGTGGTCACGAGACCGCTGCCAAAGTGGAACTGCCAGATGCGATTGGCAATCACGCGTGGTGTCAGCGGATTCGCCGGATCAATGATCCAGTTTGCCAGCGCCAGCCGCCGTTCCTGTTCGGGGGCTTCCCGTTCAAGGTTGAGCTGCCCGAGGGCTGCAACGGTATCCGGCCCCACCTGTTCGCGCTGCTGCTGTGGTTCACCGCGGTACAGTCGGTGGGTCGGTCCGGGCTGCGAGAAGTTTCCGGTATAGACGGTTCGGGTCGACAGCAGCTGCTGTCGCTGCTCACGCAGCTGGTTGAGCTGCTGCAGTATCTGTTCAGCAACCCTCCGTTCTGCTGTGGTGGCGGAGGTGAAATCGTAGGACGGCTGCCAGTCGCTGGTTCCGAATGGTGCGCGATCGGCCGAGGAGGTCAGTAGTGCCCAGTCATCCTGTTCAGCGCTGCTGCAGCCCTCGATGCGATATTGAGTTGGCACGCGGTCGGAATAGCGCCCCTTTGCGTCTCTGCCCCAGACGATGCGATTGATGGTTACGGGCTCCGGGAAAAGGAGTTCCACCCAGCCGCTGCCGGAGGTCGCTGAGATCCAGCTGCGTTCATTTCCCTGTTCGCCATCATTGATGTGAGCCAGCTGATGAATGGCGTAACCGGGCAGCGTTCCGGAGGCGGTTGCTGTGGTCCCCGTGGAGGCGAGGGCGACGTTCTGATCTCCGCTGAAGACCTGCAGCTCATCGATGCACGGTTCGGCACCGCTGCTTTGTTCGATCGTGAATCGGATGCGGCGAACGCTGACAGGTTTGAAGTGTTCCTCATTGCGGAGGGCGGTGACGGGTTCTCGCGCCCCCCCTGCTTGTGACAGCCATGGCTGCAGCTGTTCACGGAGGACGGGAATCTGTCTGTCGGCAGCAGTGACCAGCTGTTGCTGTTCTTCCGAGAGCGGGAGTTTTCGGTCCCCATGCTGAACTCCGGAGAAGATGGCCTGCATGGAATAATAGTCGGACTGCTGGATTGGATCGAACTTATGGTTGTGGCAGCGAGCACAGCCGAGCGTCAGTCCGAGAAAGACGGTTCCTGTCGTGTTGACCATGTCATCCAGTTCGTTCTGGCGCTGCATCAGTGTCAGGTTCACATCAGGGCTGCGTACGATGTCCCAGGGGCCGGAAACGAGGTAGCAGGTTGCCTCCGGAACGCCCACAGCATCGCCGGCGATCTGCTGCAGAACAAACTGATCGTAGGGCAGATCTTCGTTGAGTGAACGAATGACGTAGTCGCGGTAAGGCCATGCGTTCGGTCGTTCCCGATTGGTCTCGAATCCGTTTGTTTCAGCAAATCGCACCAGGTCCAGCCAGTACGACGCCCAGCGTTCTCCGTAGTGCGGACTGCTGAGCACCCGCTCCACCAGCCTGCTCCACGCATCGGGGCGGGAATCCTGCACAAATTCCTCCACCTCGGCGGGGGTCGGCAGCAGTCCCAGCATGACCAGATAAAGTCGTCGAATGAGTATCTCGCGGGGAGCTGTGGCAGACGGTTCCAGCCTGTTCTGGTGCAGTTTGTCGACAATCCAGGCATCAATCGCGTTACGACTCCAGCCACTGGAGTCTGCTGGCGGCATCAGGTTGCGGACAGGCTGAAAAGCCCAGTGCTGTAAACGCAGCTGATCGGCGTCGGCAGCAGGATCAGGCCCCGGGACAGAAGCACCCTGCTGGATCCATCGCGAAAGCAGCTCGATCTGATCCTCAGGCAGATGTTCGGCCGGTTCTGGCGGCATCTGTTTTTCCGCCACAGTTCCGCTGATCAGACGTATCAGATAGCTGCCGGCGGGATCTCCAGGGATGACTGCTGGTTCACCGGAATCTCCTCCACGCAGCATGGATGTTCGGGAATCCAGTCGCAGCTGGCTTTCCTGCGTTTCACTGCTGTGGCATTCAAAGCAGTGCTGAGTCAGCAGCGGCTGCACCTGCTGCTCCCAGCTCACAGCATCGGCTTCATCGGCGTTGCAATGTGATACGAACGGAACATTGAGCAGGCAGGCAGACAGCAATGGCAGCAGAAGACGCATGGCAGAGTGGTCCGGAAGGAGTCTGATCATGGAGTCAGACCAGTCAGAGGGGCGGCAGCAGCAACAGCGATCTGCATTGCTGCTGGCAGGATTTTGACTCAGCACTATTGTGACTTTGACTCAGCACTATTGTGACACGGTGCAGGGGTTGCGGTCGAGATCACCGTACGATCAGGCCGCCGGTTCACGAAAAGTCTCCCAGCGGATATGTGGTGTGGAGGATCGTCGCAGTTGCAGGGGGGCTGTGCTGGCGAAATCTGCATGCAGTCTGCCGATGCGTTCTGCATCTGCGGCACCGCTGTGACAAAACAGCAGGTATCGCAACGCAAGTGGACTTGTTCGTGTTGTTGTCTGAGCAGAATTCATGCAGGGTGAGGCGCACATCCAGCCATCATTGCGGACATGCCAGCCGGTGGGCTGTCCCGGGTTCTGCGGATGATCGATGAGTGTGATGCCTTCAGATTCCTGCTGACCGCGCTGTGTGGGGCCGCTGTAATCCATCCACAGGGATGGTCGGCCAAACAGGTTTTCTTCCGTCTGTTCGCCAGAACTTCCGGTCAGCACGCCACCTCCAAAGAATGCCGCGACCGATTCCGCCACTCGGACTGCCAGAAACCCGAAATTTGTCTTGTCGAATTCCAGTGATTCAGCGACCGGCAGAAAGCGGCTCTGGATCTCTCCCGTGAATTCCCCGGCTCGGTCTGCGGGGCAGAATTCGCAGATAAGTTCCTGCCGAATCAGTGGAGCCGGATTGTGTCCGTCGAACCAGCCCAGTTCGACTGCCATGCGACATGCCGTATCTGAACCTTCATAGCAGTACCACTGCAGTTGCCGTACATGGGCCTCCGAGTTATTGCTCCAGAAGTCAATCCCCAGCACTTTGTTGTGTGCAAACCAGACTGACTGGTGATGGTCATGATCCGGTGCTCCCGGGTGTCCCATACGCGTGATCATGGCTCCTGAAGGTGCCAGCACCGGGAAGAAGAATGGACGCGGGTAGTCTCCGCCGCTGTTCCAGCGAATGAATTCCCGGTCATCGATGCGAAAGGACACCTGGTGAGCAGCCAGGGGCACGACCTGGCAACGTGGAATTGCGGGCATCTGGTGCAGCTCCGAATGAAGTCAGATGACGGGACAGACAGCTGGACAGGCCACCGTTCTGCGGCAGGCTTTTGCCACCGGACGCTGGTCAATTGCAGCTCGATCTGACAGTTTACAGTTTCCGCGTCGCTGAAGCACCCGTGTCGGAGCTGTCGCGGATGCCGGCGGCCGGCAGATGTCCTGGATCCACAAAAGAACGCGTCCATGAACGGAGAGATATGATGGCGAGTCAACCGGTCAGGCGGAGAAGCTTTCTGCAGTCATCACTTGGGACACTGGGACTGGCGGGGCTGCAGCGGACCTCTGCTGCGGAGGGACTGCGGGCTGGCTGGCGGGCCGGAGTGGCTCGCCGAGCCATTACTCCGAAAACTTCGGTATGGCTGGCAGGGTACGGAACCCGGCGGGCGCCGGACGGAAAACTCCACGAACTGTGGATGAAGGCTCTTGCCCTGCGGGCCGGCGATACGGAACCTGTCGTGCTCATCACCAGCGACTTTCAGGGTGTGCCACGATCGATGAGCAACCGCGTCTTCGCGCGTCTGCAGCAGGAACTGGGGCTGGAACGCCGGCAGGTGATGTTTACGTTCTCTCACAATCACTGCGGACCGCGACTCGGCGATGACCTGATCGACTACTATCCCGTTGATGCTGAGCAGGAGCAGCTGGTCACTGAATACACTGATCAGATGGTGGAGGAAGCGGTGGCGATGGTCCACGAGGCACTGGCTGATCTGGTGCCGGTGACGCTGCAGCATGGCAGTGGAAAAACTGACTTTGCTGTCAATCGGCGGAACAACAGAGAAGCTGATGTGCCGGACCTGCTGGCTCGAGGAGAACCGCTGGCCGGGCCTGTGGATCATGCTGTACCGGTGCTTCATGTGGCGACCGAATCAGGCAAATCGCTGGCCGTACTGTTTGGTTATGCGTGCCATCCCACGACACTCAGTTTTACAACATGGTGTGGCGATTATCCCGGCTTTGCACAGCTGCAGATTGAGCAGCAGTATCCCGGAACCACAGCCATGTTCGTCAATACCTGCGGTGGTGATCAGAATCCGCTGCCGCGCAGAAAAGTGGAACTCTGTGAACGCTACGGAACGATGCTGGCGAATGCTGTTGCTGCGGTGCTGAAGAGTCCACTCAGCCCGGTGCAGCCCGCATTGCAGACCGCATTTCATCTGCTGGACCTGCCGTATCTGGAGGTTGTGGATCGAGAACAGCTGCAGGGCCTGCTGCAGGACGGTTCAGCGATCAGGGCCCGCTGGGCAGCGCGGTTGCTGCAGCAGCTTGACGACGGAGCTGAATTTGAAACCGGTTCACCTTATCCCCTGCATGCGTGGAAGCTGGGAGAGGAACTGCTGTGGATCGGCATGGGGGCGGAGACAGTTGTGGATTATGCGATCAGGTTCAAGCTGCAGTATGGTCGGGGAACCTGGGTGATGGGCTATGCCGACGACATGCTGGCATACATTCCCAGCCGCCGGGTCTGGGAAGAAGGGGGCTACGAAGGCGGCAGCTTTCTTTACGAATATGGCCGTCCGGCATTTCGCTGGCGTGGTGATCTGGAGGAACGCATTGCTGCCGAAGTTGACAGGCTGGTTCGTCAGGTGAGCGGCGCGAGCCGCTGATCCTGCAGGAATCAGAAACGGTACCCGAACCGCTCCAGTTCCGGTTCAAACAGCGTTTCGATTCTGCGTCGAGCCAGGGAACTGAGGACTTCCGAGTAGTGTCGTCGATCACCGCGAGCCACGGACTTGGCAAATGGCAGCCGCAGCGGTTCGGGAATGCCGAGTTCCTGTCGCAGGTCTTCGAGTTGCCGGGAAAGCTGTTCGTATCGCAGCACCCGATGGACCTGCAGTTCTCCGGCGTCGTCGAGGTAAATCCTGCGTCCGCGATCAATGAGCAGATTCAGCCGTGGTGATTCGAGAAACTCATCCAGCGAGATCGCTTCGCCGTGGCGACAGCACCAGTAATAAAGTGAGAGGGCCCGATCAAAAGGGTTGCGTTCCACGCAGAATCGAAAGCTGTCGTTCCACAGCTGCTCAGGCAGCAGCGGACGCAGTTCAGCAGCGGACATATGATTACGGAACAGGCTGTGGCCGCGATGCAGCAGTGTTCGCAGTCGTCCCTGCCAGAGCGGCTGCCCGGGGCGGGCATGATGATTGCGGGGACCGCAGCCGCCTTCACGCCGCCGCAGGATTTCATCTTCCTTCATGATCGGGGTGATGATGTCGTCCGGACCAGCAGACCTGGACAGGGCAATCTCAGTGCTGGTTCCGGCAGTGCGGGCTGTCTTGAGGAAGATGTAGCCGAATCTGCGTGAGACAATCATGCTGCTGCCTCCGCTGACAGCGATGAGGATACAGCGAGGTTCTGCCATGGTTCTGCCCACGATGTATCAGCTTCGAATCCATCTTCCATCAGCAGCTGAGGCAGTTCCGGAACTGCATTCAGAATGTCAGCGATTCGCCGGAAGTGTCCTGCTGCACGCCATGCATCGATACGGCTGGTTTCCACGGGCCGGAGTCCGTTCAGAGCACGATGATCGAATCCTGCCGGAACCTGCTGGTGGTATGCTGAGAATGGCCGCGATGCAGTCCACCCGGTGAATTCAAGAATCGATCGCTGGCAACGATCGGGATCACGGACCAGCTGTTCGTAACTCAGGGAAAGCACATCGGGTCGCTGGCAGGCCCACTTCCAGTGCGGGCGATACTGTTTCCAGAGTGATGGCGAAAAGTAGTACTCCGCAGGCGCCGAAAAGTGCCGCGAAGTGAGGATTGATCGAGGATCACGGTGCATGACCAGGAACTGCACGCGGATGCCACGGGCCTGATACCATTCAGCAATTTCCGGAATCAGAAACAGATCCTTTGGTCGCTTGGACACGAATGATTCATGTCTGCGTGAGCCGAATCGCCCGATCTGCAAAGCACGCCGTTCCCGTCCGGCGCTGCCGATGTCCGCCGTACAGCTTTCCAGCATCAGCTGACAAAGCGTTGTTCCGCTTCTCGGAAAGCCGCAGATCACCAGCTGCTGCTGCAGTGGAGTACCACCGAAGTATCCCTGCTGCAGAAGCCAGGTGCGGAGCTGCATCAGCGGAGTCAGCAGCGTGGCCGGGAACTGAAACCCCGGACTGCATTTTGTGACACAGTTCGGCGGCAGCTGTGGTCTGGCTGTCGAGGGCACAGCCTGCGGGGAGGCTGCCGGTACCGGCAGCAGCTGAAGGCCCGACATGATCATGGGATCCCACTCATGTGCAGGTCAGCGGGCACAGTTCCTGGTCTGCCCAGCAGACCTGCCCAGCTGCTGGCGGGAAGCTGGCGGGTGTGTGTCTGAGCAGTTGTGACGGTGTCTGCCCTGATGGCCTGTAAAATCAGGGCTGCACACCGTTCTGCTTCTGAGGGTCCGACGGTATTCAGCAGCGGTAGTCGGAACAGAAACTCACCAGGCGTGACATCAGTTGCCGTGGAAATCAGTCGATTGATTTCGCGTGTGATGCGAGAACGGCGACGTTCCGGGAGTCGCAGCAGTGAGACATCGGCACGGGTCGCACGGGCTTCGGCAATCATGGACATGCTGTCGCAGCTGACAACCAGCCGACTGCACGATGGAAGCTGTCTGAATTCCTGTTCTGCAGCGGAATCCTCCGGTGGCAGTACTGGAATATCAGACTGCAGCTGTGACCACTGACGACAGAAGTCTGCAGGTGTTCTGCGGGAGGTGAGGATTTTCCATGGTCCGGGTTCAGAGTCGAGAAGTGACTGCAGCGCGCGAATCACGTGCGGACTGTCCCAGCAATAATGCCGCGAAGGCCCCCCCAGAAGTATCAGCTTTCGCTGGCTTTCAATGTGTCCTGTACGGCGGTGCATGGTGAGGGCCCCGCTGGTGCGGAGGATACCCGGGTGACTGCTGCGTACTGTGTCGTGCTGCGGGATGATGCAGAAGTCAAAGCAGCGGCTCGGGAGTCCCGGTTTCATCAGTATCACGGAGCGGCCACCATAAAGGCGGCGGCAGGTAAGCAGAGACGCCTGAGTGCGATGACCAGCTCCGATGAGCAGATCGGGTTGCGGCAGATGATCCAGCAGAGTTCGCCAGCGAGACGGCAGCAGCCCCCGCATACCGTATTGTTCCGGCTGCAGTCGAATCTCACGCACCTGAGCAGGGATCAGTGCTGAGACGGAATTGCTGAATGCACGGACCTGGTTCTCGTGTCCTCGACGACCATCGAGAAAATTCCAGAGTACAACGGGCGACTGCATTCTCATGAAGCACTCCCGAACGGAGGCAGACAGGGTGGAGTTCAACCCGGAATCAGGCGGCTCGGCTGGCGGCTGCATCACCCTGCAGCAGTCTGCTGAATTCCGGCGTCCTGCGAATCTCTTCGCATGACCCATCGGCAATGATCTGTCCCTGGTCCATCACCACAATTCGGGTGACAAGATCAAGGAAAGCGGCACTCAGCGAGTGAGTAATGATGAACACGGTACGGCCAACAACAAAGTCCTTCAGCACTGAGTGAATGACATCTTCACTGCGAGAATCAACAGCCGAAGTTGCTTCATCAAGGATCAGGATGGCTGGATCCCGGATGATTGCGCGTGCCAGCGCAATTCGCTGCCGCTGTCCTCCGGAAAGTCGACCTCCACGATCGCCAATCGGTGTGTCATATCCATCCGGAAGCTGTTCAATGAATTCAGCGGCCTGAGCCTTGCGTGCAGCATTGCGGATCTGTTCGCGAGTGGCGCTCGGATTGCCATAGCGAATGTTCTCAAGGATCGTATCGTTGAACAGAAATGTCTCCTGAGTGACCAGTCCGATCTGACTGCGGAGATCGCGTGTACGCAGTTCCCGGATGTCGACACCGTCAATCGTTACCGATCCGTCTGAAGGATCCATGAATCGCGGCAGCAGGCTGAGCAGCGTGGACTTGCCGGATCCATTGCCGCCGACGACAGCCACGACTTCTCCGAAACTGATATCGAGATTTGCGTTTCGCAGGGCAAGCGGACGGGCCTCTGTCGGAGTGCCATCGTCTGAGTAGCGGAAGCTGATGTTCTTCAGCGAAATGGACTTCTGGTGGGGGATCATCATCCGCGGTGACTGTGGTTCGGGAACAATCGTCCGCTGGTCGATCAGGCTGAAGACGCGATCCGCTCCAGCCATGCCGCGTTTGATCCCTTCAAACACATTGGAGAGCTTGCGCATGGGGTCCAGCGTTCCCGCCAGCAACGCGTAAAGTGTCGCCAGTTCAGCAATGCTCATGGGGGCGGAGGCCAGGCGAATTCCCCAGATGGAAATTGTACCACGCAGAACGAGGTATGCTCCCGGAGCCAGTGCAGCAAAGACGCCGACCACACCCATCACTTCTGAAATCGGCCTGGAGAGAGCCCCCAGACGTACGACTTTCATTGAGCCGGTGTAGTACTCCCGATTGGCTCGGAAGAACTGTCGGCGATGCTTTCGGAATCCGCAGAAGGCCATCACGATCCGCGCCGCACCAAAAGTTTCTCCCATGCATTCATAGATGCGAGCCATGCTCTCCATGGTACGGTGGGATGCGCGACGAAGGCGGCGGCCGAAGTAATTGAACGTCAGTCCCAGCAGCGGCACCATCGTTACGGACAGCAACGCCAGCCGCCAGTTCACATAGAATGCGGCGATCGTGCAGCAGGCGGCCTTGAGTGGTTCACGGACCAGAGTCACTCCGAACAGACGGATGGCAAGCGTCATCTGTTCAACGTCGTTGGTCATCCTGGCCATCAGCGTGGGAGTACCAATCTGTCCCAGTGACTGACAGTCCAGCTTCAGTGCGGCACGAAAACAGTCCTGACGAACGGCGTTGACGGTGAGCTGCACGATGCTGCCGACAAGGATCTCCTGACAATATATGAAGATCCCCTTGACGACTGTGGCCAGCAGGAGCAGTCCCAGCAGAGTTGCCATGGTGTCAAATTTGTCTTTGGGCACCCACGGCATAGCGTAACTGCGAACCCGAGTGAACAGCAGCAGATTCCGCGAGTCATCTCCGAGTCGCGATTGCAGTCTGGCGCGGTGGCGAACATCACCGGCGGGAATGTGCTGCAGGGTCTCGGTGTGCTGAGCTATGCGAAGTTCAAGATCAGAGATTTCTCCGTCCACGAACTCATGCAGGCTGCCATCCTGGAACAGGACTTTGACGACAGGAAAAACAATCGACAGATTGAATGTCCAGAATACGGAAACGCCGATCGCACAGATCACTGACATCGCAACCAGTCTGCGATGACGCATTACGTACGTGAAGATCCTCAAAAAACTCTGCATCTGCCGCTTCCCTGCGTGTTCCCCGGGCCCTTGTGGCCGAATCTGCCGTTCTAGCAGGCGATGCTGAAGATGGTCAAGATCAATGCGTGGGTGGAGAATGGGCAGGCGGCGGTGAAAGGTCACCCAGCAGATCATTCTCTGCAGTCAGATCGCGAAGCCGTCTTCGGCAGTCTGTGTGTCGTCAGCCGGCTGGCTGCTGACTGCGGACGCAGGATTTGATAATGGGGCCGACTGCGCTGGTGCTGCAGCCACTTGCTGCGACTGCGGTCGCTGCGAACTGTCTGCAGCCTGGGCCGTTCTCTTCCTCCACGCCAGAGCAAATCCAGCAACAGCTCCGAGCAGATGGCTTTCCCAGAGGACATGAGTGCCGGCGGTGGGAAACATCTTCCAGAACAACTCCCCGAAGGAAACCGTGACCAGAACGGCTGCGGCGACTGCGAGCAGACGACGCTGAACAAAACCGGTAGTGATCAGCCATGCGGCGAGGGCGTAGATCAGCATGTTAGCGCCCAGGTGGACGCCTGAACGACCGAACAGCCAGAGCAGCAGGCCACTGCTCAGGCTCAACGCCAGCAGAGTTCGCCAGAATTTCGGAGCGGAAAATCGCAGCATCAGCAGGAGCGAAGTGAGCGGAAGAGTATTGCTCAGGACCTGATTCAGATCTGCATGCACCAGTGGCATGAAGATCAGCCCTCGCAATCCGGGAAGTTCGCGGGGCAAAAGTGCAAAAGCGTCTCGATCGAATACGAAGGAAATGAAGTAGCAGGCCCAGATCAGTCCGATGATGACCAGCACGCTGCGAAGATTCTCCCAGATTTTTCGAGTCATCTCTGGTCTCCTGGTTTCGTCGCTGCCGGCTGAGGGTGTGAGTTGTTCACCAGCTGGAGCACTGTTGAGGTCAGATTCGGTCCGGTCAGATTCAGTCTAGGTCGTGTCTGCCTGATGTGACATGCCATTCCGGAAGATCGATGCTGCCGAGAAGCAACATCGTGCGAACGACCGCACCGGCTCGAAGATTCACCGGAAAAACCGACCTGCAGATGTCGGTTCGGTTGACGATCTGCAACAGGTCTGCGAGTTTCCCTGTCCTCATGCATCGGGCTCAATGACGGCTGCTGGTTGCTTTCCTGGTCGTTTTGTCCGGATACGTCTACAGATTCCTTCCGAAGTCGCCTGCCGGTCTGACAGAAAGTGGTGGTCGCCATGTCATTGATACAGTGCCTGAAATCCGTTTTGAGCAGCAGTTTTATGGTACTCCTGGCGATGACCGCGATCACGGCAGACTCTGTTGCTCAACTGGAAAATGGTCAGACGATTGTTTTTCTGGGTGACTCAATTACGGCGGCCGGTGCCGGCGAAAATGGTTACATCACGATGTTTACCGCTGAGCTGCAGCGGGTTCGTCCTGATGCTGACGTCAAGGTCGTCGGGGCCGGGATTGGCGGGCATAAGGTTCCCGATCTCGAAGCGAGGCTTGATCGCGATGTGCTCAGCCATAACCCTGACTGGGTGGTGATCTACATCGGCATCAATGATGTGTGGCACTCAATTCGGGATCGAGGTACTCCTGCTGAGGCCTACGAGCAGGGCCTGCGCAACCTGATCAGTCGCTGCCGTGAAAAGGATGCACAGGTCATTCTGTGTACACCAAGTGTGATTGGCGAAAAGACGGATGGCAGCAATGACCTGGATAAGATGCTGGATCAGTACTGCGACCTGAGTCGCAAGGTGGCCGCAGAAACGAAGACACCGATGCTTGATCTGCGGAGCCACTTCATGGCTTACCTGCGGGAATACAACACTGCCAATGCAGAAAAAGGTGTTCTGACTTCAGATACGGTACATCTGAATGAGGCTGGCAACCGCTTTGTGGCGGCACGAATGCTGGAGGCAACCGGTGTTCGCAGGGCGGCCACCCGTGTTCTGCGGCATGTTGTTCTGTTCCGGTACAAGGAAGGGATCTCTGCTGCTGACCTCGACCAGATCAACAAGGCATTCAGTGATCTGCAGAACAAGGTTCCGGGGATCACAGCATTTGAGCGGGGCACGAACAACAGTCCTGAAGGACTTGCTGACGGCTTCACGCATGGATACATCGTGACGTTCGAATCGGAGGAGGCTCGGGATGCCTACCTGCCGCACCCGGCGCATCAGGAGTTCGTGAAAATGCTCGGCGGAAAGCTGGACAAACCGTTTGTGTTTGATTTCTGGACAGTGGAGTAATCACCATCCCGCTTCGGGTAATCATGCGGGCAGGACCGGGTGTGATACCCATGTACCGGAACTTCCCGGACTCCGGGACTTTTCTGGAATCACTTCACCGCATCTGGGCACCTGGTTAGTATTCTGGCACAGCGAATCGCCCATTAGTTCCGTGCTCTGTGTTTTTTTGGACTCGGTCATTGGTGCGGTTGCTGGTTCGGTCGCCGATGTGAGGCTGCCGTGGGCCTGGTTTCTGGCCTGCCAGCGTAAGCAGATGCGGCCTTTTGCCTGGGTGCCGATTACACCTGTGCCAGTCTCTGTTCCGATTCAGGTACGGTCGGGTTGGGTCAGGTACACTCCAGGATTCAGGTAATCAGTCAGGAAGGACACACGTTATGCAGGTATCGATCACCAGTCGGCATGGCACAGTTCGCGACGATGTTCGTGAGCACGTTAATCAAAAGGCCGAAAAGCTGGTTCGGTTTCTCGATACAGTGAGTGAGATTGACGTGACCTTCGACTTTCAGTCCAACCGCGTTGATGTTGAACTGCTGGTTGAAATTGAAGGCTATCACACCATCGTTGCTCACGTTGAGGGTGAAGACGCTCGTTCATCCTTCGATCGTGCTCTGCACAAAATGGAGCATCAGGTTCACAGATACAAGGAAAAGCAGCGAGATCATCGGCATACAACTTCGGTCTCGGAAGCCACTCGATCTGCAGAAGAGCGATCTGAAACAGAGTAAGCTGAATTGAATCTGATTGAGCGGACTCCGTCTTCAGATGTCCCGGTGACTCGCGCGGGGCATGCAGACAGTGGTAAGACGTTGTGTCGCGGCAGTGAACAACGCTGCATGGCGATTTATCGATTCCAATTACATATTTCTGGTTGTTTCTGGAGAACGGGCAAGGACCCATGAAGCTGACTGAATTTGTCGTAAAAGAAGCCATTATCCCGGACGCCGCTGCTGGGGGCAAAGAAGAAATCATCCGTGAAATGGTTGCGAGTCTGCGCGCTTCCGGAGCATTTCCAGCCGCAGAAGAAGAGTCTGTTGTCGCAGCGATCCTGAAACGCGAAGAACTGGGTTCGACCGGAATCGGGAATGGCGTTGCCGTACCACACACAAAGCACACGGTCGTGGATCGCATTCACGCGACAGTGGCGATTTCCCGCAAAGGGATCGAATTTGCCAGCCTTGATGGCGAAGACGTATTCATTCTGTTTCTGGTTGTTTCCCCCACAGATCGTCCCGGTGATCACCTCCGCGGTCTGGAAAACATCTCCCGCCATCTGCGGAACAACGACTTCTGCAACTTTCTCAAGCAGTCACAGTCTGTTGACGATATCTGGGATCTGCTCGTCGAAGGCGACGAAGCTGATCAGTCTGCCTGAGTCGATCCTGCGGGCTCTCTGCGGCGGTCTGAACCGCTCAGGCTCCGGCTGACAACCAGCGGGCGGTTTTGTTTTGTACAGGTGTGATGGTTCTGCCACGTGGGATTGAAACCGGATCACTTTGGTCATGGTTTACCCGGGGCGAATTGCGCCTCCTGCAATCAAGCTTCTCAAATGCAGCCACGCGAATCCGGCTGGGAATTCTTATGTATTCTGGACAGGTTACAGTGAAATCAGAGAACGGGCTGCACCTGAGCCCGATCTCACAGATTGTGCGCATGGCTACCAGCTTCAATTCGACAATTAAACTGTCGTTTGACGGGCGGCATGCAGATGCAAAATCAGCTTTTGATCTGATGCTGCTGGCTGCTCCCTGTGGTGCGGTGCTGGAACTGGAAATTGCCGGAGATGACGCTGAAGCCGCTGCGGGTGCGGTCACGGGACTCTTTTCAAAAGGGTTTGATCACTGACCCATGAACACGCAATTCTGACCCACGCTCAGACGCTCCGGAAGGAGCGTTTTTTTTTGCCTTGTGATCGATCGAAGTCTGCCGTGCAGCGTGCGTGATTCACGCTGCAGTTGATCTGCAGGAGTGATCAGTGCCGCAGCCGGTGGGCAATTTCGGGTCGGCAGTTCCCGCTTGAGCATCGGCACACCTGATTCTTCAGTGCACGCCTGTGTGATGTGTCTGTGAGAAGATTTGCTGGCGGGGGCGATTCTCAGACTGGTTACGGAAGTTGGGAGCTGCAGTCGCCCCGGGTCTTCGAGCAGTTCCTTGCGGGCAATGATCGTTGCAACTGGTAAATTCGGCCCCGATCGTGGTGTTCGCAGCGGGGATTTCAGCTTCGGCTCGCAAAAACGCAGGCGGTGTTATTAGCCTGTATCAGGGTAGTACTAAATAACGTCCGTAGGATTTCCTCCCTGCGCAATCAAGTGTCCGCTCCGGAATGGCGTTCGGAAGTGAGGCATTGCCTGTCGCATTCGCAGTCAGCAGCAGGGATCACAAATGGTCCGGGCAGACCCCGATAGCTCACTTCCGCAGCCACTGCAGCGTCTCCGCGATCAGGTGCAGGAGGCATTGTCCGCGTCTGTGCATCATGCTGCGCTGGCTCAGCAGTATCTTGCTGCAGCGCGAAAGTTTTCGCAGCTGGCCGAAGCCGGAGACGACGACTACGGGTACTTTCGGCAACGGCAGCAGAGTGACGCCAGGGGTGACTGCGTCGGATATGACGACGCAACGGCGATGCAGTCGTTGGGCGGGCAGCTGAATGCTGCGGCAGCAATGGCGGCAGAGTCAGACAGGGACGGCAGTGTTACCCGGTCAGGTGCTGTAGTCGCAGGTCCGTCCGCACGCAGCAGTGTTGTTCAGCTGGAACAGCGATTTGAGCAACTGCAGCGGCAGATCACCGCCCCCGCTGTTCATGGCAGTTGCGGGGTCGGCAGGGGAGTGGGTCAGGGCACAGCCGAGCCGCTGGCCGGGCGGGCTGTGGCTGCGGTGTCAGAGCGGCAGTCATCTGTGCCTGGGGTTTCTTCCTGTGGCGGACGTCGAGGTGCGTCCAGACGCCGGGGGAAGAGTCTGCAGCGGGTGCTCGAGCGGGCACAGATGGCGGCTGTGGAGGAACAGAGTTCGCTGCGGCTCACGACAGACAGAGCAGGGAATTCCGCTCGTGATTTGTCCGGCAGTCAGCGTCCGCTACTGCTGGAGCTGCGTCGCAACGGCAGTTCAGCGATGGCAAGTTCCCTGGTGACGCTGATGGTGCTGCTGTTGCTGGGTTGGATTCAGCTGGAAATCCATCAGCCGGCACGTTTGTCACCGTTAATCGGTTCATCGACGACTGCTGATGTCAGTGAATTACAGACAGAGGAGTTTGTAACAGAGACGACGCTGCCTGAGCCTGTGGATGTTCCGGAGACGTCACCAGCTCCCGAGACGATGCTGGCTGAAGCAACACAGCCGGTAACGCAGCCTGAAGTCTCTGAACCGCAAATTCGGTTACCCGATCTGCCTGCTTCGGTACCAGCGGCTGCGGCAC
>JALQUR010000670.1 GCA_023260695.1 Planctomycetaceae bacterium
ATAGCGAGGCGAATTGCAGCCGTGATTCCTGACGCAAAAGTCAGGAATTATCCGCTCGAGTACTCGCCACTCCGCTGTCGCGCCTGCTGTTAACCCCGTTCAAAAAAGTCTGAGGAGAGTTGGTTACCTCCGAGCCACCGCGAATGAATCGAACTAGTGCAAACCGTTGTGCTGTCGTGACTTCCGGAACAGAGTCGCGCGAGTCATAACGAAGAAGGCTTGGCACGGGAGCGGTTAAGTCGACTTGTTCAACGGGGCGCGTCGCCGCTCAGAAAGCTCCGACGAATTGCTGAATCGTGAGATCGTCGACGCGCTCCCGGAAGCAAACGTATTGATCAGAAATTGGTGAGTGAAGTACAAGACACTCTGGCCGCAGAGTTCGCTGAGGGATCGCTCCCGGGCCTCGAGGCACGCCTGCGGTTGAAGCCGGCCTCGGCTACGCTGCAGCGGCTTCCATGAGCAGAACACCGAGACACCTGGCTACCACTTAACGAGTGGTACCAGCAACGGGGGCGGGTCGTCAGTGAATTCCGGTGTTCAAAGATGGAAACACCACCGCACCAGCTCACGATGATGTGACAGGCAAAGGAATGCTGAAATGTCCGAAACAAATCCTGAGCATGAGGAGAACTGGTCTGCTGCGGGGATGTCTGATGGCGTGCACCGCCAGCGGGAGCAGCGTCGTTACCGTCGCATGGTGTCCTTGTGGGTGTTGACCACCGTGACTTGCCTTGGTCTGCAGCTTTGGACCGCGTGGAATCTGTCTCAGGATGATCGCCGGAACACGCTGCTGGAAGAGTATGCAGTGCAGTTCCGTAAGGCGGAACAACTCCTGGAAGGGGACCAGGCGGTCGCTGCCGCACTGGTACAGATCGATCATCTGACGGCTGCCATTGACAAAGTCAATCAGGATCTGGCAGCAGTCATTAGTGAACGGCAGACGCTGATGGCAGATGCGGACCGGTTGCGTCAGGAGAACGCCGATCAGAAGACGGAACTGACAAAACTGAGACCGCTGGAGAAACAGGTCGCCACACTGACTGAAGAACGTGACACCGCCAGGGCGGCCGCGGCAACAGCAGCAGAGAACAATACCCAGCTGGCAATCGCGAAGCAGCAGGCAGAATCACAACTGAAGCAGAGTGAAATCAAGGTTGCCTCCTTCCAGATACGCCATGAGGTGGACACCATCAGCGAAGGTGATGCGGTTGATACGGTAGGCACTGAGGTTGCGGCAGCACTGGCAGCCAATGCAGCGCAACTGCTGGAGATCGGGCAGGCACCGGATTCCAGGTCAAAGCTGCAGGGAGCTCAGGAAGCGATGGTCGCTGCACTTCAAAGGTACGATGATGCTGTCGCGGAACGAGATCAGGCGCGGGCAGAGAAGTTCCTGGAAACCAGTGACCGCATGCAGGACTGCAACAAAGCCATCACACTGGCAGAAGCTGGTCTGCAGGCTGCGCTGACGGTTCTGGATGAGCCTTCGTCCGCTGAATACTCGCGATTGCAGCAGATCATCGACACAGCGTCAGCTGAGCTGGAGCAGTTATTGACGCAGGTGGCCCCGGATAATGTGGATGCACAGAAGCTCACGCAGCGGATCACCCTATTGAAGTCGGATCGTGATCGTTATCAGGCTGCCTGGCAGCGGCACTCTGGGGACGCGTCACCGCAGGGCAGATCACTTGTGGCAATTTGCCGTCAGTCGGGTTATTACTCGCAACGTTTGTGGGTTTGCAAAATTTACCTGAAGGCTTCAACGCCTATCGCGAACTGCGCATGGGTGGTCTGACAGGCGGCGCCGGTATGGGTTTCAACGCGCTCAAAGACCCCTACGGCATGGCAAACGTGTCGCAGAA
>JALQUR010000716.1 GCA_023260695.1 Planctomycetaceae bacterium
ACGCTGGTCGTCATCCAGCAGCAGTCGCTTCTTTCCGAGTTGCTTCAGCAGGGCCTCGATCTGAGCATTCTGAAACTCAATGGTCTGTTGCTGACGCTGGTTCACAAGGCCGCAGAGAGTGCCAGCAGGATGTGCCATGGCTGGAGGACAGGGGACATGTTCGGCGCCGAAATGGGCCAGTGTCCGGTGCCGACGGATGAAATCAAGGCACACGGATGCAATCATCTGGCGTCTCGAAACGCGGTGTTTTCCCACGTTTTGAGTTCGGCTGAGTTTTTTGACCCTACGAGCACGGGCGATGCAGTACTCGTCTCGGACCGGCGAGAACGTCCTCGACCTGTTCGGCGTATCCGGCAGCACGTTGATGGGTGCTGAGCAGACTGGGCGTCACGCGTTCCTGATGGAACTGGACCCTCTGTATTGTGACGTGATTATCCAGAGGTGGGAGAAGTTCACAGGACGTACGGCAACTCGCATCCCTTCTAATCAGGAAGTGACGGCGTGAGTCCGGAAGAAATCGGCAATATGTGCCTTATCGATCCGACCTTGAGCAACTCCGAGAACGAGCTCAACGAGTTGCTCGTCGTCTGCATCGATCGACTGGTCATTGACTTCGAGAAAGACCAGGGCAGCTTCCAAACCAATTCGTTTGTTGCCGTCAATGAAAGGATGGTTCTGAACAAGGTGGAACAAGTAGGCCGCGGCCATTTGAAAGATGTCGGTGTGCAGGAACTCTCCGTCAAAGGTTACGCCTGGCTGGGCGATGGCAGACTGCAGCAAATCACTGCTGCGCAATCCCTCACTGCCGCCGTAGTTCTGAATCTGGCCCGCATGCAACTCCAACACGTCTTCCAATGTCAGAAACTCAGGCATGTGAACCTACTCAGCAAGCTTTTGAAAAGCCTTCTTGTGCCGTGCATTCACCTTCTTGCTCGCTTTGCGCAGCTTTTCCTTCCGACTGTCGTCCGCAGCCGCAGTAATCCGGATGGACTCACCATCTGTGGTCAACTCCACCGGGCACTCCGGATCAATCTTCAGAAGGTCGAGAATCGGCCGATCAACAATAAGTGCCCAGCTGTTTCCATGTTTGACGAAGTTCTTGAGCATCTTCAGACCTTCAGCGGTGGTGTTACAATGGTGACATATTGTATCACCATGACTCACTCCTGTCAAAATGAATCGACAAGCGTACTGAGGAAAGGTGGCAGGCCGGAAGGCACCCAGGAGACTCTATCTTTGCGGCCCGCGCGATGGGCCAATCGGAGAGCGGCCAGCAGCTGCCAGACCGACACCTCGTGGAAGTCCAGTGAGTCCATTTTGCGCGACTCCAGCGTGGGAATGTTCAGAACTCGTTGGGCGATTGAGTCCAATTCAGCATCGATCGCCACCTCGTGCTGGCAGCGTGCCATGCTGATGTCATAGGGTCAAAAAACTGAGCCGACGTCAAAGCTCGTTGATAATCGGGTGTTAGCACCAGAAAACGAAGTCGATTTCAGCCGACAGTCGATGACGAGCACGACGGACGGCACTTCAAATGGGCTGCATTTTACGGTCAGTGCGTACCTTCATCGCAGAATGTCCACGTCC
>JALQUR010000031.1 GCA_023260695.1 Planctomycetaceae bacterium
CATGAAGGCGTCGTCGATCGGTCCCTGCAGGTCAGGTCGCTTGCGAATATCGGGGTTGCCTGACACTGCTCGAGATTCGGCGTAACTGAGCAGACTCCAGCCATCCTCGCTCCTCGTAAACCACACATCGGGCAGCAAACCTTCGGCAGCTTCACGCAGGGGAAGCAGCGTGCCATCAAGCTGCACCGCCGCGGCAATATCACGAGCAATGGTGAGCAGTCGCACATTCTGAGTCTCGATCACCAGCAGATCCTCTGCAGTGATTTCTGCTTCGACAGTGGATTCCTGATACACCTGATCCACTTCCTGAATCTGCAGCCAGTCGCACTGGCTGTATTTCAGGGTGTGGGTGGAGAAGCGGATCTTTTTCCTGGCGCCGAAACGCGGACGCCCCTGCTCGGAATTTCTGGTGTGAAAATCCATGTAGGTACGGAAACTCTCCGGATCGAATTTATGTCCCATCCCGGGACCGACGAGCATGGTCAGTTCCACATTGCGGGCGGCAGCTGCCTGCTGAATCGTTGTACTTGCCAGCAGCTGCGGATCGTTTTCGCCTCCGTAGGTGCAGACCGGAACATTGAAGGCATTGAGCGAGTAATTCACTGCATCGTAGATCCGCAGTGTCTCATGCTGGGCAAACGGGCGGCGATCACTGACGGGGTCCTGTTTCTGGTAGGCGTAAAAGTCAACAAACCCCGCACCGGGCCCCACTGAACTCCACAGATGTGAGTGATGCAGGCCCAGATGCCACGCGCCAGCACCACCCATTGAGAAGCCCCGCAGAGTCACGCGATTTTCATCAATTCGAAAACGTCGGCGGACATCGGCAAATGCCTCAAAAACGTCTGTCTCCCCGGCCCAGCGATAGGCATTGTTCCCGCGGCCATACACGTCGAGCTGAATCCACTGCTGAGTTTCTGCATCCGCATCCTGCTGTTTCTTCCCATCCATCCGGGCGATGAAATTCACTTCATTCATCTGATCAGCGCGACCGTGCAGAACAATATGCAGCGGCCAGCGATCACCAGACTGCGGGTCCACACCGTCCGGAAGCGTGATTGCGTAGGGCTGCACCGAGCCATCCACGGCACTGACGTAACCGCGAATGGATGTGCCCACACGCAGATTCCAGTCTTCCCGGCCCTGTTCCAGCAGTTCACTGCGACGACGACCTTCCGCCAGCACCTGCTGCAGTTGTTCCTCGTAAACAGGTTTGGGGAATTCGCGAAACCGCAGGATCCATTCTGCGGCCTTTGCATAGATCGCTGCGTCGTTGAGCAGCGCTGCATTGTCCGATCGCTGATAACGCTGCTCTGCTGCAAGTGTCCCGATCTGCTGCTGGAGTGCCTGCAGCTGCTGTTTGTATTCCTGAGATTTGTCTGCTGATGGTCCCTGTTCAGGATCCTGAGTGCGTCCACAGGAGCTGAAGACAGTGGCGAGCATCAGCAACAGCAGTGCAGTGCGGGAAATGGGCAGTTGATTCCGTGAGAAGATGCTCATGATGTCCTCAATTCAGGCTTCTCAGCCCGCTTGCAAAACTCAATTCCCTGCTGCGTTGTCAGTATTCACGGCAGGAGGACCGAGAGAGAATAATGCCGTTTGCGATGCAGCCCGCTCAGGCCAGAATGCCGTCAACGATCTGTCCATGAACGTCCGTCAGACGATAGTCGCGACCCTGAAATCGATAGGTCAGGCGAGTGTGGTCCATTCCCAGCAGATGCAGCAGCGTCGCGTTGAGGTCATGGACATGAACCGGATTCTCAACGGCATTGAATCCCAATTCATCGGAGGCGCCCCAGGTAGTGCCGCCGCGAATTCCCCCGCCGGCAAGCCAGATGCTGAATGCGCGGTTGTGATGATCGCGTCCGTCGTTGCCACCCTGAACCATCGGAGTTCTTCCGAATTCCCCGCCCCAGATCACAACCGTATCTTCGAGCAGTCCACACTCCTTCAGATCGGTGACCAGAGCAGCACTGGCTTTGTCGGTTTCTTCGGCGTTCTTTTTTACGCCGGCTTTCAGGTTTCCATGCTGATCCCAGACTTCGTGGAACAGCTGGACAAACCGAACGCCTCGCTGGGCCAGGCGACGCGCCAGCAGACAGTTGCGTGCGAAGCCCGGTTCTTCCGGATTACTGATCCCGTACCGTTCCAGGGTGGCCGCAGATTCGCCGCTGAGATCCATCAGTTCCGGAGCGCTGGTCTGGAGTCGAAACGCCATTTCACTGCTCTGGATGCGGGCTGCGATTTCAGGATCGCCGTAGCGTTGCAGTGCAAGCTCGTTGAGCTGCTGCAGGGCATCCAGGGTCTGCCGCTGGGATGTGGCGTCAACACCCGGAGGATTGGAGAGATACAGGACCGGGTCACCTTTGCTGCGGAAGGGCACACCACCGTACATCGTCGGCAGAAATCCACAGCCATAGTTGCTGGCTCCACCGCTGGTGCCCTTGCCACTGGTGAGCACAACAAAGCCGGGCAGATCTTCCGCTTCGCTGCCGAGCCCGTATTGCGCCCATGAGCCGAAGCTGGGGCGGCCAAACTGCGGAGAACCGGTATTCATCATGATCTGTGCTGGTGCATGATTGACCGCATCCGTCTGCATGGAACGGATCAGGCAGAGATCGTCGGCAATGGCGGCAGTATGTGGCAGGATCTCGCTGAGCAGCATGCCGGATTCACCGTGTGCTGCAAATTCATACTTCGGGCCCAGCAGTGCGGATTTTGGATTGATGAACGCAGCTCGATAGTTCTCCAGCAGCTCCGCCGGGGGCAACTGGCCGTCTCTGTTCTTCAGTTCCGGTTTGTGATCGTACAGCTCCAGCTGGCTGGGAGCACCTGCCTGAAACAGGTAGATGATGCGTTTTGCCCTGGGGGTAAAGTGCGGCTGACGGGGGGCGAGCGGATTATCGCTGGCAGGTTCTGCCGCACGTACATCACGCTGCAGGAGATCGGTCGCTGCAATGGCACCCAGGCCGATCCCGCATTCTTCCAGAAACCAGCGTCGCTGCAGGAGCCTGCGAGCCGCGCTGTGAACTTGATCATGGTCGGCAGCTGCCACGGAATTCTCCTGATGAACTGCCGGACAGAGCCGCAGAAGGCAATTCTCCGGCGGGTCTGGTTCGGCGACTGAGTACGGGGGGGTGCCGGTCCGGCAGAAAAATCAGCAGTACCGCAGAACTACTCTTCAATGAAGACCCCGGGGGACATC